>CAXVWN010000318.1:0-27760 GCA_964263725.1 Spirosoma sp.
TACTTTTATATTATCTCCAGCGCTTCGACCTGCTACGTCCAGGCGCTTGCCAAGCGCGTGTTGTGGTTCAAGCTCATACAGACCGTTGCCTTTGTCGATGAACTTCCACCGCTGATTAGCGCCACCATTGCGTTGGTACAACTCCACAATCGCCTGATCTGCCGTACTTAGTGCACGCACATCCAGGCGCTGACCAAGAGCGTGCTGGGGTTCCAGTTCGTAAACACCACCCGCTACAATGCCAGTGCTGCTCGTTGACGGAACAAAGGTAGCCGTTAGGGTGGTCGCAACCCCTGGCGTAGACAAGTTCTGAATGCGCGTTCCGCCAGTTGACCAGGAAGAGAATGTATAGGTTATGCCCCCTACGGTTTGGGGAGACACAGCTTCTAAACTCCGAATGATGCGGCTGACGCCGGTGAAGGAATAAGGAGCTGTCACGGTACTGCCATCCAGTTTAAGCGCTAATCCTACCGGACTAGTGGCCAATGTAATAGTCGAGGTAATTGGAACTATGTCTCTGGAAACAGTAGTTGTAGCCCCCTTGGAGTCCGTTACGGTAAGAAATAATCGAAACAGTACATTGGCCGACGTTTCCATCTGGGTGGGGACAGTAAAACTGCCACTGGTAATGCCACTGATAGGCTCCATGGCGGGGTGCGCGTGAGCCGGGTTATCGAAATGATACAGGTCAATTTTCCAGGTAAAGGCACTGGCGGGTAGATTGCCATCTTCTCCGTCGCTACCCGTGCCAGAAAACGAAATGACATCCCCTCCTGCATATTTCGCACCCGACGTGGGTGTGGTAATCGTGGCAACCGGTAATTGATTGGTAATAACCGTAAGGGTCGCTTCACTACTAGTTGCGCTTCCGGCCGAATTACTAACAATCACCTTGTATTTAGCCCCATTATCCGTTAGAGCTGGAGTAGCCAGGGTGTAACTAGGCGATGTAGCCCCTGAAATAGTCACGCCATTTCGCTGCCATTGATAACTGGGCACCGGATTGCCAGACGCAACGGTGGTAAAGGTAACAGACTGCCCAACCGAAACCGTTTTGCTGGTCGGCTGCACGGCGATGACCGGCACACCGTTTCCGGTGTAGTCCACCCGCCAAAGTACGCCATTTGTACTCGACGTATTAGCCGCATCGGAGCCCCCGGCAATGCCACCTCTGGCAATGAAATAGAGTGTTCCATCGTTGGCGACGGCTACATCCAGCGGCCGGTTAATACCCGTGGCAAAATTGGCAACGGCCTTGGTTGTCGGATCGATTGTCTTGAGCCAGCCGTTACAATAATCGCCAAAGAAATACTTGCCCACGTAAGCCGTCGGAAATTTAGCCGTAGTCGGATTGTAAAATGCGCCAGCTGTTATGGAGCACCCCTGACTATGGTCATACGCATAGAAAGGGTCCTGATAATTGGTCGGTGGCGTTTGACTGGTTCGAACACCTTCAATACCCGGCCAGCCATAATTTTTTCCGGCAACGCCTTCATTTATTTCTTCCCAACTGCTATTGCCCACGTCGTTAATGAAAAGCTTGCCAGTGCCGGGTTGCGTGGCTAACCGGAATGGATTTCGCAATCCCAGTGCCCAGATGGCTCGATTGGTGCCCGTAGCTGTTGAATAGAACGGGTTATCGGTAGGAATACTGCCATCTAAATTGATGCGAAGGATTTTGCCTTTTAGGGTAGTCAGGGATTGTGCGTTTTCGGCAACGGTGTTCTCACCCACGGAAATAAACAGCTTCCCTTCCTTGATAGCTAGGCCCCCACCATTGTGGTAGCCGACCGAACCTAACGGATCAATGTCGATTAACACCTTCTCACTATTGGCAACGGCCAAATCCCCAGCAGCCGTAAATCGACTGATCCGGTTGTTACTAACCGAACTACCCGCAGCTTTGTAGGTGTAATAAACATATAGAAAGTTGTTCGTGGTGAAATTAGGATCGAGCACAACTTTCAGCAAGCCTCGTTCATTAAAGTTATCGACGTTGGGAATAGTAACAAAAGGCGTTGATAGCAACGTGCCATTTTTAACGATCCTTACCTTTCCATTTTTCTCCGCCAGGAAAACGCGACCATCCGGTGCGATATCCATGCCGACCGGATCAAGGCCAGTTGCCACTTGAACCCCGGCAAAATTAGTTGGGAAAGTCTGCGCCCCAACCAGTTGGGCTTGGAGCAGGAACAACCACACGAGCAGAGCGATTGCTTTACCGGACGAAAGAGCTAGAGAGAAGTAGTTCATAATTAGATTTCGGTTGAGTTGGAACGTTTAGACGGATTAAGTTGAAGAAAAGGTGAAGCTATCGAGTGCCAAAGACCGCTCGGAAAAACCGTGTTGGATGGCTTATAGGCTACGTTTCAATTGAAGGTGTATAAGTTACTCTATTTCATCCTAATTTTCCTAGAAATTAACATAATAACAGGATGATTAACCCGGCTCACTCCAATTTGTTCTGTGGCTAGCTATTTCGTTTGCCAATTGATTTCTAAACTGGACAAACCAATCAGGAAGGTACTTTGCGACTAAACTGGCAAGGGGAGGGATAAGGGCATATTTAGTAATTTCAATAAGGCCAGCGCCGACAGAATCGTCATTTTCGAACTAAAGATGCCGGACGAAGCTTTTACGGCTGTTAACAGAGCTGAGTTTGATGAGATATTAGCTCATTAAAAAAGCTGGCAATATTTCTACTGACAGCTTTTTTGATTTTAGTAAACCCGAGGCTATTAATTAATTACGAGTTAATAAAAGTCAATAGGGCTGCATTTATCGCTGCGGCTTCTTTAGTTGGCATGCCATGAGGAAATCCTGGATACAAAATCAGTTTCACATGTTTTAACAGTTTTACTGCTTTTGCGCCCGAAATGGTGAAGGGCACGATCTGGTCATCTTCGCCATGCAGCACCAGTACGGGCACGTCCACACGCTTCAGATCTTCGGTAAAATCGGTTTCTGAAAAAGCTTTAATACCGTCGTGATGGGCTTTTATGCTCCCCATCATGCCCTGGCGCCACCAATTATCCCGGATGCCCTGCGAAACCTTGGCTACTTCCCGATTATAGCCGTAAAAGGGAAGAGTAAAATCCTGAAAATACTAAGGGCGTTGGGTTGCCGTACCTTCCCGAATTTCATCGAATACCGACATAGGAATACCGTCTGGATTCGTTTCCATTTGCACCATGAGTGGCGTAACCGCACTAATCATCACGGCTTTCATTACCCTCCCCTGCCCATGTTTGGCCACGTAGCGAATCACTTCACCCCCACCGGTTGAGTGTCCAATGTGAATGGCATCGTTTAAATCAAGAAAGGCCGTCAGCTCCGCCACATCGGAAACATAAGTGTCCATATTATGGCCTTCGGAAGTTGGGGACGAACGGCCATGCCCCCGGCGATCATGAGCAATTACTCTAAAACCCTGCTTTAGGAAAAATATCGTTTGTCCTTCCCAGTCATCACCGGATAGTGGCCAGCCATGATGAAACACAATGGGTTAGCTTGTGCCCCAATCTTTGCAATAGATTTCGGTTCCGTCACTAACTGTGATCTTGCTCATGTCTTTGAGATTAAATCGTGATTGAACTTCTTAATTTTATCGATACGTATAGGAGAAAATCTGTTACTGGGAAACTACCTTATGGGCCGCGTCAATGATAAAATCAGCCACCTGTTTAGGCTGAGACAACATGGGAACATGACTGGCTTTAACCTCCAGCGTTTTGGCCTTCATTGTCTTGGCAAATTGACGTTCCAGATCCGGGTTAATCATTCGATCCTCACTGGCGACGATGTACCAGGATGGCTTCACTTTCCAGGCGGCTTTGCTAATCTTATCAGTAGTACAAACCGCAGCCCAGGGGCCTTGCGTCGCCAGCACAATTTCACGCTCTGCCATAGGTAAGTCTGGACAGAAATCCTCATAAATACCTTTGGCGGTCAAGGATAGAAAGCCAGCCGCATCGGGTTTAGCTTCTGCCAGTCCGGGTGTGGGCGGGAAGGCTTTCGATGCATCGACCAAAGACTGGTTATCATCGGGCGCAAAAGCGGCTACGTAGACCAGACCCGCAACCTTGGGATCAATGCCCGCTTGAGAAATGACGACGCCACCCCACGAATGACCAACCAACAGAACCGGCCCGTCCTGTAGAGCAATGGCCCGTTTGGCAGCCGCCACGTCATCGTCCAGGGAGCTAAGCGGATTTTGGACAGCTACTACGTGAAGGCCTTTGGCCTCCAATAGTGGGATGATTTTTGACCAGCTTGAGCCGTCGGCAAAGGCTCCGTGAATAAGGACCACATTTTTTACCCCGGTAGCTGAAGCCTGAGCAGTTGCCTCTTCGGTTTGGGAAAATGCCATCATGATACTGAGTAATGCGCCCAATGCGACGCGGTTAAATGTCCACATAAGTAATACTTGGTTAGTCATTTTATCTTCTTTTGCTGGAACAAATCTACGGGGACAGAGACCGATGAGCTCGGTACAAACAGATGGTATTACAGTAAAAAGAAGGGATTTCAACCGTGGCTTTTTAAAGGTCAACTTGTAGGTAGAAAATCACCGGGATAAGACATATATCTGTTCCAAACCTTTTAAGCGTGGTTATGCAGTAAAAAAGCTGATTTTACTGCATAACCGTCTATATATACCACTTTCTCCGCTCGCGCATACTGTACGTTTGCCCTAACATTAACAACATTTCGCTGTATCATATAACTGGGCAAACAAAGAACATAGCCATGAAAATAAGTAGTTTACCTTTTTTCCTAGTAGGCATAATGCTTTTACTATCAGCCACACCTCCGGGCATTACAGATACGATGCCTAGCGCAACGGCCAATTCTCCCGATGATCTATTAGCTGTTTATCCGTTTTCAAAAGCCAGGCGAGCAGGTGATTTTGTGTACGTCTCAAGTCAGATCGGCGTCAAATTGGACGGACATTTAGCTGGCGGATTTGACGCACAGGTTAAACAGGCCATGGATAATATGGTGACAGTACTAAAAGAGCAGAATCTAACCGTCGATGACGTCGTTAAATGCACGATCATGATCTCGGATATGTCAAAGTATTCCAACTTTAATACAATCTACCAATCTTATTTCACTGTTGGCCATTATCCGGCCCGAAGTGCGTTTGGGGCTAATGGTCTAGCTTCAGGAGCACAGGTAGAGATCGATTGCATTGCGTTCGCACCGCTCAACGCGAAACCGTAAGGTTATCCAGAGAGAAAGAAATTGGTGAGTTGCATGGGCCATTAACGACACGATCGTTTCAATAACTTACCGGTTAAGACTGTATAAATCGACGCTTTAATGGTACATTGACTTGCTTTGTTAGTTTAGGGAGCTCAGATATGTTCAGGCAGAGTTATGTTTGTAAAGCAACTATACTCAGCTTTTATGATACGCCTTATTGCGTTACTACTGCTTCTGGTTATAAGCGGTGGATCACTAGGGGCCGAACCACTGTATCCAATGCTGACCAGGCAGGCCATAGATAGCCTGCGGACGTTACTCCAGAATAGCAAACCGGATACTAATCGAGTAAATCTTCTCCTGACTTTATCTGATGAGTTTATTACCAGGCACGAAGACCAGGATGAAGGGTTAGACAGCACCTACGCCTATATCGGGCAGGCAGATCGATTGAGCAGGTCGTTACACTTTGCTGCCGGACAAATCAGAAGCCAATGCACGTTAGGTCGTTACCTGGGAACAACCGGAAAGACAAAGGCGGCTGAACATCTCATTCAAAAAGCGTTAGTAGTCTATCAAAAACAGAAGCTCCGTCAGCAGGAAGCCATTACCTGGTATTTTCTTGGCCAGATTTATGCGCGTACTAAGGCAGAACTACCCAAAAAAATCAATTGCTATGAACAGGCAAGGGTGCTTTTCCGGCAACTGGGCCAAGTCGATAAGGAAGCGTACTTGCTGAAAACCATTGCCGATATGCATTACGGCCAGGGCAATCTGGCCTTAGCCCAGCGCGAGTTGTTACAGGTAGTTGCGCTGTATAAGTCCATTCATTATCCCAAACTGCATTACACATACGACCTGATCCGTACGGTCTACCACAGTATGAGTAATTATGACGAAGCGCTAAAATATGCCCAACTCGCCATAGAAAGTGCAACGGTCAATAAAGATAGTGTCGATAGTGGCAGTTTCAATTTAACACTTGGCATCCTCTACGCTGAATTAAAACAATGGAAATCAGCAAAAAACTATTACCAAAAAGCCCTCTGGTATTTCGAGCAGAGTAAAAACATTGATATGGTACATGTGATCACCAATAGTATTTGTGGTGGTCTGATTGCCTATGAAAGTCCAGACAAAGCACTTGCGTTTTGCCAGCAGATTTCAAGACAGTACCCTGCTATCAGTCCGTCTTCCAGGTATTTACAGTATTTAACCTTGGCGGAATGTCATCTGGCACTAAAACACTTCGGCACTGCAGAAACGTATTATTTACAAGTGCTTGCTCTTGGCGCAGGGAACACCGAAGTAAGCAATCTGGCTATTGGGACGTATATAAGGGTAGGTTCGTTCTATGTCATCCTGAAACAATATGATAAGGCGCGTACGTATCTAGTGCATGCGTTGAATACGTTGAAACAAGAAGGTATATCGCGGGGTGCCATCGCCGTTCATTTGCAGTTGTTTAAAGTAGATTCTGCCCAAGGCAATTATTCATCGGCAATAAAGCACTATCAGACCTACAAGGCGCTGAGTGATTCCGTTTTCAATGAGAAAAAAAGCCAGCAGATTGCCAGCTTAGAGATTCAGTACGAAACAAAAAAGAAAGAACAGGATATTGCCCTGCTGACCCGACAAAACCTTGTGCAGCAAACCAGTATACAGCAAAAGGATTTTCAGCGAAATAGTATTATTGCCGGGGCAATTCTGCTCACTTGCCTACTGGGTGTGAGCTATAATCGTTTCCGACTAAAACAAAAAAGCAATCAACTACTCGAAACCAAACAGCTGGAAATCAATCAGAAGAATCAATCGCTGGAACAAGTACTGGACCAGAAAGAAGAATTACTGGTAGAAAAAGAGTGGATGCTGAAGGAAATTCATCACCGGGTCAAAAATAACTTACAGGTGATAACCAGTATGTTGAATGCCCAGTCTCACTCGCTGAGCGATCCAATCGTACTGGCAGCCCTCCGGGAGAGTCAGAATCGGGTGCATGCGATGGCCCTGATTCATCAGAAACTATATCAATCCGATAATCTGGCAAAAGTGAACATGCCCGAATACATCCATGAAATTATGGATAGTCTGATTGGCTCGTTTGATCAACAGGACATTATCGTGGGAAACGTAGCTGTTTCAGAAATTCAACTGGATATAACGCTGGCCACTCCATTAGGCTTAATCATTAATGAGGCTGTAACGAATTCGCTGAAGTATGCTTTCCCGGAAAATCGTTCTGGAACGATTACAGTAGAACTGCACCTTATCGCCGATCAGACGTATCGGTTAGCCATTCGCGATAACGGCATCGGTATGCCGATTGGCATTGATGTTGAACGAAGTCGCACGCTGGGGTTAAGTATGATCAGAGGGTTGAGCCGACAGATTGGCGGTCAATTGAAAATCCATCTGGACTCAGGCGTTCACATTCATCTGGAATTTAATCCTGCAAAAAAAGCAGTCAGCGCTGTTTAGGCATACTCTTAAACGTTTAGTTGATTACAGACTTTTATACGTCAACATTCTGCAACTGTATCTCCTCCCGATCCAGTTCGTTTTCCAATTCATGAAACAGTTCAACGTCGATCAATTGGTCATCTCGTAAGGTCAATAGCTCAGCCCGTTGCGCCTGAATGGATGATAAGGTCAATTTTCGACTGAGTTGATGCTGGGATAAAGCCTTGGCGGTATCTGCCCGGTCAAGCTCATCAACGCGTTCCTGATGTTGATCAATGATTTCCTGAACTGTATTTCCGGCAAGCCCTTCCTTATCAACCACACGATGAATCACGGCTAGCGCTTTCCTGGAAAGCCGTTTGCGAATTTCCCGTCGGGAAAGATAATCAGTGGACTGCTGACCAAATTGTAAGGCCCGAATAACAAGGGGAAGCATACTCCCCTGTCCTACCAGCGTAAACAGAATCACGCAAAATGTAATAAACAAGATTAGATTTCGGCCTGGACAGGGAAGGCCATTGGGTAGCCGTTCAGGAATTGATAGGGCAGCCGCCAATGATACAATTCCCCGCATGCTGATATACGCTAACAAGGTCGTGTGTTTGTAAGACGGAAACACGGGGGGAAGGTGTAACGTCTTTCGGGCTTGGGTAGAAACCGTATCCGCCAAAAAGATACCCAGGAATCGAATTGCTACAGCTATCAAACTAATGAGTAATCCGAACCAGACGAGTTGTCCCAGCGACTGACCTTTGATTGAGGCCACAACATGCGGCAATTGTAACCCAATCAAAATAAAGATTAGTCCATTTAACAGCACAACGACAAAATCCCAGACGGCAACGGCCTGCATCCGTGTGGTTGGGCTATGTACCCTCGATTGCTTATGGCCTAATAATAATCCCGCAGTAACCACACTAAGAACCCCACTTAAATGTAGGTATTCTGCCGCTAAATAGGCGGAGTAGGCCGTCACAAACGTCAACACGGTTTCTAGCGCGGGTTCAAGATTGCCGTGTTTATGCAGCCAGAAAGATAGGTAGCCAATAACGAGTCCCGTACCAATTCCACCCCCGGCCAATCGAACGAAATCCAACAGGGAGTCGGTCAGTGAAAAGCTCCCGGAACTCATGGTAGCGAGTGCCAGTTGAAAGATCACTAAAGCCGTCGCATCATTGACCAGACTTTCGCCTTCTAGGATGGCGACAATTTTTCGGGGTACAGGCAGGGTCTTCATGATGGCCGTAGCGGCTACAGCGTCGGAAGGTGAGACAATAGCCCCCAATAGTAGGCCAGTAGCCAGCGTAAAGCCTGGAATAAATGATTGAGCTACATAGGCTATACCAATGCTGGTAGCCAGTACCAGGCCTAAGGCGAGCACAATGACAGGTTCTAATATTCGGCGAAAATCGCTCCAGTTTGTATACCAGGCCGCACTGTAAAGAATAGGTGGTAAAAAAACCAGTAGCACAACAGACGAGTCTAGACCGACAGTTGGCAAACCAGGGATAAAGCCAATGACTAAGCCGCCAACCGTCAATACTATCGGGAAAACCAGGTTGAGTCGCCGGGCTATCAGCGCCAATCCAATGACAAAAATTAGTAGCAGAAGAATCGTTTCAAGTGGATGCATTCCCGTCCTAGTTAAGTGCAACGTTTTATTCCGTACCGTTACCATTACTACCTGAATGATGCCCGTTCGATGGAAGGTTAGGCCCTTTATTGGCCTCTTGCAATCGGTTGCGAAGTTCAGCGGAATTCCAGTTAAATGCCCTTAATTCGACAATTCGATCATCTTTCACTTGCCAATAATGTATAAAAGGTAAAATGGCGAGTTCGTTGTCAATAAGAAGTTTTCCCTCAAAAAAACCGGATGTAATGATAGTATCTGGCGGATGGTCCGTATCGGACATAAAATAGACCAGTGACTTCACGCTGATGTTCTCACAGATTTTATACAGCCTTGACATCATGGTTAGAAAACCGCTTCTACCATGATATTCGCTACCGTCAGGTCCGTATTCGGCAGTATAAAGCACGATTTTCTCATCCAATACGGGCAGTATCCGGCTTAGATTGTTATCTGCAAAAACACCGTAAACTACTTCGATGATATGCTTGGGAGTGGCCATAGTACTATAAAAGGTAAGCTACCTGACCATACTCCATATCAAGGGGAGTGCCAGCCTTTGAGGCAGTCGTAAAACTGCGATTTGCTTTAATTCATATAATCAAATCCCTCATTGTCAACTGATAGTGAATCATATTATATTTCGACTAATTAACCAGTAGATTTTTTTACTTTGGAGGTCTCCAGAAAAACTGGAGTTTTCTGTATTTTCCGTAGGCACTATAGGCTTAAGGAGACGATTCGAATCGAACCAAAGCTGAGTTCCCATTTATTTTTACCCAATTACTGAGTTATTTTTCCTTGATCTGAACCCCCATGCTACATAAAGTAGCTAGCTTCACAAGGCTTTTCAAACCGCCTGAGCTAACTCAGGCAGAATGGGAATAATTCTTGTAAGCAGATGAAAACGCGGTCTGTGCACGATATCCTTTAACCCATTTCGGACTATGTTGCCACCAGTCAATCCTCCTCTTTCTTCAACCTCGTCCTGCAAGATTCTAATTGTTGAAGACGAATATATTATCGCGAATGATTTGGAACTCATCCTGTTTGAGGCAGGCTATCCGGTCATTGGCGTTGTCGACTCCGTTGCCGAAGCCTTAGCGCTTATGGCCCAACAAACACCCGATATCGTATTACTGGATATTTACTTAAAGGGAAAAGAAACCGGCATTGATCTGGCGAAACAACTGGAAGAAAGAAGTATTCCCTTTATTTATATATCTGCCAATGACAATAAGAGCGTACTGGAAGCGGTGAAAGCCACGCAGCCCATTGGCTATATTGTCAAACCGTTTCGGGAAAAAGACATCCTTACTACATTGGAAATCAGCCGATACCGGTATGCACATAGTGTCGAAATAAAACTCCGGGAAGAAAAGGCGCTTCAGATCGCCCTGACGGATGCGCTGTCAGCTCAGGGAAGTTGGGAGCAAAAGCTACTGAACGCAGCTAGGATTCTTCAGTCACATGTACCCTTCGATTTCTTATCGATTCAATACCAGAAGAAAGGAATAATCCATAGTTTCAATTATTACCAGGTTGGCTTTGAGGAGTATCGAATCATTAGTCTGACTGACATTCAGCAGATGACGAATATGCCCCTCGATCAACTTATTCAGTTACAGGTTGGCCAGGGTCCGGCCGGTCCTATCCGCTATAACGAGGATACTTTTAGCGTTTTCTGCAAACAAAATCGCTTTGGACAGGTGCTTGCCAAAACGTTCAGACTTGAATCGGCGTTAGTAATGCCACTTAACGTAGGGCCAGACGATACATTCTACATTTCTTTTCTGAGCCGTAAGCCCGATTCCTACCTTTCCCGGCATCTTAACCTACTGGAGCGGCTAGAGCAACCCATTGTGTTAATGCTGGAACGGGTTCTTGCCTTTGAGGAAGTTGCCCGACTTAGTGAACAACTAAAACGGGAGAACAACTACCTACAGGAAGAAGTAAAAACACTAGCCAATTTTGAAGAAATCATTGGCCGGAGCCAACGCCTATTACAAGTTTTTGATCAAGTTACGCAAGTAGCAAACACAGACACAACCGTACTTATATTGGGCGAAAGTGGTACAGGAAAAGAACTCATTGCGCGGGCGCTCCATAACCTGTCGTCCCGAAAAGACAAAATTCTGGTAAAAATCAACTGTGCAACGCTACCGGCGAACCTTATTGAATCGGAGCTTTTTGGTCATGAAAAAGGGGCTTTCACGGGGGCTTTTGAAAAACGGATCGGTAAGTTTGAATTGGCGCATGGCGGCACTATTTTTTTGGATGAAATCGGGGAAATGCCCCTTGAATTACAAGCCAAACTCCTGCGTGTACTCCAGGAAAAGGAAATCGAACGAGTAGGGGGTAAAACGCCCATTAAAACAGATGTGCGTGTTATGGCCGCCACCAATCGGTATCTGGAAAAAGAAGTCGCCGAAGGGCGTTTTCGGATGGATTTGTATTTCCGGTTAGCTACGTTTCCCATCACGTTACCATCTTTACGGGAACGGCCAGGTGATATACCGCTTCTGGCCCAATTTTTCGCCCAGAAATCGGCTCGAAAAATGGGCAAACCATTTCGAGGAATTAGTGAAACAGTACTAAATGAGCTGATCAATTACGCCTGGCCGGGCAATATTCGTGAATTAGAAAATGTCATTGAACAGGCTGTCATCATCAACGATGGGAAATCGGCCCTAATTCTGGGTCGGCCCTTAGTAAACAGCCTATTCGCTATGACTAGGTCAGGAGCCATGATTCTACCAGATACCAGTTTTAAAGGATATGGGCAACTGGGAACTTCAGCGCCAAAGGATTTACAAGATGTTAAACAGATTCAGCAGGAAACCGAACGGGAATACATTTTGGCGATTCTTAAACAAACAAATGGTCGTATTCGGGGAAATGGTGGAGCCGCCGAATTAATGAACTTAAAACCAACAACACTTGAGTATCGGATGGAAAAACTGGGTATCCGAAAAGTGCTTTCCGTTCAGCCACCAGCTTCCTCATCAGACATAAGGTAGCCGCTTATTGATGCTATGAAGCAGTACATTTTCCTGACAACATGGATGCTTTTTGCCGTCTCTGCTAAAGCTCAATGGTCAGCACCTCAGATTGACAGTTTACAACGCGTCTTGAGCACAAGTAGGCTGGATACCAATCGAGTGAACTTACTTATGACGCTTAGTCATTACTACGTGTTCAAACTGGGCGAAGAGCCTCAGGATCTTGATATGGCTTTACGGCTGAGTCAACAGGCCAACAACCTGATTCAGTCGTTGACGTATCAAAAACGCATGGGTGAAGCCTATTATACTTCGTTCCTGATCTGGCTGGAAAAGGGCAACATTCCCAAGGCCACCATGTATGCCCAGAAGGCTATCACCATTTATTCAAGAGAAAATCAATGGGATCAGCTTGGCTATGTGTACATGAATCAGGCGCGCTTTTACACACTTGAAGAAGGTGAATTGCCTAAGAAAATCCAATTCTACGAGAAAGCACTCCGTTATTTTAAACAGGCTAATGATAAAGTTAAGCAGGCCGACATGTATAAGGAATTGTCGGATCTGCATCAGATACAGGAAAATTATGCGCTAGCCTTAACCGAACTACAAAGTGCTCTAACGTTATTTCGTGCCACTGGCCACACAGATTTAGCAACGGTATATGACCTGCTCGGCTTCGTATCAACTAAGCTGGGAGATTATAAAGAAGGACTTGCCTTCGGTTTGATGGCTGTCAGGGCAGCTGAAGCGGGTAAAGATAGTTCGCTGACAATCTGTACGATTTACAACCGGGTTGGACTCACCTATTATGGGCTAGGTCAGTTTAAACAGGCGAAAATATACTTTCATAAATCGTTGGCCATCGCCTTAAAACATGCCAATAACGCCTATATCCTGCATCTGGTAGGCAACCTGTCCGATCTTTTGCTGCAGCAGCACAAACCGGAACAAGCCCTTCGCTTCTTACAGCAAAAGGCTCAACAGTATCCGCCAACGACAGCGGAAAGTCAGTTGCTGGTCGACTTTCGTTTTGTAACGATTTATACGGAGTTAAATCAATATAAGCAAGCTCAGGCATACTGCGACCAAGCATTGGATTTACTGGCAAAACGGGGAAATGGAAGTTTAGGACGTGCCCGGATTTATCAGGCCGTTATCAACTTTTTCATCAAAAGCGGTCAGTTTCAGCAGGCACGTCGCTTTTTGCTCCTCAATGAGTCGCGTTGTCAGCTAAATGGGTCCATCATGGCGCTATCCAAAAATCATTTGCAGTGGTTCAAGCTGGATTCGACCCAGACCAATTACTTCTCCGCCATTCGGCATTTCCAACGCTATAAAGTCTTGCAGGACTCGTTGTTAAATACGACAAAAAGCCGACAGATTGCACAGTTAGAAATCGAGTTTGAAAGCGAGAAGAAAGACCAGAATTTAAAGTTGAATCAACAGAATATTCAATTCTTAACGAAGCAAAGCCTATTACAGCAGAATCAGTTGCAACAGGCACGTACCATCCGAAACGGGATTGTTGCCGGCATACTCATGCTGGTTTTACTCTTAGGATTAAGCTACAATCGCTATCACCTCAAACAGCGTAGTAATAAACTGCTGGAAGCCAAACAGCTTGAGATCAACCACCAAAATGAGTCCCTCCAAAAAGCAGTGAATGATCAGGAGCATTTATTACGGGAACGAGAATGGATGCTTCGGGAGATTCACCATCGGGTGAAAAACAACCTGCAAATTATTACAAGCCTGCTTCATTCTCAATCCACCTACCTCAAAGACCAGGCAGCACTGGCCGCCATCCGCGAAAGCCAGAACCGGGTTCATGCCATGGCGCTGATTCACCAGAAATTGTACCAAACCAACCGGCTGTCCAGCATTCCCATGGCCGAGTACATCAATGAAATCGTTGAATACTTGATTGGCTCATTTGACCTAAAAGGAAGTATCAAAAAACAGGTTACCGTTGCACCGATCGATTTGGATGTCACCTTGGCGGTTCCCTTGGGTCTGATCATTAATGAAGCCCTCACGAACTCGTTGAAATATGCCTTTCCGCTGGATCGAAGTGGAACCATTCAAATTGAACTTAAACGACTAGATGATCAAAGCTACTGGCTTCAAATCAGCGATGACGGTATCGGCTCACCCACTGATTTGAATCCGAATCGAAGTCGCACGCTGGGTATGAGCCTGATTCGGGGACTTAGCAAACAACTTGGGGGAAAGCTGCACATCAACCAGATGAATGGCGTACAGATCAGCCTTACATTTACCGAAGAAAAAGTTGGCCAGTCAGCATTGATTAGTGCGTAACTTTTCTAAGTATTGCTAACGCGGATTAGTAGAAATTTAAAGGGGATTATTAACGAACACAAACGATGCCTACTTGGGTACTCCTTTTTAAACGAGCTAATAAATTGGCTGGCTGGCATTCATCAGGACTTGTTTGGTTAGGTCTACTTGGGGTTGCCTTTCAATCGATAACGCCTTTACCTGCTTCGGGTCAAAATATTACCCGGAATATGGCCAATCAGTTGATGGTCAAGTTGCAGAAAAGTAAGGCCGATACATCCCGGCTTTCTGCCCTGATTGAATTAGGTAAGTTTCAGGTATATAAAGCGGGCGAGGTTAAAACTGATTTGGACAGCGCAACCGTCTATTTAAACCAGGCTAAAGCCTTAAGTGCTACTCTTCATTTAATAAAAAAACAGCATCAGACGGAAAGTTTGCTGGTCATTGTATCTATGGAACGGGGCGACGTTCAACTTGGACAATCCACGTTTTCTGAACTGATCAATGATTGCCGACGAACGGGTGACAAAGAAACGGAAGCCGATGCCAGGTATAGATTCGCAACCTGTCAGCGATATATCACCCGAAACTACCCCGAAGCTTTTTCTGGTTATCGCCAGGCGGCTTCTATTTATAAAGAGCTCAGGAGTCCGGAAAAAGAAATCCAGATGTATGAGCAGACTGCTGGTCTTCATGCCGATCTAGGCGATCTGAATTTAGCCGAAAACGAGCTCTTGGATGTATTGAAACGTTATAAAGAGATCAAGTACCCCAGGCTTCATTACACATACAGCTGGCTAGCCAGTGTAAGTCGGTTGAAAGGGAATTTTGAGAAAGGCCTTTTCTATTCGTTGCAGTGTCTGGAAAGCATGAACAAGACCCAGGATACATTGTCGGCCGCTAGTTTTTATGGGACTGTTGCCGAGGTCTATATGGAGCTGGGAAAACGGGATAAAAGCATTTATTGGTTCAAAAAAACCCTTCAGCAATGGCGACAGGAAAAGCTACCTAACTTTTCATTGTATTATGCTGCGAGTCTTATTGTGCAGGATTTGATCGCGCATCACAAAACGCAGGAGGCCCTTCGGTTAATCGTAAACCTTGTTAAAGAAATTCCCCCTATTACGAACATTCAAAAAGGATGTATTGCGCAAACAGTAGCGTATTGTTACGATGATTTGCAAAATTATTCGCAGGCGGAGAAGTACTATCTGGAAGCAATTGTCTGGTACAATCGATCAGGCAATGACTTCGAAATGTCACAGAAAGTGCAAAAGGAAGTGGGAGAATTTTACCTCAAACGTAACGATTTGGAAAAAGCGGGGTTTTATCTGCGAAAAGCCCTCGCGTTTTCTCCCCAAAAAAACTCCCCATCAACCGTAAAGGACATTCACTTTATGCTGTTTAAAGTAGATTCAACGGAAGGGAATTATTTGTCGGCTATTAACCACTTCCGACAGCATAAACTTTTGAATGATTCTATTTTTAGCGAAACGAAAAGCCGACAGTTTGCAGAACTGCAGGTTAAGTATTCAACCGCTAAAAACGTGCAGCAGATCCAGCGTCAACGGAATGAACTGGAAAAAGAAAAAACAACTCGTAATGGCATATTGGCGGGCACGGTTCTATTGCTAGGTTTATTGGGCGTGAGCTATAACCAATACCGGCTAAAACAACGTAGTAACAAACTTCTGGAAGCAAAACAGATTGAGATCAATCAAAAAAACGAATCTCTTCAGCATATTCTGGATGAGAAAGAATGTCTTATTAATGACAAAGACAATCTGCTGGATGAGAAAGAAGGCCTGTTAGAAGAAAAAGAATGGATGCTCAAAGAGATTCATCACCGGGTTAAAAATAACCTTCAAATAATCACTAGTTTACTGCATTCACAGGGCGTTTATTTGAAAGATAAAGCGGCTCTTTCAGCCATTCGGGAAAGTCAGAACCGGGTGCATGTTATGGCCCTGATTCATCAAAAGCTTTACCAATCGGATCGCTTGTCTACGATTCCGATGGCCGAATACATTGACGAGATCGTTGATTATCTACTTGTTACGTTTGCCCGGCAAGATTCCGTCGTGAAGAAAATGGCCCTTGCACCCATTAATCTGGATGTTATTCTGGCAGTACCACTGGGTCTTATTCTCAACGAAGCCGTTACCAATTCACTGAAATACGCCTTCCCCGCCAATCAAAAGGGACGTATTTACATTGAACTTACCGTAGTGGATAACCAGACGTATCGTCTCACCATTGGTGATGATGGCGTTGGTTTCCCCCCCGACTTGAATCCTAACCGAAGTCGCACGCTGGGTATGAGCCTGATTCGGGGACTCAGCAAACAACTTGGGGGAAAGCTGCACATCAACCAGACGAATGGCGTACAGATCAGCCTCACATTTACCGAAGAAAAAGTTGGCCAGTCAGAAGTAGTTAATACGCATTAAAAACACATTCATTCGGAGTTCTTCAGCTAAAAAAGCACCATATAATCTGATGTTTTTAAGGTAAAGAACTCTGATATTGATCTGTAAAATCGCCTATGCCAGCGGTTATTTTTAGTCAGTAAGTATTTCGATCAAAAAGATATTCCAGTTTAACGCCTGATAGTGTAAAGTTTATTTACTGATTTCGTCCACCCCAGCATCCGTTAATGCCCTTCCGTAAGCTTCACCTTCATCGTGCAAAATATCGTTTTCGGCTACCTGGATCAGTGTTGGGTAGGTACGTTATGATTTTAAAGTTTACGTATGAATTGAAAGAATTAAAGTAAGCGGTCAATTTGTAGGCATGGTTTTTTTAGCCAAATTCACCCCTACTCCAGTGCACAACCCCGCTCTTTTGGTCGACCGTATTTAAGATTGATGGCCTGAAATGACTTAAATGAAACTGAATGATTGGTGCTAGACGAGCCTGCGTTAGTTTACCATGAAATTGTTGCCCGCCAATAAACAGAGTGGGTGGGCAGCGAACGCCTAATAAGTGGCCAACTCGCCAGTCCGTTTTGATCAGGCTATATAAATGATCATCCACTAAATCATGCAAAAATTGGGATTGATCCAGTTCTAGTGTTAAGGCCAGTGCCACCAGGGTAGCACAGTTAATGAGCGGTTGGCTAAATAGAGCGGTATACATTGGCCAAAATTTCCCTTGACGTCTTGCTGCTTCGGTAGCCACAGCAGCCAGTAAAGATTGATCATTCCCAAGATTGGGGTAATGACGGTAGGAATACGTAAGCGGTTGACCTTTGAACTGGCCCACTATGGCGCGAACAGCTTTTCGAATATGCTGGCTTCTGTAGCATAATGAATCCCCATATTCAACGAGTTCGATCGTACCTGTTTTAGGACCATTTGAGACAGGCAATATGTTGAGAGTAGCGTCCATAAAAGTAGGAAGGAAGTAAATCAGTAAGAATACGCGTACAATCAGTAGATCTTAACTTTTGGAATGAGCAAACTCGATTGGCTAACTAAATGAAGGCTGTAAATAGGTATTTAATACATAGGTAGGAACGAATAAGCGTCGTCGGTACTCAGTGGGCGTTGTTTGGTAATACCGTTTGAAAAGCTTGTTAAGGTGGCATATATCCGTGAACCCGAATTCGTCAGCTATTTGCGAGATAGTCATGCTACTCAACCGTAACCTTGTTTCAACTAATTGAAGCTTATACCGGATAATATACTGATTGATAGATTCACCAGCCTGTTGTTTAAATAGAGCAGCTAAATGGCTTTGGGAATAATTGAACACATCAGCCATTTTTTCCATGCGCAAATGATCCGGCGTGGTAATATGATGGCAGATGTACATACCAATTCGCTGCATGAGCGCTGAAGCACTACCGTTCGATGAACGCAACCCTTGATGCTTAATGAGCTGACGATCAACCAGACTCAGTATCGTTTTCATCAAGGCCTCAACAATTTGATTTGAAACCAGCTGCCGTTGGCTTTTCTGTTCCGTTAAAATTATTTCGACCAGAGCATTCAGGTTTTGTTGCTCGATACGGTCTGTAATAATACTCCCCACAAGCTGTTGGCTAGTGGTAAGTCCTCGCTCTCTAATTTGTAGCCAGCCGTCTGTCCCTAGCGTCGTCAACCCGCCCATGTAAAGCTCAGTGAAAGATAGACAGCAAAAACTGGTCATTTTATCAACTACAAAATAATGGTTATCTGAAGGGCCCAGAAAGAATACATCGCCAGCCTGGTAGGCGAATCGATTGTCGTTAATTATATGCTGCCCAATACCGGTACGAATCAGGATTAGTTCGAAGTGATTATGGTCATGAATTGGGTCAGGCCATTCGCTTGTTTCAACTACTTGAACAGTGAGGAGCTCGTGCTGGAGGTTACGTTTCATAAGGGGAAGTGTTTGAGATGGCTCTGGGTTGAATCAACCACAACGAACTACTTTGCCAATAAAATGCCAATATAAAAAACACCCTTGGAGAGAGAAGAAAACTAATATAATCTATTGATAATCATATATTTAATAATATATAGACTTTAAAATCTACCTCCAGATAAATTGGAGAGTCCATTATATTTGGAGGTAGGCTTTGGAGTTACTATTACATAACATCGTTGCCAATGCAGGCTATTGTACTGTAAAACCGTCAATTTATACCGTCCATTCCGTTCTTATACCTCTAGATTTGTTCCTTAAGGATTGGCATCAGCTTTATTGACCCGTTAAACAATCCAATCACTGTTATGAATCGAATGAGCTATAATTTATTGTTGGGTTGGGTCTTAACCTTGTATAATCCGCCTATCACGCTGGGTCAAGCCATTACAACACTTGGCAGTACTACTGTAACATCAATTGGGACGACTCAAACCATTGGTAAACTCGACCGTACTGTAGTGATTGACTTGAAAGTGGAGGGCCCCGTTGGCCAAAAGACGCCCCTGCAAGTGGCCTGCCTGTTCGAGTATGTAGAAGGAGATATTTTTAAATCACCTCCCGCTTTGCCCCGTAACTTGAACGGTATGGTTCAACTGGATGATGCCCTTCTGGGACTACTTACTGACTTACGCAAAAGTGGTCGTTTTCGGGGCCATGCCCTTGAAACCTTATTGTTGACCATACCCTCCGGAGTGATTCCGGCGCAGAAATTATTGCTGATTGGTTTAGGAGATCGAGCTAAATTTACGCCCGATCTAATGGGGCAGGTCGCTATGGTGGGCTTCCGGGAAGCGGTACGGCTGGGCGTCGACAGTTTTTCACATGCTAGCGACCTCAAAGATGCGGGTTTAGACTCACCAACTGCCGAAGTAGCCAAACAGATTATTGCAGGTTTAGCAAATGCATACCAGACCCAGCTATATCTGCAGCAGAAAAAATTTAGTCCTACATCATCCGTTTGTAAGATAACTATCCTAACAGGGCCTGCTTTTTTTGAAGCCACCAAACAGGCCATTATCGAAGCACTGGAGGCCTTACCAACAAACTAAATTGGTGGGGCAGTTTAAATAACCTTTTTTGTTGCCAGCCTGGCTACCTCCCATATGATTACAAACCAATCCATAGAGTATAATTGGCCTGCCCTTGATTTTGCAGACTGGAGCCAGACGCTGACAACTCTCCACCTCTGGACGCAGATTGTCGGAAAAATTCGACTTCGACAAATGCCCTGGACGAATCATTCCTGGCATGTTCCTCTGTATGTGGCTCCCCAGGGATTTACAACGAGTAGTTTGCCGTATGAGCGGGGTGTGTTTCAGATTGATTTTAATTTTTTAACCCATCAGGTACGTATCAGCACCAGTATTGGAGAGGAGGCTACGATGAAGCTTTACGCGCGTTCCGTTGCCAGCTTTTATAAGGAACTAATGGATCATCTGGCCCTGCTCGCCATTGATGTATCTATTCACCATACCCCGAATGAAGTGGAACAGGCCATTCCATTCCCCGAAGACGAAATTCACCAATCATACGACCCCATTATGGTCGGTCGGTTCTGGCAAGCGATGGTCAGCATCCATAACGTGTTTACCCGATTTCGGGCCGGATTTGTCGGCAAATGTAGCCCAGTTCACTTCTTTTGGGGCAGTTTCGACCTGGCCGTTACCCGCTTTTCAGGACGACCGGCCCCGCTGCATCCCGGGGGTGCCCCAAACATGTCTGACCGGGTAATGCAGGAAGCCTATTCGCACGAAGTAAGCTCGGCTGGCTTTTGGCCTGGCAGCGAGCAGTTCCCACAGGCTGCATTTTATTCCTATTGTTATCCAACGCCTGCAACTTTTGGCGAGCAGGTGGTCAAACCTGCTGAAGCTTTTTTCAGTCCCGATATGGGCGAGTTCTTTCTTCCGTATGATGCGGTCCGGCGGGCGGCAGACCCGGCCCAGATGCTACTGGACTTTCTACAATCGACCTATGAAGCAGCCGCCCAAGCCGGGCAATGGGACCGTACGGCCCTTGAATGCGACTTTTCCTCCTACGAAACGTAGTGGTGTGTGTATAACAGGCACCACTACGTTCAATGAACCAAGTTCGTTTGTTGAGCCGACTGAATTCCGGCTATTTAAGATGTGCTCGTAGCATCCAGGCTATTTTTTCGTGTTTCTCCATCATGCCTGTCACAAAATCGCTTGTTCCCGCATCTTGATGAGCAGACTGAAATTCGTTGATGTTGCCTCGAATGAATTCGATAATACTCTCGTGGTCACTCAACAACTTTCTGATTAGGTTACGACTATCGTTGCCATCTTCGTCCCGCTCGGTCAGGTGGGTGAGTTGTAGAAAGTTTTTTAGCGTAGCGGGTGCGTAATGACCTAACTGACGGATACGCTCCGCCACATCATCGACCATAGCAGCCGACTGATTGTATAAGTCCTCAAAGTAGAGGTGTACCGAATGAAAGTCCATGCCCTCCAGATTCCAGTGGGCATTTAGCGTTTTGGTGTAAAGGACGAACTCATCGGCCAATAATTTAGCTAGCTCATGGGCAACGATTTCCCGATTTTCGGACGAAATACCAATGCTTGTTTTCATGAATGATGATGTTAAAAAGTGAACGGATTTGATTAATTATACTTGGTTACGGCCTGCGTAACTTCTCTAGGATGGCAGTGCAAAGAGCATCTATAAAAGCGTCATATCCTGTTACCAGAATACTCATTAACCCTGATGCTGACTCGATGACGTATACACTTGCATTATCAGCGGGATCGGTGTTCCCTTCGTAGCGATAGATATCGACAATGGTAAACTCATCGACCCCGAATGTAGCCGTCGGCAAACTAAGCCCGCTTCCTCCAACTGGAAATCGGCCGTAAATCCCTTCATCTGCAAGGCATTGATAGCCTCCGAAACCGTATCGTTATGCGGTTGACCCATAAAATAGTAGTGACATTGAGCGTTATTTTTTATTCCTGTTTGTTCCAGACGTCGGTATAGGTGTCCGGGTGGCGTTTAAACTGGGCTAGTACATAAGGACAAAGCGGAATAACGGTTAGTTTATGCGCTCGCACATAGTCTACCATTGTGTCGAGGAGTTGTTTGGCATAGCCCTTCCCTTCGGCTTCAGATACCACTTGGGTATGATATACAGTCAGCTCGTTGCCAACAACACTGATCACCATCTCACCAATTTTATTACCTGCCTCATACAGATTGAAGGCACCATGGCCTTTATCGTTAAGTTCCAGTTTTATGTTAGTCATGGATTTATTCGCTTAGTAGGAGGTCAATACTGGAAGTGACTTTTCAATGCTTGCTCTGGAGGATTCGTACTGCTTCGGGAGTTTCAGATGACTGCCCAGTTCCTGTAGGGGCTCGTCGACAGTAAAGCCGGGATTATCGGTCGCGATTTCGAACAGGACGCCACCTGGCTCGCGGAAATAGAGTGAGAAGAAATAATCCCGATCTATTTTTGGCGTTATCTGTAAACCTTTACTCAGAATTTTATCCCGAAATTCAAGCTGGATAGCATCATTAGCGACTCGAAACGCAACGTGGTGATTGGTCCCGGCGGCATTCTTACCGATTGTTCCTTTGGGATCTTCCAGTAAATCGACAATCGAGGCCGTTGGAATTGCATCTGTAATGAAGCGGTAGCGGTTGCCTTCCTGCGCTTGCAGCGTATAGCCAAAAATATCGGTCAGAACGCGGGCGGTTGCATCAATCTTTTGCAGGCTCAGTGTTACGCTATGAAATCCCTGAGTTGCTATATCTTGTTTAATGTCCTCGGTTTCCCAGGCCGGTCGCGCATCCGAATGCTGAATCAGGGCAATTGCCAGGCCGTCAGGATCAGTAAAAGGTAAATACATGTCGCCAAACCGCTCTGCTTGCTCGCCCATAGACACGCCAAAGTCCATGAATCGCCCGGCCCAGTTATCCAGGCTTCCGGTCGGTACGGAATAGCCGATTTCAGTCGCCATACCCACGCCGTTTTTACCGGGACCGATGCCTTCCCAGGGAAAAAAGGTAAGGATGGTACCGGGCGTTCCTTCTTCGTTGCCGTAATAAAAATGATACGTACTGGGATCATCAAAGTTGACGGTCTTTTTCACTATCCGCAGCCCTAGCACATGGGTATAAAAATCGTAATTGCGCTGAGCGTTGTTAGCAATAGCTGTAATGTGGTGAAGTCCTAAAATGCGATTGTCCATACCTGTTTAGTGAGTCGTCGTTATTCGTGTATATTTAGGCATTTACTTTCCACAAGGGGCCCGGCTTCTAAATAGATTTAGGCATAGCTGGTTACCCATATACAAGCCAGTTTTCATCCCACTGGAAGAGAAAGAAAACAGATTTTAATTGCATCGGCAATCCGATCATACTCTCCCACCCGCATTGGCTTTTTGATAAAAGAGTTTATTCCTTTCGAATAAGCTGATGTTATTAATTCTGGCTGGTCACTGGTTGAGAGCATTATGACTGGTGTAGAAAACAGTTGGTTTTGCGACCGAATAAACGCCAGTGTTTCTAAGCCATTTAATCCAGGCATATTCATATCCAGAATCACTAATTGAATGAAATGTTTTGCCAGTAGGGCTAACGCTTCTTCACCATTTTTGGCCTCCAGAATTGCCGAATCGTCGATAATCCGCTCGATAGCCTGACGTAAAAAATAACGGTCATCGTCATCATCGTCGGTCAGCAAAATGGTGGTCTGTCCTTGGTACATAGCCTATTACAGTAATCAATGGATGGATTCTTCGTAAAAAATCAATCGAACCTCTGCGACCTGATTATGCCCTATTTCTAAAACAAGGGCTCCCACTCTCAAAGCAATTCAGTCAATTCTGAGAGTGGGGCCATGTCATTATTTAGTTGACTTTACCTTACTAGCGGCTTCCAAAATGAACGCAGCCACTTTCTCTGGCTGAGCCAGCATGGCTACATGACTGGATTTCAGCTCAAGCGTAGTAGCCTTTAGTTTCTTGGCCAGCGTTCGCTCCAGGTCCGGGTTAATCATACGGTCATTTGCCGCAACAACGTACCAGGATGGCTTACTTTTCCAGGCCGCTTTGGTAATTTTTTCCTTCAGTGCCGTGAAGGCTTGTGGACCCTGAGTCGCCACCATCAACTTCCGTTCTGATTCGGGTAAGTCCTGCGCAAAATCTTCATTAATCCCTTTAGGTGACATGCTGACAAAGCCATAGGCATCCGGTCTGATCTCATCGTTGCCTGGGGTGGAGGCTGCCGTCTGTACCAGTTCCAGGAATGACTGGCCTTCATCAGGCGCAGCAGCGGCTACGTAAACAAGTCCGGCTACTTTGTCGTGGTTACCAGCTTCAGTAATGACCACGCCCCCCCACGAATGACCGACCAGTAAAACGGGGCCATTCATTAATTCGATGGCTCGTTTGGTAGCGGCCACATCATCTCCCAGCGAGGTAAGTGGGTTTTGCACGGCAATTACGGTAAGTCCCTTAGCCTGTAGTAAAGGAATAACCTTGGCCCAGCTTGAACCATCGGCCCACGTGCCGTGAACCAGTACTACATTTTTTACGCCGGTGGCTGATGCCTGAGCAGAAACGGCCTCAATTGTTGAAAGCGTCATGGTAATGCTAAATAGTGCGCCCAAAACGGCACGGTTAATTGTCCACATGGTAGATGATGATTAAGAATTGTCTAGTCGTAGATAAAGGTTTTATGCACTAGAGTCAGCTAATTCTGCTCTAGGTTGATTGAGCCATTCATCGCGTGTTTTTGGTTAAAGTGATTAATACTTAGGATTAAAATTCAGCTTATTAAGCGAATTTAACTTCCTACTTTTGCTGGAACAAACCTACCAGAAGAAGGACTGATGAGCTCGGTACAAACAGATGGTATTACAGTAAAAAGAGGGGATTTCAATTGTGGCTAAGCCAGAAGCAATCAGCGTTAAGAGCTGAGTTGGCAAAAACAAGAAGACGGACACCTAAGTTGTTTGAATGGTATGGCTAATTGAATATGTTATTTTTCAACTAATGATACTCTCATGACGATGCACTTTTTCAACGGATTCGAAGTACCGTTGCCTGAATATGCAGAACGATTAGGTGCGCCTTGACGGGCCAAGTATCTGAATCGAATTTCCTTACCAACATAGTGCGGTCATTCAGGGTACTCCGCACTCGGTCTGGCGTGATCATACCGGCGACTATGGGGGCAATTAATCCATCCCTATCTTTGTCAGGACCGGCCATTCCGCGTGATGGCTGGCCCTGTTTTAAACGCCATAACGTGTGGCGGTTTCCGTCGTAGGGTTATATTTCCTGTATACAAGTTTATCTTTTTCAGTTAGGGGCCTAACTAAAGCGAACCGATGCGTAAACTGGTCTATGTCGTTCTGGGCTTAGCCCTGATTGCCGGGTATTGGCGTTTTGCCGGGGCGGAATCTGTTTCCAGAGATAGAACGCAAACCAGCCCTGAGGCCCAGACCCAGGCGGTCGTAACGGCCACTATGGCCTTCTTGAATTCGCTTAGCGCGGACGAACGCAAAAACGTGCTGTTTCTCTTCACGCCCCAACAGAGCGCTACGGCGGCCACCTTTAAACGAGCAGGCATGGGAGGGCCAGGTGGACCTCCCCCAACGCCAAGAGACACAGCTGGCCGCGGTCAGGGACAAGCGCCCAGGCGTGGACCGGGTGATGGCCCAGGTGCCCCCGTGGGGACGGGCCAGGCAAGGGGGGCTTCGCTGGCTTTGTGGGCGAACAGTATGGCTCGGCCGTCTGGTCGAACTTTCCCGTCAGCGATGTGCCACGCCCGGGTGTGCAGATCGGTAAGCTTAGTGCCGCTGGGCGTGGGGCCGCGTTGCATTTGCTCCAGGTGCTGCTCAGTCCTAAAGGCTATCAAAAAGTACTCGACATTATGGGCTCCGATTAGGTGCTGTCCGAGGGTGGTACCAACTATGCCTCCGGCACAGCCTATTATACGATTGGCATCTTCGGTAAGCCCAGCACCACGACTCCCTGGATGGTGCAATTTGGCGGCCACCACCTAGGACTCAATGTCGTGATTGCGGGTCAGTATGGGGTGATGACCCCTACGCTGACGGGGGCTCAACCAGCGGTCTATACGAAAGCGGGAAAAACCATCCGGGTGCTCGCCCAGGAGAATGATCAGGCATTCGATTTATTAAATGCGCTCACCGAGTCGCAGCGGAAGCAGGCAATTCTGACCTACCAAATTGGCGATCTGGTGCTTGGGCCGGGCCAGGTGGGAAAAACGATTGTGCCCGAAGGGCTAAAAGCCTCGGCCATGAATGATCAACAACGGACCATGCTGCTCGAACTGATTGGACAGTGGGCGGGCATCATCAATGATGCCTATGTGACCGCCCGCATGGCGGAGATCAAGGCTGGTCTGGGTGAGACCTATTTCGCCTGGAGTGACCCGACGACCCATGAGCCCGGCAGGAACGGAGCCGCCTATTACCGCATCCAGGGTCCTAAGGTGATCATTGAGTTCTCCCCCCAGGGCGTAGGCGGAGATTTGACCATGCATATTCATACCATATACCGCGATCCCACCAACGACTATGGGCATACCTTCACGCTCAAATGAGCGCCAGGCTACTCCTTGCCGCACTGATGGGGTTGATGGGGATCGCCACGACCTATGCTCACCGGCTGGATGAGTATTTGCAGGCCACGACCATTGCCATTGAGCCGGATCATCTCACCCTACAACTTCGGTTGATTCCCGGTGTCGCTGTCGCGACTAAAGTACTGGCCTTTGTCGATACAACGGAGATGGAATCCTGACGGATGCGGAGAAACAAAGCTATGCCGCCAGGGTAGGCCATGATCTATGGCTGACCCTGAATGGCCAGCCGGTAATGCTTAAACTGGTGGCCTCTTTATTCCCCCCCGTTGGCGAGCTTAGCCAGGGGATGGGTGGGCTTCTACTGACCTTCGAGGGTAAATTCCCGAGGGGACAGCGAGCCTATCGATTGCGGGTCGAGAATCATCATCAGCAGGCACTAAGCGTTTACCTGGTGAACTGTCTGTTGCCCGAAAATCCAGCGATTCATATCATTGACCAAACGCGGAACTATACGCAATCAGTTTATGAATTGCGCTTCGAGGTAGGCAGGCCCACGTTCATCCCCCCCGCTACAGCCGTATCATCCAGTCAGGCGTTAAAGCAGCCGTGGGCCGATACGGGGCCGCGTTTAAAACCTATTTCATTCATGGCATTGATCACCTGCTTCATGGTTACGATCATCTGCTGTTCATGAGTGCGCTCGTACTGGCCGCCGTTTCCCTTTGGGAGTTGGTGAAGGTCGTGACAATCTTTACCCTGGCGCATTCGCTTACTCTGACACTGGCGGTCCTGAATCTGGTTCACTTGTCCCCACAGATCGTAGAACCATTTATAGCCGCCAGCATCGTCATTGTGGCCCTTCAGAATATCTTCTGGCCTGCTGCTGTGCAGGGGCCTATTCGGCTAGCGGTTGTGTTCTTCTTCGGTCTGTTTCATGGGCTAGGCTTTGCCGGTGGGCTGTTAACGGCCATGCATGAGCTGCCAAAGAATCTCATTCTTTGGTATATTGTCGGTTTTAGTGTTGGTGTCGAGGTAGGCCATCAGGTCGTCCTGTTGCCTCTATTTGGCCTACTGAAGGCTGTCCGCTACGCACAACGCGATGCGCCCAGGCCCGAACAGCTTTCAATGGGCATTCAACGGCTTGGATCGGTTGTGATTGTAATCGCGGGCT
>CAXVWN010000319.1:0-3502 GCA_964263725.1 Spirosoma sp.
AGCGCGTAGGTACCTAAACTACGCGACATGTTGGCGCTGGTCACATTGGCACTCAACGATGACCAGTTTGTGGTCAACATCAAACCCAGGTAGTCGCTCCACCCCTCCCCCCCCTGTTCGGCGTTTTGCAAACATGACGAATTACCCGGTCCTCCCGTCAGTCGGGTTGACCAGCCGTGTCCGTATTCGTGCGTAATAATGCCGTTATCAAAATCACCGTCTGGTTGATACGTAGTTGGCCCATTCCAGAGGTACATCTGCATGCGGCCATTCGTACCGTCAACGGGTGGATAAAAGTTGGCGTTGTTGGTGCCACCACCATCCTGTGCATCCGCAAATACATAATCGTTACCAAGCCCACCCCGGCCTTGGTTGTCATTCTGAAAGTTACCACTGGGTTCGTCGAAGCCAAACTTCCAGAGCACATCATGGATCAGGTTGTTCCAATAAAACAGGTTGGTAATGGCCGCATTCTGATTGGCTGCCGCAGTATTCAAGCCAAACGTGTAAGGATAATTAAAATCCAGCGTGCCCGACGAAGGACTTATGCCGATGCCATTGTTGTTATCAGCGTCTTCCTGTGCCCAAACATTATTGCCCCGCGTTATTGTATAATTGGTCGTACCATCGTTGTGCCATCCGTTCGTTGCGCCAGGACCTGCTCCGGTTGGAGCAAAACGATTATACGGATTTACCGACTCCGTGCGGGAACCGTGGTTGGGACTTTCCAGAGGATAGTCAAAGACAGTATACCCATTAGATGAGAAGTTACCTTTCCTGACATCAAAACAGTTGGCCGAACCACGACATTCGTGCGGAGCCGCCAGGTGGTTCGGTGTACCGAAATTACAATGGATAACATCGTCAATTTTTTGCAATACTTCGCCCGACAAAGCATCGACGTGTATATTCCAGCCGTTCTTAGCATCTTTTGTCAGGAAGCGAACGTTCCAGGCAAGTGCTAACTTTCCGATTGATTTTTGCCCTTTTCTGTCTTCTTCAACGGGAAGCCAGTAAAGTTTTACGTCAATTTTTTCGTTGGAAAGGGCAGGGAGTAAATAGGTACTTCCAATAGGCGTTCCATCAACCAGTTTTGTGGTCGTTAACGCCTGCGTTTGCAATAAATTGAGCGATGCCGATGCTAAACCTACATTGGCTGTGGCTTTCACTAGCGCATTAAGCGGGGTAATTGTACTCTTTAGGGCCCCTACTTTCGGTACTAAGTCTAGGCTGGGGATAAAATTATGGTTCAGGTATGTTGCCTGATTGTCCACCAGTACAACATTCATCAATCGGTTATAGATTTCAATGGACTGATATGCCTGATTAAAATAAACATGATACCAACCCGTTGTGGGAGATCGGTACGCACTCGATACAAGCAGCTCATTAATATCGGCAGTGGTTAGCTTCTCCTGATCCGCGTTAGCAGTCACATATCTTCTGGCAATTTCTACTTCGATTTGGGCATGTAGCCGGATAGGGCTTACAAGAAAAATAACAACAAAGGAGAGCCGAATCCGATATTTAATTAAATGAGTGTAAAGCTGTTGCAACATTGACAGAACGGTGGAGACTTAATCTTATAATGGTAAAAATATACCTTTTTGTCCACACCTTCAACCAAAGAGTATAAGTTACTTTGTCAGAGCCGTTAACAAGCACAAATTGCCAGTTAGCCTATTAAGGTCACAATTAGTCTCACATCGACAGATCCATTAGCACAACTATACGCATACGTCTCAACTATATTCATCCCATGAATCCAGATAATGGTATTCTACAAAGTGTTTGATGAAGCTCCCCTCAAACACCTTGTAGAATACCGTCTAGATCCATTTCTACACCACATTCGATTCAATGTATGCCAGTCGCTCCTCGTTGGTTTGAGTCGAATCGGTGACTATGAATGGGCAAACCAAGCAGGCAGCAGGACCAGTCTGTTTATACCAGCGACACTGCGGCCGAATAGCACAGGTAGGTAGTGCAGCTGGCTCATCAAGGTGCTGATTAAACGACATCACTAGGTCAATCACCCCACAACGGCCTTCGTGCCATTGACCACATCCCGATTTGACACACCGATTGGCAAACCGAAATTTTGTTTCAGGTGCATCAATCGCCATAATGGCCTCAGTCAGTTCTGCCGTCATCGGTTCTGGCTCTGTGAGGAACCGTACCGACTGGTCGGGGCCGACCACGCCTAACAACAGAGCGCCTTCCTGAGCGGTTGAGCTGGGGCATAACGTGGTTTGGGAGGTTAGCATCAGCCTAGACGTTGAAGTCCCTGTTGTATAATTTTCTCCTGCTGGTTAATTAGGTCGGTATTTATCCTGAAATCTTTGCCGACAAGCTGAATCCAGAGGCCCAACCAATGTTTGGGAGGTATTACTACATAAGGGCCGAATCGACCAGTGCCGTGGGGAATTCGCCCGCCTGCCGGGCCATCATCGCCATCCGGATCGTCGGGGTTTGGGTAGTCTGTCAGAGCAGATGCGACCACGCGCTGAATCTCAGATGCGATGTGATTTTCGAGCTTTTCGGAGAGTTTCAAGCCGCTCAGCAGGACATGAAATTCACTACCTTTATTGTCTTTTGGTGCGTCCATTTTACGAAGTTGATTAAGGGTTAAGACTTCGTCAAAGGTCAGTCCGGAGCAGGCGATTTTATAGCGAAGAACTACGGAAAATTTAACCGTACAAACACTGATTTTCAAGCAAGTAACAGTACGGCACACCAAAAAACAGGTCAGTATAATTACGTATTTGCGAATCCTTATTTTAAACAGTATTCGGTTAATTTACCATCACGGATCAGGTGGTGATTAGGGGTAATTTAGGCTAGAATCGTTTTACCTATGCAGTCCCATTCATCCAGAAAATGCTGCAACTATTTTCTTTACCGATTCTCCTAAACGTCCTTGGTTATTCACCCGGTTGAAGGTAGAATACCGTACTGTTTGTTCCGTGCGTGGTCAGGTTAATTTCGCGAATACCAATCTGGTAACTATCGACTGCAAATTTAGGTGAGTCCTGCTTCATCTGGTAGAAGGTTGACGGTGTCAACAGCACCAGCAGATTACCCCGTTGCACCACCTTTTCGACATGGTAATGGCCGCAAACTACGGTTACGTGGCAAGGCAAATCACGCACTAGCTCAAGAAATTCATCGCTCTGTCGGAAAGCATACTTCTGATCCATAAATACAACATCGGCCAGTACGGGCGGGTGGTGCATAAAAATCACGACGTTATTGTCGCGGAGGGCCGACAAATAATCACGAAGCCAAGTCCATTGCTCAGGGGAGAATTCCCCTTTCGATGAATCGAGAAACAAGGCCGGACGGCCTTCTAGGGGGAGGGCATAACAGAGTTCGCCATCGTGTAAATCGTGGCGTTTATTGAACACATCGGCTAGCAATGTCGACTCATCAAGGTTACCCGCAATAACGTAAGTTGGGACTGGGAGCTGGTCAATTTGTTTCCTCACCCAATCATACGTAT
>CAXVWN010000320.1:0-4179 GCA_964263725.1 Spirosoma sp.
GGATACCAGGTTAATCCATTGGCCCGGCGTTCGGCAATGGAGGTTGTTTCGGTGAGTTTACGGTATTGCGTACGATCTTCTTCTCGTTCAAGCTTTAATAAATCGAGCAGATTTTTAAAATAATCCATTCACAAAGGTAGCGACAGGGATAGGACAAGTTTATTTCCTTTCGACAGGATTGCAAGATTGACAGGATTTCTATTGACTAAAAATCCTGTCAATCTTGCAATCCTGTCAAAAGAAGAAACACAATTTGTCAATCCTAGCTACTTCGCTTAAATGGTCTGAATGCTTCATCAGCAGAGAGTTTACCGCATACGAATTAATCAGAAAGCAAGTCAGCCCTTTTTGCGTTGAATTCTTACTTTTAAGACAGCGACAAGCACTTGCTCAATAAGGATTCACGAACGCAATTAATTATGAAAATCCGCCTACTTATCCTGATTCTCATTGGTAGTATTTCTAGTTCAGTTGCTCAACCTGGTCAACAACAGGCAATTGAAGACACTGTCGTTGGTTGGTTTACGAAATTAACCCCTGCCGACAAACCTGTGAAGCCCCGTCTATCAGGAGGTCAAACTTTCTCGATCCGGCAACAGGAAATCAACAACTTATTTGTGCAGTGGATGCAGCAGACCTACACGCCAGTTGCGGGAATCGGTGTGTTTAGGGAACGATATTACGCCAAAAAAGACATGTACTTTCCGCATGCGTATGGGGTGTATTTCCAGGCATTTGATGTAGACTTTCGCACACTAGATAAGCAGGGGCATTTCAGGCCGGAGCCGGAAACGGGCGTACCGTTTCAGATAGCGGCCAATGTGTTGTTCAATGCCAACCCGGCCTATTACCTCAACACGCCCTCTCAATACATGTTTACGCTGCTGCCGGACGGCTACATGGAAAGCAAATCCTGGGGGGAGACGTTTGCCAAAGTTGATCCAAAGATTCACCCTAATGTTCACAAATACCTGACGATGGTAACCAGTGGCGGCATGACTGTTTATCTACTGCCCGGCAACAAATTACCCATTCGACAATTGACCAAAGGCGAATTTATCCAGCTATCCGATGCGTCATTTGAGCGCTATTTACAACAGAAGAAGGAAGACGTAGCCCGCCAATTCCCCGCTGAAAAAACCCAAAACGAAGCAATGGTTATAGAGCAGGAAAAGGTGAAAACCTACCGCGAAAAACTGAAAGCCTTAAAAGACAAATACAGTAGTCGGTTAAATGAGCCAGCAATAATCCGGGATATGCAACCAACCATTCATACGGTTGATGGTTTCATGGACCCCTTTCAGCTAGATGGTCTCTCAACGGATCTCAAGCAGGCTTATGGTGTATATACCTATGAGCCGTCGGTCTATGAAAAATGCCTTACCGATCAGCCTCAATGGATAGCCATCAATTTTCCATATGCGACGAAAGAAGATGGCCGGAAGAAATACGAAATGTTTCGGGCCATTACCGAGCATTTCAACTTCGACTATGTTTATAACTACTTTTTCAATCCCGAGAAAGTAAAAGGCCAACCCTATCGACCCGTCAATGAAGAATTACTCAAGAACACGCTGGCCAGTTACAGCAAGCGAGCCTACTGGAAAAATTCTGCATCTACGGGCGCTGCATTACCACCGGGTGTTCTTTTTCAGGACGATTTTGCCAATAACGAAACGGGTGCCCGACCGGCAGGATGGTTCTTTTCGTCGTATGGTAAGGCCGCGCAGGTAACTACTATAAACGGGCTGCCCGGAAAATGGCTGCAACTGGGTTATAACAATAAACTCGATCCAACGGCGCTCAAAAAGCCACTCCCCGAAAATTTCACACTGGACTATGATGTGGCTACCGATCCGGGTTATACGACGCGCACAGGCGGGGCCATTCGATTGAATTTAAGTGGTGGTTTGAAAGGCGATAGCAAAACAGCCCTAACAAACATTGAGGTAGAAATAACGTCTGGAAATGAAGCGAATTTTAGCAGTAATTACCGGGGCCAAGCCAAAATTCAGGTAATCAGTTACCCGATCGATAAAACTAATATGGTTATGGATGGTGGCGGAGAAGCTATTATGCCGCAAATGGTCTTTACAAATCGGGCGAACAAGGTGCACATCAGGCTACAAAAGAAAGGAACTATCGTTACGCTTTTCATCAACAACAAGCCCGTAGCCACCTCATCCGAATTCAAGACTAAATACGGCAAACCGTGCTCGTATTGCCTGATTCCTGCCGGGATTCAATTCAGTACAATTAACTGGTCAAACACGACCGATGATTCGGAAAACATAAGGGCGTACATCAGTAATGTGAAAATTGCGAAGGAATAGGGTGTGTAAAATAGCTCTGGTGGGGTGTAGGGCAAGTTTAATTTGACTATTTATCGGCACAGATTGCGCCTTTTTTGACAGGATTACAGGATTTTTAGTAGGTAGAAATCATGTCAATCCTGTAATCCTGTCAAAAAAATAAATTTATCCTGTAACCCTCCGATGCCATTTGATTCGTTGCCGAATTAACTTTTACCGAAGGGTTGAGTATGTTTACAGAAATTCCGCTCATGAAGATAAAATCCAAATAAAGTTTCTTCTTTTATTAATATATTGAATATAACCATAGCTCGATTTTGTTGTCTGCTGATGCTATTTGTAGCAGTATGTTCGTACACCCAAAATCCAGATTCAACCTGGTTTAGAAAGATTTCGACGCAGGCAAGCCGCCGGTTGCCCGAAAATAAGATGGTTGCAATGCATACTCATCTATGCCCGTGGTGTCAGGTTCTTAAACCTGACATGAGAGGTTTTTGGAACGCCAGCTTGGTCTAAACCGAACGATAGATAGACGAGGTTTTTAGAATCCTCTCATGTCGGTTATAAGTAACCGACAGCACAGCACAACACATTCCATCAAAACTTTTTATAACCTGAACTATATGTCAATGAAGCTGTACCCACTGTACGCGATAAAACGGATTGCTCTGCTTACCATATGCTGTTGCTGGCTAGCAACCTCGTTCGTTATCGCCCAGCAAAAGGCAATTCCCAAACCAGAAGAAACACTGGGATTCCCCGTTGGCGCTGATTTTAAGTTGGCGACCTACGAACAATCGCTGAAATACTTTCAGAAACTTGATGAAGCCAGCGACTTGATAAAGCTGGTTTATGTGGGCGAAACATCGGAAGGACGACCCTGGTATTTTGCGCTGATTTCTGCCAAAAAGAACCTCGATAATCTTGATAAGTACCGAACTATTGCACAACGGCTGGCACACCCGGCCGGGCTGACTGACGACGAAGCAAAGAAACTGTCGATGGAGGGAAAGCCTTTCGTCCATATCGACGGTGGTTTGCATGCGTCGGAAGTGGCTGGTGCTCAGCATACAATTTCGCTAGCCTATGAAATACTCAGTAAAGCCGATGATCCTAAAATCAAGACGATTCTGGATAATGTCGTTCTGATGTTGTGGCCTTCGCTTAACCCGGATGGGCAAACGATGATTAGTGATTGGTACAAATCGAATGTTGGTACGCCTTACGAAGTGGCCCCACCACCGTTTTTGTACCAGAAATACGTTGGGCACGACAACAACCGAGATGCGTATATGCTCAACATGATCGAGTCGCGGGTGGTGACCCGTACCTGGCGCGATTGGGAGCCGAATATCATTTTTGTGCATCACCAAACGTCGCCTTTCCCATCACGAATCTGGCTGCCGCCCTTCGCCGAACCAATTGCTTCCCAGACGCCACCAATCATTGCGCGTGAGGTAAACATGATTGGTATGGCAATGGCGCAGGCATTGGAGAGTAACGGCCAGAAAGGAGCCACACACATGGGCACAGGCTTCGATGCATGGTATCCGGGCTATATCGACTACATGCCGGTTCTGCAAAATATTCCGGCTTTCTGGACAGAAACGGCCTTGTATAATTATGCGACGCCCCACTTTTATACAGTTCACGATTTTCCGAAAGATAAGAATGAGTTTCGGACAGAATCCTTGTATTCCAGTCCGTGGACCGGTGGCTGGTGGCGCATCGGTGATGCTATTTCTTATATGCAAACGGCGTCGCTGGCCACGCTCGACTATGCCGCAAAATACGGTGACGTGCTCTTGTATAACCGCTACCAATCTGGGCGAAACACCATTAAAAAATACGAACAAGAGCCGCCTTA
>CAXVWN010000321.1:0-21640 GCA_964263725.1 Spirosoma sp.
CGGTTCCGTTTCACGCACGGGTTCGTTGCGACGGTTCCTGCCTTCCTGGAAAATGACGAAACCAATAAGAGTGATCAGTAACACATTGCAAATCAGGTCAACGGTATCGCCAGTGTGGGCCAGGGGCGGGTCGAATCGAAACTCGATGGTATGTTTTCCAGCCGGAATATGCATAGCTCGTAAGACGTAATCAGCCCGGACGTGCGGTGCGGGTTTGCCATCAATGAACGCTTGCCAATCCGACTCACCCCGGTAGTATACTTCAGAGAAAACCGCCAGTCCATCGCGTGTCGCATTCACTTCGTACATTAGTTTATCAGGTCGGTAACTCGCCAGTTGAATCGTGCTACCCGTATGATCCAGTGTAGCGGGGAGATTACCCAATTGAGCGGCAAACCGCTTATCAACCACCGCCGAATCGCGTGGATTCAGCGTTTTCATGGCCGCAATTTCCTCATCGGCATTAGCTACTTGCCGTACTGTACCAACAAACCAGGCCGCTCCCATTACTTCAGGATTGGGCATAACAACCGGACTGGCTGGTTGCTGTTGTGGATTATTCGGATCGGATGGCCCAGCCTGAATGACATACTTCGCGTTGAGCATGTTCAGAATGTTCAGTGTGTTGGACTGAAACGCAAAGTTGATCAGCTCATTGTAGCGACGCAGGCGGGTTGTGTTATAGCCCCCAATAGACCGATGAAAATACGAAGCCCGGTTGGTTTCCATAAAGGAGCCGGTCTGGTCGAACACGCGATAACCCAGTGACTTATCCTGCAAAATCTGTTGATCGGCCGGTGTGGGTTCAAATGGGACACTGGCCGCCGTTTTCGACACAAAATCAGCACTATTCAGAAACCGTTTGTCTACCGAAAACAAATCGAATATAACCACGGCCAATATCAATGGATAGAATACCCCCGATTTGATTTTATTGGTAATAAATAGCCAGACGGCTCCCGCTACCAGTAAGATCAGGATGACCGAACGAAATGCGTCTGCCCGTAACAAACCCTGTCGGTCGCTAATGAGCGCACCCTGGAAATCTTTAGCCGCATCGCCGAAGTAACGAGACAGTATATTAATGTCATTAGGCGATTGAAAGCTAAAGAACGTGCCACTGAGTACGGCCAGCACGAGAGCGACACCGGCCGTCAGGCCCAGGCTAATCAGCAGCGGCTGGCGCAGTTGAGCAAAGGTCAGTTTCTGGTTAACAATAGTCTGAATACCCAATGCGGCACCAGCGGCTATAAATAACTGAGCTAAACAAAAAGCCATTGTCATGGCCCGAAACTTGTTCAGATACGGCAGATTATCGAACAGAAACTCGTTGAAGAACAGCAGGTTTTTTCCCCAGGCTAGCATGATCATCAGGATCGTTGCGCTCAATAACCACCAGCGAATCGACCCACGAATCACAAACATGCCCAACACAAACAGAAATAGTAAAGCTGCTCCGGCATAGGCCGGTCCGCCTACGGCTGGCTGATCGCCCCAGTAGGTGGGTGCACCCAACTCGGCCATTTGCTTAGCCGCAGCCGGATCGACACCCCGGCTCGTCATGGCTTTATAAAACTCCGAATCTGTCGTTAGCCCCCCCCCCGATGAAGCGCCACCAAAGGCATTTGGTATGAGCAACGTCAGCGTTTCGGCTTTACCATAGCTGTAACTAAACGCATAATCTTTATCCAGACCACCTTTCGATTCGCCACTAGGTGCTTTTCCATCCGGGTTGGTTGTTTTTGCTGTCAGTTCAGATTTACCACGAATCGTTTCTTTCGTGTATTGATTGAGTACGAGCATCCGCTTACCAAAACTTCCCGCCCCCAGCGCAACGGCTATTGCAATCGTTGCTAAACCGAGGATTAGCTGACGGTTTTTACCTGCCCGAATCAGGGCAATGCTTTCAATCAACACATAAAGCCCGATGGTCATGAACAGGTAATAGGTAATCTGGATGTGATTTGCACCCAACTCCATACACATAAAAAAGCCCATCAGCGCGGCTCCAAGCCAATATCGTCCCCGCAGAGATAAGATTACCCCAGCCAGCAGACCGGCACCATAACCTAGCGCGAATAGTTTAGAGACGTGGCCTGCCTCAAGACTAACAATACTGAATGTTCCTAATCCATACGCAGCCGCACCAAGAGCAGATAGCCAAGAATTGCAGCCCAACACAACCAGTAAGATATACATACTCAACATCACCACGAAGATGATACTGGCCGTATTAGGCAGTATATTAACCACGCCCATTACCGCTTTATATATCAGTATATAGGGGTAATTAAAATCAATCATATAGCCTGGCATTCCACTAAAAACGGCATCTGTCCAGAGTGGCTTTTGACCGGTTTGCTGGGCAGTTTCGCGGATTTCCCGCGCCGATGCAGAAGCTTCCTGCACATCTTGCATAGAAAGGGTTTTGCCCGACATTACCGGCGAAAAATAGATAATGGCTAGCAGGAGTAGTCCCAACACAGCAATCAGGTGTGAGCGAAGATTGGTCCGCCGATGCGGTTGAAAAAAGGTTGGTTGGTTCATAAAATCAACTGGTACGTAGCCCAAAGATACGGCTTTGTACTAAAACGGATAGATTAGACAGGTGATTGTTATATTTCGTTCATCTCTTGGCGTGGCACAATTATTGATACGTAAACAGATAGATCATTTACTCTAGTAGGATTTTTCCTTAAATGATAATTTCCATTTTTTAACTTTTATCTACCTAAATGTTACCATTCAGTTCGTTTTTAGTCGTTTTGATTAGATTAGCTTTTTATTGATATATAATATTTGAAGGAAAAATGCACAGTATATGAAGGGTAAACTAGTAGTCCAAATTTAATAATGCTTACAAAAAAATAACAAATTTCCATACCGCTTAATCAATTTCTGATTATAACAAGATAATAGCTTGACCATTTAAGAGGCACAAATAAGTAGCGTGCCTTGGGATATTCTTTGGCAGACAATCACCTAATTATCAGGCAAATACAAATACATATATATTAATATACCAGAGGAAATATAATTTATGTAACCCTGCTAATTTTCTATTATATCCTTGACGGCATAGTTTTTTTTATAATACGATAGTAACCTTGAGTAGGATACGCTAGTCTAAAAACTCAAATCTAACCCATAGATAATTTAAAAGTACATCTAAATGAATACGAAACGCCATCTACTTATTGTGGATGAAAATCCATACGTTGTCGATATATTAGTTCAGACACTAAGTAAAGATTTTAAAATCACGGTGGCTGCTACAGGACAGGAAGCAGCTCGTTTATTAGTCCAAGGCAATCGATTTGATAGTGTCCTTACTGAATTGGAATTACCTTTCTTTAGTGGCTTGGAACTGACAAAACTTATCCGAATGAGTCGATTAACGGCTCATATTCCGGTAGTTATCTTGTCAAATGCTTCAGATAGCACAATCCGAATTGAGTGCCTTGAACAGGGAGTTGATGCTTTTTTATCAAAGCCCTTTAACCCACTTGAGGTAAAAGCCAAGTTACATGCCCTTCTCCGGCGTGCAGACTCGCCAGTTGAGGAAACTCAACAACGATTGCCCGTTCGGCTTGAGACAGGACGTAAGTCTCTGTGGCCGCAACGTTCACGCATCTTATCCTACATTTTAGGCAATTACGCTATATCATAAAACATCTTTACTCTTTGATCAGATAGTTGAAAGGTGATTATTCAGAGCAACGGATAATCGACTGATTAATTACGATAAGTAAGGCTAACGCATTTGTAGAGATTAACAAATCTCTATGGATCGATATGGTATTCTTGTTCCTTTTAATAATCAACCGACAATCTATTCTATCAATATTTACTCATTACACAACAATATTGATGCCAGAATATCCAACTAAATTTATTGAGGCCTTCAATAACCCCAATAAAGAAAATCGAATGTCAGCAGTTTATATCTTATTAGTGATAGAAGACGATCTGATCGCTAACCGGATTGCTGGCGTGGTTGGTGTAGCCTATTCAATAATACGTTTTAAAGAAATAAAAGACGCAGAAGGGTGGCTAACTGATGGCCAAAAAGTGGACCTGATTATTGCCGATAGAAATAATGGGACCACAATGGCAAATATGGTACGAAATAAGAATGACTATCGATTAGTACCTTTTCTGGTTACGTCTCGTTTTGGCGAAAAACGAGTAGGCCAGGATGCACTAACAACTGGTATAACAGATATATTAGTTATCAACGAAGATAATCAACGACTTCAGGATAAAATAAATTATTACCTTGGGCTAAATGCCCAAATACGGTCATTTAATAGCACCAATTTGTTAACATCTGTCCAACACTTTTCTCTACCCTGGTGGAAACGGTTAATCGATATTAGTGTTGCACTGACTGTACTCTTGCTGCTGTCGCCTGTATTGTTGGTTGTTACATTGATTATTGTGTTGGACTCAAAAGGTCCTGCAATCTATAAGTCCAAGCGGGCAGGTGCTAATTTTCATGTGTTCGATATGTACAAGTTTCGAACGATGAAAGCAGAAGCCGATCAACTTCTTAGTCAGCTTGCATCGCACAATATTTACACAAAAACATCAACTGAATCCATCGAAGCGAACGAGAACGAAACAGTTTGCAGTGCGTGCCGCCAGCAAGGCATATCCTGCCAGCAATTGCTCTTCGATCAAAACCATCTCATTTGTGAAAAACGCTATTTAGAGGAAGCTAAGGGGTCGGCTAAATTTATGAAATTTCGAAATGATCCCCGCATCACTAGACTTGGCACATTTCTCCGAAATAGCAGTATCGACGAACTGCCGCAGTTGTTTAATATTCTCATCGGCGATATGTCATTAGTGGGTAATCGCCCCCTACCCCTTTACGAAGCCGAAAAACTCACTTCCGACGAATTTGTTAAACGGTTCGCAGGTCCGGCTGGCTTAACGGGTTTATGGCAGATAAAAAAACGGGGTAAAGGACTAGGCCCAATGTCGGACCGGGAACGGACACTACTCGATATTGAATATTCATCCACCTTCTCGTTTAAGACAGATGTTCTGATTATTTGGAAGACAATTTTTAGTTTATGGCAAAAAGAGAACGTGTAGAAGACGTTGATGGGTCGGCTCTCGTATCAATTATTACCATCAACTACAATCAGTCAGAATTAACCCGTCAGTTTCTGGAATCCGCAAAGCTCCTGACTTATCCAAACTACGAAATAATAGTCGTTGATAATGGATCTGTACAGCATTTGTGTAATGCCATCAACTCCGACCATTATCCTCACCTACGACTGATTCGGAGTGAGACCAATCTGGGCTTTACGGGTGGCAACAATTTAGGTATGCAGGAAGCACATGGCGACTATTTTTTTATCGTCAATAACGATACGGAGTTATCACCTACGCTTATTGAGGGCTTACTTGCTCCCTTCGCTGAAAATCCCAAAATAGGAGTTGTGTGCCCTAAAATCAAGTTTTTTGATGCGCCCCAGCTCCTTCAATATGCCGGTTACAACCCAATGAACATGTATACCGGTACAGCAACTACCATAGGCTCAAACCAGACAGACGATGGCCAATTTGATGAGCCACATCCAACCTATTTTGCGCATGGTTGCGCTATGATGATTCGCCGAACAGTTGTTAAGAAGGTTGGCCGTTTTGCCGAACGTTTTTTTCTGTACTACGAAGAACTCGACTGGTCGCAACGAATTCGGGATGCGGGCTATATTATTTATTACCAGCCCGCTGTGTCTATACTCCACAAAGAGTCGATGTCGATTGGGCAACATAGCCCTCTGAAAACTTATTACCTGACGCGCAATCGCATTCTCTTCATGCGACGCCACTGTTCGGACTTTCAACGGTTGATTTTTTTCCTGTTTTTCGGACTGTGTGTTTTTCCGAAACACTTGGTTTCGTATTTAATTACTGGCCAGCTAAAGCACGCCAAAGCCTTTGTTGACGGCACTTTCTGGAATTTCAGATCGGCAAGTGTATCGCCAGTATAGTTTTTCAAGCTCGTTATGACACTCTTTTATTATCTCGTCGGCTGGACTTTCTTCCTACTGACCTTCCTGGTTTTTTACACCTATTTGGGTTACGGCATCGTCGCCTGGCTACTGGTGAAACTTCGGGGTAATAAATCAATAGCCATCCTGGCGGCAAAAGACTCTAAAGCAACTCAGTGGCCCGATGTAACAATGGTGATTCCTGCCTATAATGAGCGCGATTATCTGGCCGAAAAACTCCAAAACTGCTTAATTCAGGATTACCCAACCAAGCATTTACATCTGTTGTTTGTTGTCGAAGGATCTACCGATGGCTCGGCTGAATATCTGGAGCAGCAAAAACAGAATGTACCCAATCTGACCATAGTTTCCGGTACACAGCGATTGGGGAAGATTATGGCCATGAACAATGCTATGCGCCTGGTAAACACGCCAATTACTATTTTCACTGACGCCAACACGCAACTCAATCCCGAAGCCGTCAGCCGGTTAACCAGACGTTTCGAAGTCGATATAGTGGGAGCCGTAACGGGCGAAAAACGTATTAGTTTGCAAGGTCAGGAAGCAGCAGCGGGTAGTGGCGAAGGCTTATACTGGCGATATGAATCTTTCCTCAAAAAACTTGATGCTCAACTTCATACCATTGTAGGGGCAGCCGGTGAGTTATTTGCCATTCGCACAGCATTGTATGAACCCGTGGAAGCCGATACACTGCTGGATGATTTCATGATATCGCTCCGTATCGCCGGGCGCGGTTACCGGGTCGACTACGCCCCCGACGCCTATGCGCTCGAACGTCCTTCCCACTCAGTAGCCGAGGAGATGAAACGAAAAGTGAGGATTGCGGCTGGCGGCTTTCAGGCCATAAATCGACTAGCTCCTCTACTCAATATTTTCAGATATGGCTGGTTAAGCTTTCAGTATGTTTCTCATCGAGTATTGCGTTGGGCCGTTACGCCCTTTTGTCTGCCCTTGCTTTTCCTGCTGAATATTATCATGCTTACGCAACCGGAAAGCCAAGCAGGTGGTTTACTGAACACATCGTTTTGGTGGAGTCTATTCGTCGGACAAGTCACTTTTTACCTGGTTGCAAGTATTGGCTATGTTCTGGAAAACCGTCAGACACGCTTCAAGCTCACGTTTGTACCCTTCTATTTTGTTTTTATGAATTGGTGTGTGCTGGCTGGGTTTGCCCGTTTCTGCAACGGTAACCTGTCGGGTGTTTGGGAAAAATCCAAACGAGCTGCCTGATTATCAGTTGTGATAGTTAAAAGAGAAATTTGCTTATCTTATGGGCATGTCTAACCGTCCTCTTTTCATAGCCGACCATTGGCGCGACAATCGCTGGCTCTTAAGCTCGTTAGGCCTATTGTGCGCGTTAGTCTCGGGTTGGATCATTGGCACATGGGGTGTAAAAGGCGCACTCATTATTATCGGACTGCCAATTGTAGTAAGCGTGGCAATCAGCGTATTGATGGAGCCCAAAATTGGCCTTCTGGTCTATGTTCATTTAAGTTTTTTAATTGGCTTCACTCGCTTTCTCCCGCGCGATACCCCTGTGGGCACCGGACTCGATGCCATCTTGCTCTTATCCCTGTTGGGGACATTCCTGAATGGAAAACGCATGAACTGGAAACGATTGCGCCAGCCCGTTTTTTGGGTGCTTATCGTTTGGTTATCCTACACTATTCTGGAATATTTTAACCCGGAAGCTCCTCACCGGCCGGCCTGGTTTTACAACGTCCGGGCGTTTTCGCTAAGCTGGTTTTTCATTGCCATCATTGTCATGGTTAATCCAATTAGTCGGAATGACATTCGCATATTTGTCAGAACCTGGCTGGTCTGGTCTTTTCTTGCTGCGCTATGGGCTTTCAAACAGCAATATATCCGTTTAGAGTCTGCGGAGCTGGCCTGGCTGGCCGAAGGCGGTGCTCGAACACATATTTTATGGGGCCAATTACGCAGTTTCTCTTTTTATTCCGATGCGGGTCAGTTTGGTTCTGAGATGGCAGGCGTAACGCTAATTTGCCTCATCTTCTTTTTTGAAGATACGTCATGGTTTCACCGAATAATCTATCTGATACTGGCCGTTATTCTTTTTTGGGGTTTTGCAGTTTCGGGTACCCGTGGTGCTTTGTTTGTGTTGTTGGCGGGTTATCCGGCTTATCTCATACTAAGTCGTAGCATTCTGAATATCGTGCGGGGCGCTTTAATTGCCCTACCCATACTGGCCTTTCTGATGTTTACACACATTGGGGATTCTAACTATCAAATTTTTCGGATTCGTACCGCCCTGCGTCCATCTGAAGATGCCTCCTTTCTGGTTCGATTAGAGAACCAGCAAAAGCTACGTAACTATTTAAAAGACAAACCATTTGGCGCAGGCATAGGTACATCGTCGGGCGCTGGAAACCGGTTTTCACCCAACCATTTTGCAGCCCAGATACCAACTGACAGCTGGTATGTTCAACTCTGGATAGAAACGGGTATTGTTGGCCTTACTCTTTACCTTATGATGCTGGCGGGTATAATACTTATTGGTGTCTATAAAATCTGGCAATTAAATGACCCCACATTAATTACTCTGATGCTTGCACTACTGGCTGAATTCATCGGTATTGCCGTCGTGAGCTATACCAACCCGATATTAGGCCAGTTCCCAACCAGCACGATTCTCTTTATCAACTCGATATTGTTTACCACCTGTGACCGTTGGGACACACCAAAGTCCCAAACCTATGCGAATCGGAATTGAAGCACAGCGGCTTCTGCGGCCTAATAAGCATGGTATGGACATTGTGGCGCTGGAAACCATTCGTGCGCTGGCCAACTATAGCCAGCACGAGTTCGTAGTTTTTGTAAAACCCGACAGTGACCACGACGGTCTTCCTGATCAACCTAACGTACAGATTGTGGAATTGCCCGGCAGTTCGTATCCGGTTTGGGAACAATATACGCTTCCCAGAGCCATTAAACAGTATGGAATCGACTTGTTACACTGTACGGCCAATACCGCTCCACTAAGTTGCTCCGTACCCTTAGTCCTGACCCTCCATGACATTATTTTTCTGGAAAATCAGCCCTTGCGACAAGGCAGCTGGTATCAACGGTTGGGAAATCAGTACCGGCGATGGAACGTACCGCAAATTGTTACGAAGTGCGACCGGATTATCACCGTTTCTGACTTTGAGCGGCAACGCATCATTGACCATCTGAAGCTGGACCCCGCTCGCGTCGTAACGATCTGGAATGCCGTTAGCGCACAATTTCGCTTGATCAACGACATCGACCAGATAGCCAGCATTCGTTTACAGTATCACTTACCTGACGAATTTATCTTTTTTCTAGGCAACACAGACCCTAAAAAGAACGTACGGGGTGTATTGAAAACCTTACTACTTCTTAAACAACAGAGCAAGCTTACGCTTCCGATCGTTATATCGAATTTGACAGCTGCTTCACTAAACGACATTCTGGAAGAAATTAATGGACAGATATTGGCCAATGATATTATCCTGTGTGGGTATATTCCAAATCATGTATTGCCATTAGTTTATAACGCTGCTACCATTTTTCTATGCCCTTCCCTACGAGAAAGCTTTGGCCTACCCGTTTTGGAAGCAATGGCCTGTGGCACACCCGTTTTAACATCAAGTACTTCCTCCATGCCAGAAGTGGCCAGTGATGCAGCCTTATTGGTCGATCCTACCTCGACAGAAGCTATGGCGTTGCAGATTGACCGCTTGATTCAACAACCTACTCTGCGGGCTGATTTACGCCGGAAGGGCTTAGCGCGGGCCACCTTGTTTTCATGGCAGGCAACGGCAATGAACTTGCTTGATGTGTACACCCAATCCATAAACACCAGTCAACCGTTAGTAGCTGCATAAGAGCTTGTCGCTCACGTTCATTCGTATATGGAAAATTTCGACGGTATAATTTGTATTGGCCAGACGCCCTGGGAAGGTGATTATCAGAAGGCAGTTGTCCAATTAATGACCGAATTATCGGTGCGTCATCGAATTTTATACGTCGACTATCAGTATACTCTCAAAGATTGGGTGATGGGCCTGATGGGTCGGCAGGATGTTCCTGTTCGAGAATTGGCGCGACTGAAAAACCCGCTTACAAAGAAAGTTTTTGAGAACGGCAGTGAAGCCTATGTATGGATACCGCCCGTAATGTTGCCCATTAACTGGCTATCAGCCAAGCCGTATGATATTATGATTCGGCAGAATACGGGGCGTATGGTGACAGGAATCCGGAAAGTTATGCGCCAGTTGAACATAACTAAACCCCTGATTATTAATGCTTTTAATCCGGTGTTTGGCGTACCCATGCTGCACCAGCTAAATGAGTCTGCCACAATCTATTATTGCTTTGATGAAATAACAGCCGCCAGTTGGATAAGCCGACACGGTAACCGATACGAGTCGATGTATCTTGAAGGTGTCGATGCAGTGGTTACAACTTCGGAAGCGCTACGCCGATCGAAAGCTACGCTTCAACCTAATGCTTACTGCGTTAAAAATGGTGTCAACTTCGATCTATTCAATCAGGCCCGCCAGTTAGCAGAAACACAACCGCCTATAAAACCTATTGTCGGATATCTTGGAACGGCCGATAACCGCATTAATATTGACTTGGTCGAACACTGTGTACGCACCATGCCAGATGTGGGGTTTCAATTTGTAGGCGAGGTAAATGAACCTAGTTTAAAACTACGCTTATCGGCTTATCCGAATGTTGAATTCATTCCACCTCATCAACCCGCCAAGCTACCAGCCCTGCTGGCTCAAATGAAAGTGGCCATGATTCCCTTCGTCTGCAATGAGCACACATACACTATTTACCCCCTGAAAATTAATGAATATCTGGCGGCTGGTCTGCCCGTCGTTTCAACACCTTTTTCCATTCTCGACGATTTCGATGGTGTCGTTGAACTGGCCGATAGCCCCGTAGCTTTTGCCCAGGCTCTTCGTCGGGCACTAGCCGACGACAGTTCTCAGCGCCTTAACGAACGAGTAGCTATGGCAAAAGCCAATTCCTGGCAGAGACGTGCGGAAGAATTTGAAGCGGTTATTCAGCAGATTTAGAAGTTATTTGACAGGGCCGTCCGGTACGGTTATTTTTTTAGAAAGCAACAGCTTCTAAGCTGCTTGAACCGGAGATGCTGCTGATTTACTGACGCTTACCCACTGATCAGAGGCTTTATCGTAGTATTTTAATACGCGAGCCGGATTTCCACCAACAACGGTATAAGCCGACACGTTTCGCGTGACCACACTTCCACCGGCCACTACCGAATGGCGCCCAACAGTAACCCCCGCTGTAATAGTTACATTCGCGCCAATCCAGCAATCATCTTCAATAACAATGGGACGCATTGTTACGGGTTGATCTCGAATGGGCCGTTGAATATCTTCGTAGGAATGGTTCAGACCAGATAAAACGATGTGTTGCGCCATAATTACATTAGACCCAATACTGACCGGGCCAATCACAACCGCACCAATGCCGATAAGCGTATTGTTTCCAATGATAACACTGCCGACACCATTGTTGATGACACTAAAATCGTCAATGATACTGCATTCTCCCAACACAAACGGGTTGAACGGCAATACATCCAGCCGAACACTTGACCTAACAATTGACGACCGATGCCGCTTGTGCACAAACGGATTGACAAACCAACTTACCCACCGGCGGGGTCTTGCCTGACGCTGAGGAAGCAGTAGTCGGTGAATAAACTGCTTCAGGGCAGGGCGTTCGTCGATGTAGTTTTTTAACGACATGGGTTGAAGAAGTCAATCTTTTGATTGAACCAACGTTGACTTTAGTATTAACTTACTGATAAACAACTATTTAATTATAACTTAATAATGGTTATTCAAATATTGAAATAGCTCGTCTTTATTTTTTGCATGCAGGATTTTTGCACCCGACAAAGCCGGAAAAATAGTGTCATACTCATTAAAATCATGCTCCATACCTCCACCAGGATGGGATAGAATAGTGTTGATACCACCGAAATAGCTGGCCAAAGCGGCTGTACCTCCGTGCATGGAAATAAAGCGTTCACAATTGGCGTACACGAGTAGTTGGAGATGGTTGAAATTGTCAACCGTATCGCGGTGCTGATCGTGCAGATCATTCATCAGAATAACTTCCGGGTGCTTTTTACGGAGCCATTCATGCTCATTCAAATCCATAATTTCGCTATTGTCAACCACAATCTGTGATGACAAAGGGCGGTTATAAATAATCTGATAGGTGCGTTTGTAAGTCGAAACAATTCGGTCTAGAGCCGGGATATCCAAAAAATTAATGGGTGGTTTATCCCACTCAATATTGTATTTATTCGCAATGACCAGAATGGGTTTATTGAACACGAATCGTTCGTTTTTGTAATGATTTTTCAACGGTACCCGCGCCCACTTTTTAAAGCTAAACGACGGGCTATGGGTCATGTTCGGAACATCGTAATAGTCGTAGCCAGCTTGCCATACACGTTTTTCGTACTTTTCGCGGTGGTTTTCGCTGAAAAAATAAAAGGCTTTCGTATTGGTACTGGAGATTGTTTCTTTCAGTGTACCGTTCAGATAATGCCAGTAAGCAAAAGGCAAAACGTAGCGTAGTTCCTGATCGAACTCACCGTGAAAGTCGACGACTTTATATTTCCTTTTTTTAAAATAATCCTGGGTAATAAACCGAATTTGGTTCAACCGGCTGTAGTAATTATCACGGATGAAATACCGAAGATCATGCCTGATTCCGGGGTATTTAAGAGCCGCAACTACGTACAAAAATTTCAGCATTAATCGCTGCATACAGGCAAGCGTTGAATTAAGAGATGTCGTTAACTAGGCCGTAAAGCACCACAGCTTTCGTATCCTTGTTATGACTCTCAATGGGCCAATAAGCCACTATCAAACGTATAAAATTTAGGCATTTCGCCCGTTTCCTGATAGGCAATGGCAGCCTGGCAATCTGAGGAAGCATTAAAACTTTTAACCATCCAGTTGCCAGTTCCACCAATAAGACTGCTCTCGGTAATATGAAAGCCATCTAACGACGGCAATCGCCAGAAATCATCGTCCATCCCTTTACCCGTTGCTTTGCACAAGGCTTCTTTACGGGTCCATAACTGGTAAAATTTCAACCGGGCATCCGTTCCCGCTTCTATGTAGGCCTGCTCCTCCGGACTGAAACTCATTGGCAACACATCCTGAAACGAAAATTGTGGGTTTATTTGCTCTACATCAACCCCAACGCTCACCTTGCCAATGGTCAGTAAAATCCAGTTACCAGAATGAGATACATTAATATGCCAGCCTGTCTGACCACTCAATATGGGCTTTTTATTCGTGCCCGCCGTAAATTGTATCTGCTTGGGAGACTGGTTTGTATAATGACCTGACAAAACTCTGAGGATACTTCTGGCATAAATAAATCGTTTTCGGTCCTCGGCCCGATGATACTGTTGCGCACGATTAATTTCGTCTGGTTGTAGCAACGATATCAGGTAAGACGGGATAATGTCGTCCTTAACCAATTGAAACCGAAACACGGCTACGTCATCGTTACGTAAACAATCTGACCAGGAAAGCCAGGAAACGGGCAAAAAAGTAACACACGAAATATGGCAAAGTGACATAAAACACGCTATTTATTCATACAGAACAATCGATAACTCACACTTTAACACCAAACGTAATCAATTGACAATTAGGCTATTCGTCAATATAAATGGTGACCAAACTACATTTTTGGGGTCTTAATAACTAATTATGGTATCTGAGTCCCATCAATTAAATAGGAATAGCCGTCTATGGCTCAATACGTTACAAGGAGTAACTGGTCTGATTACGTTCATTCTGTTTGTTTTTTGTCAACCAGCTTTTTCTCAATCTTGTACGAATCCATCAGGCCCGCTACTCATTGATCAATCGTTCGGTACAGTTAGCCAACCGGTATCCATGGATGGGCTTACCTCCTATTCGTACGTGCCCCCAACGTGCCCAAGCGACGGCCAATATACGATTCTGGCAACCTTTACCGAGAGTTGTTTTAACACATGGTTTGCAGTACCAACGGATCATACCCCAAATGACATAAACGGCAATATGATGATTGTTAATGGCGCAAATAAGGTTGGCGCTTTTTATCAACAATCTCTATCCGGCTTATGCAGTGGATCAAATTACGAAGTTTCCATTTGGGCTCTTAATCTGCTTAGAACAGGCACATGCCTCAACTCCCTGAAACCGAACTTATCCATAAATATCGAAACCAAAGACGGCCGCGTCTTGGCGTCGACAGTTATCGGCTCCGTTGAACAATCAGATGAGCCAGTCTGGAAACAGTATTCGGCCATCTTTACCGCTCCCCAAACAACCGAAGAGATTGTCATAAAATTGATAAATAATGAAGGGGGTTATGGCTGTGGCAATGACATGGTTATCGATGATTTTCAGGTAAGACAGTGCAGCGAGTGTGCAGCCGGGCAAATTTACGTGCCGGATGTATTTACCCCCAATAACGACGGGCTAAATGATGACCTGGTCTTTTATATGCCTAAGGTCTCTTCCTACGATTTAAACGTGTATAACCGGTGGGGAAGCGTGATTTTCACCACCAACAATGTAAACCAAAAGTGGGATGGCTCATATGCTGGCAGCCCCTGTGCACCCGGCGATTATACGTGGGTTATCACTTACCGATCGCCGGAACAAAGTGAGCATATTCAAACAGGACACGTTTTGCTTATACGCTGATTCAGTTATTCGATAAGTCCAAGGTTAATTATGCGTCCCCATTTTACAGAATTTGATCGTATTCCTCCGATGCTAAAAATTGTACTTACGTTAACACTAGCCTCAATTACTCTGGCTATTACTGACCAGATCCAGACGATTAGTGCGTTGCCGTCAACGACGTCTATTTCAAAGGCAGCCACTAAAATTCCTATAGACCCTAAACGCTGGTACCAGGTTAACAACACCACCAGTGGTCTCAACGCATTATTTGACGGAGCGACGGACGAAACAGTTAACACCGGATGGGGTAAAGTATTGACCAATTTCGATGCTTATTATCCACTACAGGAAGGTGAGCAGATAAGCCTGGAAAGTATTCGACTTTATGATGGCTCGGGCACCAACGAAAATGCGCCTATGACACTGTCGATCATTACCGACAAATGGGAGCGTATTCCTGTTGCCATTTTTATTGGGAACAAATACCAGGCCTGGGTGGGCCCAAATCCCGAGCAGCCTAATGAGTTCAACCTTAAGACACCCCTCACAAACATTCGGTATCTGGTGCTAAACACGTCGGGATCGTACCCAACCGAAATGGAGCTTTACGGAACGTATCAGGCGGGTAAAGAACCAATAATTCTCCCCCAGCAATCGTACCCATTTCGTCATACGTTAGGTATTAACGGATTTGAGTGGGATGCCGAAGATCCCACTACGGGAGCAGCTCTTCGGGAAGTAGAAGATAAGCGTATCAATGCCTTGAAAAGCTTTTCGTCCATGCGTCATTATATGGACTGGGATAAACTGGAAAATACCCAGGGCAGTTACACATACAATCCTACCTTCAGCGGTAGCTGGACTTATGATGGCATGTACGAACGCTTACAAAGTGAAGGTGTCGAAATGTTAGCGTGTCTGCAAACGCTCCCTAAATGGATGGAGAATACCTATCCCGCCGATAGCCGGGATTATAGTAATATACCCGCCCGATATGGGAGTGACCTCTCCTCGCCAAAATCATATATTGAACATGCCCGAATCGCTTTTCAATACATGGCCCGCTACGGATTTAACAAAAATATTGATCCGTCCTTATTGAGCGTCAGTAAAGAAGTTACCTGGGCGGGCGTCAATTCACTCAAGATTGGCCTGGGTTTGATTCGATATATTGAATGCAACAACGAGCCGGACAAAACCTGGAAAGGTCGAAACGGCTATCAGTCGGCTCGCGAATATGCAGCAGATTTGTCAGCTTTTTATGATGGCCATAAGAACTCAATGGGGCCAGGTGTTGGCGTCAAAAACGCCGACCCATCGGTAACTGTCGTTATGGGTGGATTGGTGGACTCATCAACTGACTACGTGCGGGCCATGATCGACTGGTGCAAGGAATTCCGGGGTTACCGGCCCGATGGAACGGTTAACCTTTGCTGGGATGTCCAGAACCAGCATTTATACGCCAACAACGCACAATCGTCGCAGAATGGAGGGTCAGACCGGGGAGCTGCACCCGAATTGGCAGGGGTTGGCGATCAGGCAGCCGCTTTTGTGAAATTTTCCAGACAATATGAAAATGGAATGCCTGTTTGGATTACCGAGGCAGGGTATGATATAAATCAGGGCAGTCCTTTCCATGCGATTCCGATTGGACGAAAAACCGTTCTCGAAACGCAGGCCGACTGGATTCTGCGTACGTCATTACTCTACAGCCGGGTTGGCATTGATCGGGTATTCTATTTTCAGGCTTACGACTTCGATACACTAAATCCAACACAGTTTGCCTCAATGGGGCTACTGAATGAAATTGGAAAAACGCGTAAACCAGCCGCAGATTATTTGTATCAGGCTAAAAATCTGCTGGGCGATTACCGCTATAAAGAGACTATCAATAAAGACCCACTGGTGGACCGTTATGATTTGGATGGTCGTTCGGCCTATGTGGTATTGATACCGGACGAACGGGGTCGAACAGGCACTTATGACCTGTCGGTGCCTAAAGGTGATACCATTCAGATATGCACACCAGCCATCGGACGCGATGAGATGATAAAAACCACACAGGTTAGTCAAACAGGTACGATTACTATAAATGTGAGTGAAACTCCCGTATTTGTCATGTCTATTTCGGGAGTAATTGGAGAAAATAAAAATGACTTAAGCAGTTTGCAAGTTTATCCAAATCCAACCGCCGATTATGTAAAATTGGCCATTGAAAATGGGAGTACCACCTCAGTGGACGTTACTATTTACGACAATTCAGGTCGAAAATACAAACAGACAAGTTTTTTGAAGTCGGGGCGAACGTTTAGTGAGCAACTCGACTTAAGCGCCCTACCTGCTGGCTCATATTTATTGGATGTGCGGCAGGGACAGTCAAGGACGATCAAAAAAATTATCAAGACCCGGTGAATGTGAAAATAGTTATCATTCACGAGTAGAATTAGCCAATAGAGTACCCAAATGAGTAATACCCAAAAGGCAATGAACGGCGGGAAATGGATTACCATTTCCACTATCATTTCAACCTTATTTCAGTTTATACAGGTAGCCATACTGGCTCGAGTATTGGACCCGTCCGATTTTGGTATTGTTAGCATCAGTAACTTAATCATCGCATTTTTTCAGATATTTTCTAATCTGGGCTTTTCCAACTCCATTATTTATAAGCAGGAGAGCGACCGAAATGTGCTGTCTACGCTGTATTTCCTAAACCTGATGGTCGGATTTATCATCTTCGTTGCCATTCATGTTAGCTCGCCCGCTATTATCGCTTTCTATCATGAGCCAAAGCTGGAACAAGTATTAAATCTCTCTTCTTATTATTTTGTAATCGCTTACTTCGGGCAGCTATACATGTTTTTGCTGGAGAAAGAACTCCGGTTTAAATCAGTAGCCATGCTCGATATTATTGGAACCGTTGTTGGGTCGGGAGTTACAGTGGTCCTGGCTTATAGCGGCTATCGTGAGCTTTCCCTTATTATCGGTTCTTTGGTAATGCAGTCCGTAAAAACGGCTCTGCAAATTGCATTTGGCCTGTCACTCTTCCGGCCCGCCTGGTCGTTCAATCTGGATAAAGTTAAAGATCACCTCCGCTTCGGACTTTTCAATATGGGCGACGGCTTTCTGGGCTTTATTCAGTTCAACTCCGACAATATTTTTATCGGCGGTATGTTGGGGGTAAAGATGCTGGGCTATTATACTATTGCCTATCAGCTGGCTATTTTTCCGATCACTAAACTCAACCCGATTATTTTGCAGGTCGCCTATCCGATCTTGGCAAAGATGAAAGACAACACGGCCGATTTGAAGAAATCGTACCTGAAAATTCTGGATTTTATTAGCTATTGTAACCTGCCGCTTTTAGCTGGATTATTTATTACAGCCGACAGTGTCGTGCCGCTTATTTATGGGCCAGGTTGGGAGAAAACCATCGACTTAATCCATATTTTCGTCTTCGTTGGAATTTTCACTTGCCTTAGTCATCCGTTGTTCACGCTGGTTTTCACAAAGGGAAAACCCAGTTTGTTATTCTACCTCAACCTCGGCACGCTAATTATAAAAATACCGTTGGTCTATCTATTCGGCACCTATTGGGGCGTAACCGGTATTGCACTGGCTTTCCTGATCGCTACGCTACTGAACATGATTGCCAATTTTGCTATTGCGCATTCACTTATTGGGGATTTCGTAGGCGATTTCCTCCGGGACATTGCCAAACCTATCGTTTTCTGTCTAATAATGGTTGGCGTCATCTACGCCTATAAAATATTTGTAGGAAATGAGGGCCTGGTCAACACCCTGATCGAAGTTGGACTTGGGGGCGCTACGTACGCCCTATTAACGCTAGCCTATAAACTTTCATTTTCTGAACTGAAATCCTACCGGCAAGCCCTATAAATATCAGAAGAGAGGTCTGTATTGCCTCTGCCCCGGCTATAGCCGGGAAAGCCTATCTAACTATTATTCAGCGCACGCTGCAGGGCTTCGGCAAATATTTTATCGTTCGGAGGTAACAACATCATTTCGTGATCGCCCGGAACATTATGTACCCGAACGCCTTGCAGGGCGTATTTTTTCCAGCCCAGATATTTGTTATCCTCTACAAAATACAGGCGTACCTGTGCTTTAAAAAGATCAACTACACCATCATAAGGTTTCATGGAGTACGAATGAAAAGCTACTTCATGTTTTTCCATTATACGATGCAAGTGATCAAGTTGCTCATCCGTTTGAGACGGTTTATGAAGACCTATTAGGTGCAGCAAGCCATTGAAATGCCGCACCACATATTGCTGTTGATATTGAAGCGTCAAGATAGGATGCTGAATCAGCGAACGGCTAAACCAGAGTAATTTAGGGAATTGGCGAAGTATTTTTCGGCCCAGCCAATTGAGCATTGTCTGTTTATTATCCGACTCCTGCGCATTTGTGTCAAACATAGCCAGCAGTTTCACCTCTTTGCCCATTTCCTTGAGCTGCCGGGCCATTTCGAGAGCAACATACCCACCAAATGAATACCCCGCAATGGCATAAGGGCCAAGTGGATTTTGCTCTGTTACTTCAGCTACGTAATGAGCGGCAATCGCTTCCATACTATCTAATGGCTCGTCGGCACCATCCAGCCCCAATGCCTGTAAGCCATAAATAGGTTGCTCGGCATCCATATAGCTTACCAAGCTACTGAAATTCAGCAAATTAAGGCCGATGCCATGAATAATATAAATGGGGATTTTACTACCCTGTGGTTTAATTGGTACCAACGATTTCCAGGTCATTGGATGTTCTTCGGCCTGAAGCAATTGAGCCAGTTTACGAATAGTAGGGTACATTAGCAAAGTAGACAGGGGCAACCGCCTGCCTGTCTCCTTTTCGAGCCGGGTCATCATCTGAACGGCAATCATTGAATGCCCCCCTAATTCAAAAAAATCATCATCAATACCAATTTTTTCCACACCGAGCACGTCAGTCCAGATAGAATAAATCAGCTTCTCTGTATCTGTCACCGGCTCTGGTCCAGCGCCTTTTCCCGACAGCAAGAGCTCCGGCTTGGGTAATGCTTTCCGGTCAATTTTCCCGTTAGGCGTAATAGGTAACTGCGGCAGACTGATAAAATCGGTCGGGACCATATAATCCGGTAACACATCACGTAATTTCGTTCGCCAGACCGGTACCTGTGCTATAAAGGCACCGTTCATCAGCGGAGGAGTGGTTACCAGATAGGCCACTAATCGTTGGTCGCCGGGACGATCTTCCCGAGCCATCACTACAGCATCTTTAATACCGCTATGCGTGACTAATGCGTGTTCAATCTCACCCAGTTCGATCCGATATCCCCTGATTTTTACCTGCTGATCAATACGACCCAAACAATGTATTTCGCCATCGGCCATAAACTTACCGAGGTCACCCGTCCGATACATGACCCGGTTTGGCAAGGCAGCAAACGGATTTGGCACAAACTTTTCGCGGGTCAGTTCCGGTCGGTTTAAATATCCACGAGCCACGCCATCACCGGCAATATAAATTTCACCAACAATCCCTTCTGGTAATGGATTCAGGTTCTCATCCAGAATATATACCTGCGTGTTTTGGATAGGCCGCCCGATGGTAATAATCTCATCACTGGCTAGAATCTGTTTACCTGTTGAATAAATAGTTGTTTCTGTTGGGCCATACATGTTCCAAAGCGAGTCACAGCGAACAGTCAGTTTTTGAGCCAGATCTTTCGACATAGGCTCACCACAACAGAGGATTTTCAGATCGAGTCGTTGTTCCCAACCGGCCGCCAGCATCATCTTATACGTTGCCGGGGTGGCCTGTATAATGGTTATATTTTGCTCAGGTATAGCTTGGAGTAAAGCACGGCCATCCTTCGCAGTTTCGGTATCGGCCAGTGTCAGCGTAGCACCAACGAGTAAGGGCAGATACAATTCAAGACCGGCAATGTCGAATGAGATTGTTGTTACGGCCAGCAACACATCGTCTTTGGTTATGCCGGGCATAGTTATCATGCTGTAGAGCAAGTTAACCAGATTATGATGCTCGATTAATACACCTTTGGGTTCACCCGTTGAGCCGGACGTATAGAGAATATAAGCCAGATCGTCACCCGTTACAACGTTTTTGGGGGCTTCTTTCGAATATGTATCCAACGCAGCCAGTACGGTTTCGATCAGTAAAACCGTCGTTGTATTAGCCGATTGATAGCTTGTCGGCCCGCCACCATGATACTTTTTTGACGTGATGAGCATGTTAGCCGACGAATCAGCCAGCATGAACGCAATCCTGTCGTGCGGATATTCTGGGTCAATGGGAACGTAGGCGGCTCCGGCTTTTAGAATGGCCAGGAGTGTAATAATCATTTCCGGCGACCGGTCCAGCACCACCCCGACCACATGCTTCGGCCCGATTCCGTTGCGCTGAATAGCATGTGCTATCTGATTAGCCGTTTCGTCTACTTCTCGATATCGTACTGTTCGCCCGTTAAAAACCAAGGCTACTTTATCGGCGTATTGGGCTGCCGTTTTTGCCAGTAGCTCGTGTAAAGACGCATGATTTGGGTAAGAAGCCTGTGTATCGTTCCAGATAGACAATTTACTCTGCTGCTCCCGCGGATCAGTTAAGTGAATTTCGTCCAGACGTATTGCGGGATTTGCAATGATCTCTTTTAGAAGGCGTTCAAATTCGGCCATCATCCGGTCGATGGTACCGGCTTTGAATAGATGGGTATTATAGGCCCACTCGAAGGTTAAAGCTGAATTCTGCGCGGTCGATGAACCACTAATATTCAGGAATAAGTCAACGGCTCCGTATTTACGAGGGTTGCTAATAAGCTGATAGTCGAGTCCAAAAAACGAGACACCA
>CAXVWN010000322.1:0-3631 GCA_964263725.1 Spirosoma sp.
AAACCACTGACTCTTACTCATTCGCCATTGAATTAAGCGGCTATAGTAGATTCGCCTTTAACCCAGTTACAAGGGCAAAGTTCGTCGGTTTGCAGCGCGTCTAATACGCGGATTACTTCGTTCACGTTCCGGCCAACAGACAAGTCGTTTACACACACCCAACGAACAATTCCCTGTGGATCAACGATGTACGTTACGCGGTAAGCAACTTTTTCGTTTGCTTCCAGAATTCCCAATTCTTCAGCCAACGACTTGGAGGTATCGGCCAGCATTGGGAATTTCAGACCACGAAGATCGTCGTGGCTTTTACGCCATGCCAGGTGAACAAATTCGCTATCAGTCGAGGCACCAATCATCATTGTGTCGCGATCCTGAAAATCTTCGAATTTCTTGTTGAATTCAGCAATTTCTGTTGGGCAAACGAACGTGAAGTCTTTAGGCCACCAGAACATCACCAACCACTGGCCCGCATTCTTGTGATCGTCGGACGAGATTTCGTAGAATTCGTTGTCTTTATCAAGTGAAACAACAGCCAATTTTTTGAAATCCGGGAAGGCCGAGCCAACAGAGACAATATGATTTTTCATGGAATTTATTGAGGTTGTATCTAAAATAGAATCTTAATTAAGCGCAAAGTAAGTAAGCAAAAAGCAGATGAAATATGACTTTTATCAATGCGCTCATAGATAAAAACTATCGCTTATAAGGAACTATAATGATAATCAACAAATTGCGATCACAGACTGTAACGACTTGCTTTCTATGTTCTTTAAAGAACACTGCTATTAATCAAAAACATCCAAATTATAACTTTACCACTATTCAACAAAAATGCCCGATCAGCAAATTTGCTGATCGGGCATTTATTATCTGGATTCTCGTAGCGGTTAGGCTGCCATTTGTAAATAGGACTCTTGCCCCGACTGTGGTTCCTCCAGCATTGGTGCAATGATCGTATTCATTCGCTCACGCACAAAGCTCTCCTGCAAATACGAAGGCAACTTAGCCACCAACTGTCGGTATGCCTGAATACCAAGCGCCTTGGCGATGTACGCTTCATGCACCGAATTGACATGTGCGACAATCGTTACCAGACTCTGATGGAACAGTTTAACATCAATTTCAGACTCAACAAACCGTTCAATCTCGCGGTTGGTCGACGAAATTCGTAAGCGGCTCAACATATCGAAGTAAGTCGTATAGCCGATTTGCTTCGCCAATTGCTTGTACTGCTCCACGCTGAATTTTTGCAGAATCTCGCCCGTTTTCGGGCTACGCAACGCTGTTTTCGGATTCGTTTGAATCGCGTTACGCAATGTGCGCACACGCTGATCGCGGGTGGTTTTGAGAAACTGAGCTAACTCGGCCTGCGCCGAAGCCGCCCGCGACGGAAGTAATAAATCGGTTTTAGCCGCAACACTAAACCGCTTCGCCATCGGTAACCGCTGAATACGGTAACTGTTGATCGGGCCGAGGGCATAATAGCCAATGGAGGCCGGATAATAGCCCCGCACAACTGCATTACCAACCCGCTTACGAATCAACTCTTCGTTGCTGACATTGACGCCCTGCACAGCCAAAAACGCCCGTGCGCTAAACAACGCGCTGTAATATGCCTGTGGAAATGTCCAGTGCAACGAGCTTTGCAGATACTGCTCATCATTGACAACAGGGGTAATCCGCAAGGCATACTCCGCACTCCAACTATTCAATAATAATTTCTCTAATGCCTTGCGGCTCTCATCGGTCACGCGTCCGTAAAACTGCTGAAAAACAGGGAATTTAGCGAGGTCGAAGAGGTCATTCTGGTGATGAATGTGATAATCCATCGCAAAGAAATGGTTCAGAAACACCTGCGCAGGGATCGATTTCCGCCAGTTGTCGTCCACGGGCAAATTACCCGTCGAAGTCGGTGCAAGGGGTGCCTGAGCGTTCGGGGAATGCATCGTAACGTTGGTTATCTGTGTCATAATTTATTAACGAAAAAGGGGCTTCCTCCGTTCATTTTTCGACAACATTTTCACCTACCTAATACTACTGTAAATCAGACCGTTATAAAGAATTTTTTGCCCCGAAAATTGACCTAAAAAGCAGCCTGTTCAGTATATAGCCAATCCCTTTAATTTTGCGTATTTAGACGTACTTTTGAGCCGCGTTTCAGCGTTGCGTTTATAGTATGAAGTGGACAAAGTATATAGCGATTACCGGATGCCTGTGCTTTAGCAGCCTGGCCCCATCAACGGTTTGGGGGCAACCCAAACATCAGGTAGCCCCAACCGATGGCACAGCCTCTATGGAAGGAACGGTGCTGGATGGCCAAACTAAAAAACCCATTATCGGCGCTCTGGTCATGGCCAAAAATCAGGACGGAATCGTTCGGGCTCAGCAGTCAACCGGTGCCGATGGAGCTTTCCAGCTAAAACTGGACCCCAAACAGTCCTACATTATCACAACGAAAGCGGAGGGATATGGTACAATCGATGAACAATTGGCCTTTACGTCGGGCAGTACCAATCGACTGTATGGCAAAACTATTATTCTCTACAAAAGCCCAGCAAAGCCACCAACTGCTGTAGCCTCATCTGTAACGACTCCTCCTCCAACGCCCGCTGTTGCTCTCCCCGAAATCCAGGTAACAGGCAGGGAGCAGTCAGGGAAAAACGCTCCCGCCAACGAACGGGTAACTCCGCCCAAGACTCTTGATGCGAAGGTTGTTTACACGCCCCCGCTCATTGTAGCGCCTACGGGCAAAACGACGCAGTTACGGGCCATTCAGTTTGTACAAAGCAAGTCTGAATTCCTGCCCGATGCCCAACCGGCCCTCGAGCAACTTTTACAATTCTTGCAGGGAAAGCCCACCGCTGAAATTGAGCTATCGGGCCATACCGATAATCAGGGCGATTTCGATAAGAATCTGCTCCTGTCGAAACAGCGCGTGGATATAGTGAAGGAGTATCTCGTAAAAAATGGCATTGCGGCTAATCGCATCAGCACGCGCGGTTACGGCCCTACGCGGCCAATTGCCAGCAATAACTCAGAAACCACACGACAACTTAATCGACGTGTAGAAATGATTATTATCAAACAGTAACGTTAATGAATAATGGGCAATGAATAATAAGTTTATTTCCATTATTCCTTGTCCATTGTTCATTAACCATTAACCTACTTTTTCCGCCCCAGCCATAATCCCCCGATCACCAGTCCTGTACCAATGAGCGTATACGCGGTGATAGGTTCGTTCATGAGCAGATAAGAATAGGCAAAGCCAAATATCGGGCAAAGGAACAGCCACAATGAAGCTCGAATGGCATCTTGCCGAATAAGATAGAACCACAGTTGCAATGCCACCACCGATACCGGCACAATTAGCCAGAACACGGCTAACCAGAACCGCCCATCATAGTGTGACGTACTGAAGCCAGCCGGGTCCAGCGCGGCACTCAGCAGGGTGAATGGGATAAGCAATATGCCACCCAACAGCACCTGCCAACCATTGATAACAAGATTGGGAAGTCGCCACTCGATGCTGGCGTAGTAGACAGTTGCAACAGAAATTGAGATCATACCTATCAACAAAATCAGTAGGCCCTCAACGGTGGCATAACTGTTTTGCAACAGCGGATAGGTG
>CAXVWN010000323.1:0-19283 GCA_964263725.1 Spirosoma sp.
CCCGGAAACCAATGTGGCCGTCTTCATGAAAACCAAAGCCCAGATCCACCCGTTCACGCGTGTCGCGTTCAAGTGCCGGGAAAAGACGGCCCATCGCCTGCGCGTATTGCCACACGTGTGTACAGGTGCCCGCGCAGGAACCTACGCCCTCCCACGCATAAAATCGCCCCGACGAAAACCGGTGCGATGTTGTCGTCGCCAATGTAGATACGTTTAATAATGTTCGCTCTAAAAACCAGTGCGGCAACGTACTTTGGGCATACCAGGTTTTGCACCAGGTTTTGGTTTCACCCGACAGTTTTTCAAAATTCTGTTGAATGTATGTACCAACGTCGGCTGCCGATTTGAACTGGTTAGCGTAGTACCGTTTGGTTTCATTCTTGATCGAGTGGAATGACAAATTCGGGAAGTACCAGCTTAACACATAATTCAAATCAGCGCTTGCGTTAGACTGAATCTGTACCGTATTACCCACCGAACCCAGTAACATTTCGTCGAATCGTTTGGTAGCCGGTTGCGTATTTTCGGGACCGAACAACCCATCAGACACCAGCGTAGCAGCCGTGTTAACTACCGTAGATGGATTCAGGGAAAGCAGACAAAAGTTGCCGTAATCGGCCTTGAACGAATACGCATCATCACCCCAGTTTTTGTTGATTACGGTGCTAAAAACGCCATTTGGTACGGCCTTGTTCGATTTGGTATATTGATCGTCGGTGGCGGTGTAGAGAGCCGCTTTATTTTCCAGCCAGCCCACCACCGATACCGTTACTATAGCCGGGCTTTTATTCGTGATTGTGAACGAATAAATGGTGGCAGGAAGGCCTGAGTTAGCCTCATCCAGCGGGATAAAAGGCGAATAAACGTGTAACGAAACCTGAACCGGCAAGCGGGCATCGGTATAGCGAATAGTCGCCATTGGGTAGGTCGCATCGAACTCGATTTCGTCCCAATCCTCAGCCATCAACCGTTTCGTGACGCTTTTCCCTTGGTAATCGATCTTTAGAGCAAAACCCTGTTCTACCGGGCGAATATCTTTAACGGGTTCAACATAATTGGCCCCATCGAACGGGCGCAGAACCGACAAATTGTTCTGTATTTTTTCGTGCCACGGAACATCTTTGTAGACAACGCCAGTCTGGTTTTTATTGAAAATATCCCAAAGCCAAAGCCGCCCATCGCCCCCCAGATATACACAGCCACATCCAATTCCGCCAACGGGCATTCCGATGTATTGCAACTCATTTTTCGTTTTCCGGTAGGTCGTTGGCGCCCCGCGTTCATACAACGATTTAGTCCAATCGGGCGTTGGTTTTGCCGGATCGGGTTTATCCTGAACGGATAAAAAAGGATTGATAAGGGGCGGTAAATCTGTCAGAAAACCCGTAGCGGCAACGCTGGTGGCTTTCATAAAAGTGCGACGATTGAGTGTATTTTTTGCCATGACACGTAAAGGAGCCGTACAGAACCGGAGTCGTTTCTGTGTCTAAAACCCAATTGGTCAACAACTATACTCTCCTTGCTCCTGTGGTATTTCCTTGAGGAACAACCATAGCCAACTAGTGAACCAAGCCGTTTTCTGGCAAACCTGGTTACTTTTTCGCCTTTGGGTGGGCCTGATCGTAAGTCTTTTTTAATTGTTCCAGACTGGTATGTGTATAAATCTGGGTAGCCGCTAAGCTACTGTGCCCGAGCAAATCTTTAATGGCATTTAAGTCGGCCCCCCGGTTGAGTAGATGCGTAGCAAACGAGTGGCGCAGAACGTGGGGACTTTTGGTGGCGAGCGTTGTCACGAGCGCGAGGTTACTCTTCACAATCCGTTGAATCAGCATCGGATAAGACGCAACACCTTTATCACTGACGATTAAATAAACGGCATCAGCCAGGCCGGAGAACTCTTTTTCTTTTAAGAGAATATATTCCTGAACAAGCTCAAACAAAGGCTGGGTTAACGGTATGATTCGATGCTTGTTCCGTTTTCCCATCACCATTATTGTTTTCTCATAGAGATTAACATCAACGGTTTTCAGGCCGGTCAATTCGCTTAGTCGGATGCCCGTGCCATATAGTAATTCGAGTACCAGTTTATCGCGAACACCGTCAAAGGTAGCCGCAAACTCAACATCGTTGAGCAGCATTTCCATCGGTTTCTCTTCAACGTACTGCGGCAGTTTTTTGCTGGCTTTCAACGCCATAATCTTCGACATGGGATCGAAGTCAATCACTTTTCGTCGTAATAAAAAACCATAGAAATTCCGGAGAGTGGCTATCTTCCGATTCACCGACGATTTATCAATACTGCTCTCTACCAAGCTTACTATCCACGAACGAATGTGTCGGAAGTCGGCAAGTTCGGGCTGGGCAATGTTGCACTCCGCCAGTAGAAATGTACAAAATTGCTCCAGATCTTTCGTATAAGCCGTCAGAGTATGATGGCTCAAGCGTTTCTCGTAGCGAATATGCTGCAGGAAGTCGGAACTGAACGTTTGCGCGGCAGGAGTTATGGGATTCATTGGATTTTCCTGATTTTTACGTCACCAAAGCTAATCTGTTTTTACAGGCTTTTTTATTTGTGGGGTCAGATTCTTAAATCTGACCCCACAAATAAAAAAGCAGCAAACATCTCTGTTTGCTGCTTCTATTGCTGAGTTGACAACTTAAATCGCTGACTGCGCATTCAACGATTTATAACCAACTGCCTCACATCGACTATTGCTCGGTGTGATTGCCGTACATACGTTCTTTGTACGTGGCTTTGATGATTTCTGTGCGACGCTTGATTGACGGTTTCTGGAAAGCCGTTCGCGACCGCAACTGCCGTAACACACCCGTTTTCTCGAATTTCTTCTTGAAACGCTTCAGGGCTTTGTCAATCGACTCGTTGTCTTTTACGTTAATAATAAGCATGTTCTAAAAAATCTGTTTTAGCTAAAAACCGGACGGCAAAGGTAATAGATTTGCAACTATGAAACAAGCCATCATTGACTTAGGTACCAATACCTTCCACCTATTGATTGTTGAGAAAAGTGGTTCTGCCTATACAACCCTGTTCCGCGAAAGTTACCCGGCCAAAATCGGGCAGGCCGGTATTAATCAGGGATTCATCACAGAAGAAGGTATCGGCCGGGCGCTGGGCGTCCTGACTTTTTTCAGGCAGGTGCTCGATCAATATGGTGTTCCTCTCAGTCAGGTTATAGCAACGGGAACCAGCGCGATTCGCGTTGCCAGTAATCAGCGTGAGTTTATTGACCGCGTCCAGCAGGAAACGGGCATCCAGATTCAGGTTATTTCGGGCGACCAGGAAGCCGACTATATTTACAAAGGCGTTCGGGCGGCTGGCGCTCTGGACGATACAACGTCGCTGGTGGTGGATATTGGTGGCGGTAGTGTTGAGTTTATTCTGGGCAATCAGTCGCGGATTTTCTGGAAACAAAGTTTTGAGATTGGTGGGCAACGGCTCCGCGAAAAATTCATGACCACCGACCCAATACATTCCAGTAGTATCAATCGACTCTACGATTATTTTCAGGAACAACTGATGCCCCTGGCTAACGCGATCCACCAGTATCAGCCCACAGTTCTGGTCGGTTCATCGGGTTCATTCGATACCTTGATAGACATGTGGTGCATGCACGAACAAGGCCATCTGCCCGATCCAAATCAATATACGTTTACGTTACCCATCGCTGAGTTTTACCGCGCATATGAATTGCTGATTACCCGAAATCAGGCCGAACGGATGCAGATTCCCGGCATGATCGAGCTGCGTGTGGATATGATTGTTGTGGCCGTTTGCCTGATTGATTATGCCTTAAAAACGTATGGAATTTCACAGATTATAACCTCCACCTATTCACTGAAAGAGGGCGTTCTTGCGTCGATTGATGGATAATGTTTGCCGAGCAATGATCTCATAACGGGTAATTTTAGCCCTATGCGGGCTTTCTAAATTTCTATTCCTAATGTGCATTACTCATTATAATTTATCCATTTCAGGAAATGAAAGCCGAAACCAATGACCGCTCGTCATACAGCAATTTGATCTATACGGCCTTGATCATTACCGCTGTGGCCGTAGCCATGACTTTTCCCGGACCATTCACCAAACTAGGTGATTTTCCAATGAAAAGGCTGATTGTACCGCTGTTGCAAATCATCATGCTGGGTATGGGCACCACCATGTCGGTCAAAGATTTTGAGAGCGTTATTAAACAGCCAAGAGCCGTGTTCATTGGCGTATCGTGCCATTTCCTGATTATGCCACTGCTGGGTTTTACCCTGGCTAATGTCTTCAAGTTTCCACCCGAAATTGCGGCTGGGGTTGTGTTAATCGGTTGTTCACCCAGTGGATTAGCCTCGAACGTAATGTGCTTTATCGCCAAAGCCAATGTGCCTTTGTCAATTACCATTACAACGCTGGCAACTTTATTGGCACCTTTCCTGATGCCCGCGTTGATGACCTTGCTGGCGGGACAATTCATTGAGATTTCGTTCTTGAAAATGATGGTCGAAATTATGGAGATCGTCATTTTACCCGTCATCGTAGGGTTGGCACTGAACCGTATTTTCCATAAATCAGCCGTTATTCTCAACCGCGTTATGCCGCTCATTTCAATGGGTGGTATTGTGTTGATTGTTGCCATTATTACGGCCACCGGGCGCGATAGCCTGCTGACGGTGGGCTGGACATTGGCCCTTTGCGTTTTGATACACAACCTGACTGGTTTTACATTAGGCTACTGGAGCGCCCGGCTTTTCGGTATGGACGAACAAAGTTGCCGCACGGTGGCCATCGAAGTTGGGCTGCAAAATGGCGGATTGGCATCGGGCATTGCCGTTCAGATGGGCAAAGTTGCTACCGTAGGACTGGCTCCTGCCCTTTTCGGTCCAATTATGAACACAACAGGCTCGTTATTAGCCACCTTCTGGAGCCAGCATCCACCAAAAGAAATCGCCTTGAGCGAAACGTCGCCCCAGCCGGTGGATGCTTAATGCACGAAACAACCGGTCTAAAATTGGCTTTTTTCGCATAGCTAAATAATTGGGCAGAATTAAGTTAGACTATTTATTATCGCAGTATGACCCCTTCAGGGTCAAATGTTTATAGAACACACGATTATTCTATAAACATTTGACCCTGAAGGGGTCATACTGCGATAAGCCCGTTAATTTCTTTTTGCCAACTAAAGTTGTATATGCAACTTCAACGGTTAATCTTTACAATATGAACAACGAACCGACCAAACCTTACTGCATTGCCGGTCGGCTCAGGATGCTGGCACGGGTTGTAACGGGGCGATATAATAATGCCTTCATATCCGAAAATGTCACGTTTGCGCAAGCGGGATTGCTTATGCATATTTTCGCACAATCGGGAATCCGCCAAGCCGAATTATCGAAATTGCTACAGATCGAAAAATCAGCGATGAGCCGGGATGTGCAACTATTACAAAAAAACGGCTGGCTAACCGACAACCTTCGCAATGGCCTGTTTCTGACCAAAGAAGGCACATTGTTAGCAAAACGATGCCACAAAATATGGAAGGCATTAAATGGAGAAATTCACAACGAGCTTGGCGCAGACGCCGTTGACGGCCTGACTGTTTTCTCTGATAATGTGTTGTCCAAACGTTTACCCTAGTATTTTAACCTTGAAGACCCTATGACAACTACAACAGAACTTCTGGCTCAACTCTGGCGAATGAATCAGATTCCCGCACAAGGGCCAATTCGTAAGCTAACACCAGACAATTACCGTAATCGACTAACGCCAGAAACGGCTTCGGCGGGTTTTATTGCTCTACACACTGCCGAGGTTATGCATCGAATGGCCAATATGCTGTTTGGGCGGACGTTGAGCATCCAACTACAAGCGACTGGTGGCGTTTCGGACGAAGGAAAACCACTTGATCTGGCGTCAATTCAGCAATTAGTCGATACTAGTTTCGCGATGATTGCCGAACATATACAACAAACAAGCGATGCCCAATGGGCCGAAATCATCGCGTCACCATTTGGAGAGGTGTCACGAATGCAGGTGCTTACATTTCTGATGCATCATAATTCGTACCATGCCGGGCAAATAGCACAGGCGATCAAAAAAGGGCAACCACTTATCGCGTAACTTCTTTACCCTTTATCCAGAGTCATTTTTTTTACAGCCATGAACGACATAGATCAAATAGAAAGGAAACGCACCTACGCCTGGGAGGATCAAACAATTGGGGTGAAAGTTGGTGCTACGCTGTCGGGAATGGCCTATTTAGAAGGAATCGTTGCCGGTAAATATCCAGCTGCAGCCATTGCCAAGACACTCGACATGCATCTTGAATCGATTGAAGAAGGCAAAGTCATTTTCTCGATCGTGCCGCAGGAATTTCACTACAATCCCATTGGCTCTGTTCATGGTGGTGTTTTCTGCACCATTCTCGACTCGGCTCTGGGTTGCGCTGTCCATTCGACGTTACCAGTGGGAACAGGCTATACCACGCTTGAGTTAAAGGTCAATTTTATTCGACCTCTGACCATACATACGGGTAAGGTTCTGGCTATTGGAACACTTATTCATGCAGGACGATCCGTAGCAACCGCCGAAGCTAAAATTGTGGATGAACAGGGGAAACTCTATGCCCACGCAACAACAACCTGTATGCTCTTTTCGTGGCGATAATTCCGTAAAAAATGACCGAACATCATATCACCGTTCAGCGCACGGCCCGCTATTACACGATCGGCGAACTAACCGACAAGACAACAAACATTTGGTTTTGTCTGCACGGATTTGGGCAATTGGCAAACTATTTCAGCCGGAAGTTTGCGGATTTAGATGATGGGCAAACGCTGATTGTAGTGCCGGAGGGCTTGTCCCGATCGTATCTGGATGCTGACTATCAGCGGGTGGGTGCATCCTGGATGACTCGGGAAGATCGTGATCAGGAAATCAGCGATTTTCTGCCCTACCTGAATTCACTTTACGACCTTATTCTGGATGGCCGCAACCCGGACAAGTCTGGTGTAAAAATCACGGTTCTGGGTTTCTCGCAGGGTGCGGCTACGGCTTGCCGATGGCTAAACAACCGGCATATCCACGCTGACCGACTTATTTTATGGGCGGGCTATTTCCCAAATGGCCTTTCTGACCTGATTGACCCGGTTGCGCTCAGTACGACAGAAACGCATTACGTTTATGGTCGGCAGGACAAGTACCTTTTGGAATTGGCAGACATTAATGGGTACATGCGCCGGTTGCAAACCGATATACCCGCGCTAAAAATCACAGCATTCGACGGTGGGCACCGGGTAGAACCAACGGTGTTGACCCAATTAATAAATAGTCCGAAGTCGATTCTGTAGCTTTTTCAAGAGTATTAATGGTTGGATATTATGGTAGCTCTGTTTTGTTCATATACATCGTAACAGGCATGATTTAGCGCAAAAAGTGGCGGCTCGTTTCTTTGCGCTAAATCATGCCTGTGTTACGTAAAATTTATTTCCGGTGAATCGTGGTAGCCGCCGACTGGGCCGAAGCCAGAATCGTCATATCAGCGATGGTGACATGGGCGGGCGCTGTAACGGCATAAACAATTGTGTCGGCAATATCATCGGCAGTAAGTGGCGTAAAGCCTTCATAGACTTTAGCCGCCCGATCCGCATCACCTTTGAAACGTACGACAGAAAACTCGGTTTCAACGGCACCCGGCGCAATGTTTGTTACCTTGATGCCATGCTGAGTCAGGTCCAGACGCATTCCCGTACTAAGGGCTTCAACGGCGGCTTTACTGGCACAATACACAGCCCCATTGGCATAGGTTTGTTTGCCCGCAATCGAACTTAAGTTGACAATATGTCCTCGTTTGCGGGCAACCATTCCGGGCATAACAGCTTTCGAAACGTAAAGCAATCCCTGCACATTTCCATCAATCATTAGATCCCAGTCGATGGGGTCGCCATCCTGAATAGCCGACATTCCCTGTGCACTTCCGGCGCTGTTCACCAGAATATCAATGGCCTTCCACTCATCAGGCAGTGTACTGATAGCGTCATTGACTTCGGCCCAATCGCTCACATCAAAATTGAGCGTTGTCACGGTGGTTTGGGCACTCAGTTGTTCCTCCAGTTCCTCTAAACGGTCCTGCCGACGGCCGCAAAGTATAAGCTGGTAATCGAGGTCAGCAAAGGCAATAGCAGTGGCGCGGCCAATACCAGAAGTTGCGCCAGTAATGAGGGCAATACGAGACATAGAAAGGCTTAATAGATGATTTCGTGAAGATAAACGGACCATTGGCCTTTTCGGTTCGCCCATAGCAATCCCATTCCCTAGAGTTTTAAATTACAACTAACTCTAATCCAATCGTTTAACAAAAAATAATTTCATTTATAAAAGCATATTAACGCTTTTGGTCAGGTTTTTGCAAGAGGTTGATCATATTTTGATTCAGGAAGAACAAGCGTGTCACATTCACATTTTCAGTGACTAACAGACACTAATCTGAATCACATCCTGACTCTTATCCAACAAAATACTCATCTTTAATCGTTGCTATGCTACCTGAATTTTCGGTTGTAATTCCAACCTATCAACAGCCAGCCCTACTACTCAAATGCCTCGACGCACTGAGTCGTCAACGGTTACCATACGATCAGTTCGAGATTATTGTGGTCGATGAAGGTAACTCACCCGAAACCGAAACCGCCGTTTCGCTTTTTGCCAAACAAATTGCCCGCGATGGTGGAAGTATCGAAGTACGTTACCTCGGCCAGCCCGAACGACGCGGACCGGCTGCTGCCCGAAACCGGGGCTGGCGGGCGGCTCGCGGGCGTATTATCGCCTTCACCGACGATGATTGTTTACCCGAACCAGAATGGCTTTCATCAGCACTGACGTGTTTTCAGCGGGGAGCTCAGGTCATGAGCGGACAATTGCGCGTGCTTTTACCAAACCAGCCGACGCCCCTCGATCGCACAGCCACGTTTCTTAAACGCGCCGAATTTATGGCGTCCAATTGCTTTTGCCGCAAATCTACACTAGAACGCGTTGGCGGATTTGAAGAAGCATTTGATACGGCCTGGCGAGAAGACAGCGATTTGCAATTCAAATTTCTTCAGGCGGGAATTCCCATCCTGAAATGCCCCGAAGCGGTTGTCGTTTACCCTATTCGCCCATGCCCCTGGTATGGATTATTGCAGGACGAGCGAAAGAACTGCTACGACGCCCTGCTCTATAAACGCCACCCTAGTCTATTTCGGGAGCGTATTCCGACCTATCGACGGCAAGTGCTCCGCTATTACGCTTCTGTGGTGAGTATAACCATTGGCCTGATTGGTCTGTTAATTGGTCAGGGAAGTATGGCCACGATGGGCTTGAGCATTTGGACGGCTTTATCAGCAGATTTGGTCATGCATCATCTACCCAGCTCACCTTTAAACTGGCTCACGCTTAAACACGCTATCCTGACGGCTATTGCCACCCCATTTTTATCGGTTTACTGGCGACTCTACGGGGCCGTGAAATATAAGGTGCTGTACTGGTAATGAACGCAAAAACTGATCACTAGCCAGCAAATTCCTTTTTTCTGCGTATGAATGACACAATAAGGAACCATTAACGATTTGATTGTATTTTTGAGGGATAAGAACGGTATTACTCAACTGTCCTTAATTCTTTCATGGATCACCTGCATCAAGCATTTAGCGTTCGGTTTACGTACACTGTTTTCTTCACGGAGCGGATTTTCGATAGTACCAATTCGTTACTCACCGATTTTTTCAGCCAGCATGCTACCGCTGAGACTCGAAAAAAAATCTTATTCATCATTGATTCGGGCGTTGTAGATACGCATCCTGATTTACCAACAACCATCAAAGCTTATTTCGCCCAACATAGTGATCTTGTTGAGCTTGTGCCTGAGTTATTGATCATTCCAGGTGGCGAAGTGGCGAAGAATGATCCCAATTTAGTTGAGAAAATTGTAGATGCAGTCGATCGCCACGGTATCGACCGTCACTCCTATGTAGCCGCCATCGGGGGTGGATCGGTGCTGGATTTAGTTGGTTATGCAGCCGCTATTTCACACCGGGGCATTCGCCATATTCGCATCCCAACAACCGTACTTTCACAAAACGATTCGGGTGTGGGCGTAAAGAATGGTGTTAATTACCGAACGAAGAAAAATTTTCTCGGCACATTCGTACCGCCCGTGGCCGTTTTCAACGACAGCCAATTTTTAATAACGCTCGATGATCGTGACTGGCGGGCCGGTATTTCGGAAGCTATTAAAGTAGCGCTCATTAAAGACGTCCAGTTTTTCGAGTGGATTGAAGCCAACGCTCAAGCACTGGCCGCTCGCGATATAACGGCCATGCAATACCTTATCCATCGCTGCGCCGATATGCACTTACAGCATATTGCGGGCGGAGACCCGTTTGAAATGGGTTCATCCAGACCATTGGATTTTGGTCATTGGAGCGCTCATAAGCTGGAACAACTCACCAACTTTGAGATCCGTCACGGCGAAGCCGTTGCCATTGGCATTGCCATGGATAGCCTGTACTCGCAACAACTCGGCTGGATCACCGAAGCAGATACCAACCGCATTCTGAATACGCTCCGTATCCTTGGTTTTTCCCTCTATCAGCCCATGCTCGACGCCGACAATAGCGCGGGTGTGCTGAAAGGACTTGCCGAATTCCGTGAACATTTGGGCGGACAGTTGACGATCATGCTGTTACAAGATATTGGCCGGGGAGTAGAAGTGCATGAAATGGACGCCGACCGCGTTCGGCAGGCCATTGCCACGCTTAAGATGCAGGAACAACAGGCACAACTCGTATGAACAATATTGCACTCGGCCATCTCGGTTATTGTACCAATATCCACGCGGGCGAAACCTGGACCGATCACTTTGCCGCCTTACAGGAATCCGTACCTGAACTAAAGCAGCGGCTGTCGCCCGATGCACCGTTTGGCATTGGTTTACGCTTATCCAACGTGGCTAGCGAGGAACTGGAAGTGCCCGAAACTCTGGTGGCGTTTCAGCATTGGCTGGCCCAGAACGGCTGTTACGTCTTCACGATGAACGGCTTCCCGTTCGGTGGCTTTCACCATACCGTTGTTAAAGATCAGGTCCATACGCCCGACTGGACCACCGAAGCGCGGGTGGAATACACCAAACGGCTGTTTCGAATTTTATCTGTTCTGTTGCCAGTCGATGAACTGGGCAATGCCATTCAGGGTGGCGTATCAACATCGCCCCTCTCCTATCGACGTTGGTTTGAATGGGAACAGCCAGCCGCTCGTGATCATATTTTCTCACAAACGACTCAAAACGTGCTTGAAGTCGTGGCCGATTTAATTCGGTTACGCAACCAAACCGACCGGCTCATGCACCTCGACCTGGAACCCGAACCGGATGGCGTAATTGAAACGACCGACGAGTTCATTTCCTGGTTTACAGATTATCTGTTGCCAATGGGCATCGAGCAACTCAGCGAACAATTTGACCTGACCGACGAACAGGCCGAAACTGCTATTTGTGAGCATGTCAGGCTGTGCTACGATGTTTGTCATTTTGCAGTTGGCTACGAGAAACCAGCCGAAGTACTGGCAAAACTTAAAGAATACGGCCTGAAAGTGGGAAAAGTGCAGATTAGTGCTGCCTTGAAAGCAGAATTTCCGGAACCCGGTTCGCCCTCGGCTGAGGAAGGACGTGAAGCGATTCGGAAAGCTTTCGAGCAGTTCAATGAACCGACTTACTTGCATCAAGTGGTGGCTCGCACACGGTCGGGAGCGTTGTTGCGCTTCGCCGATTTGCCCGACGCACTGGCTGCCTTTACCGATGACCATGTAGAATGGCGTGCCCACTTTCACGTACCCATATTTATTTCAGAATACGGGGTTCTACAATCTACGCAGGATGACATTCTGACCATCCGTAATTTACAGGCTACCAGTAAATTCACGAATCAAATGGAAGTAGAAACCTACACCTGGGATGTTTTGCCAGAAGATTTGAAACTTGATTTGGTGGACTCCATCGAACGAGAAATGAAATGGGTTTTAACGACAGGATTAGTGGATTAACTGGTTTCTATCGTTGTTATCAATCCTCCTGTCAATCCAGCAATCCTGTTAACATACATGAAAAAGACCGTAGTACTCGACGTTGTCGGCCTGTCCTATTCGCTCATCGGCGAGCACACGCCTTTTCTCAAACAATGGTTTGCCAGCAAGCATCAGGCTACCATCGACCCTATGTTACCAGCCGTAACAACGTCGGTACAGTCTACCTATGTAACGGGCAAATGGCCCAGCGAAACCGGGATTGTTGGTAATGGCTGGTATGATCGTACCGATTCGGAAGTGAAATTCTGGAAACAGTCGAACAAGCTCGTTGCGGGTGAAAAAATTTGGGAACGGGCAAAAAAACTCGATCCAAATTTCACAGTCTCGAAAATGTTCTGGTGGTATAACATGTATTCCTCCGCCGATTATTCGGCCACGCCAAGACCGCAATATCCGTCTGACGGCATAAAACTACCCGACTGCTATACCCAACCCGCCGACTTGCGCGACCGACTCCAGAAAGAACTTGGTACGTTTCCTTTATTTCAATTCTGGGGACCGGCCACAACCATCAAAAGCAGCCGTTGGATTGCCGATGCTTCGATGTTAGTCGATACGTGGCATAACCCAACCCTGACGCTTATTTACCTACCACACTTAGATTATTGTCTACAGAAATTTGGCAGTCCCGCCGGTCCGCCGGGGCGGTCCGGGCAGGATTTCTCGAAGATTGCCAATGATCTGCGCGAAATCGACGACGTTTGCCGCGACCTGATCCAGTTTTACGAAAAGCAAAACGCCGAAGTAATCGTCTTGTCGGAATATGGCATTACGAATGTGAGTAAACCGATTCATATCAACCGGATTTTGCGTGAAGCCGGAATGATCCGGTATCGGGAAGAGCGCGGTTTAGAACTGTTCGATGGGGGTGCTTCGCCCGCTTTCGCCACGCCCGACCATCAGATTGCGCACGTATATATCAACGACCCGACGGTTTTTGATAAAGTCCGGGCATTGCTGGAAAAAACACCGGGCATAGAATTGGTCCTGGATAAGGAACAACAGAAGAAATATCACATCGACCATGAGCGCTCCGGCGACCTTGTCGTGGTTGCGGATGCCGATAGTTGGTTTACCTATTACTATTGGCTCGACGATGCCCGTGCGCCAGATTTCGCCCGTTTGGTAGCCATCCATCAGAAGCCCGGCTACGACCCCGTTGAGATGTTTATGGACCAAACAAATCCGCTTATCAAACTCAAAGCAGGTTACAAACTGGGTCGAAAACTGCTTGGCTTCCGATACTTGATGAACGTGATTTCGCTGGATGCTACGCTCGTTAAAGGTTCGCATGGCCGACTTGGTACAGAACGGGAGCATCATGCCGTTTTTGTGAGTAGCCAGAACGTGGGCGAAACGCTTTCAGCTACAGCAGTATACGACAAAATTTGGGAAACGTTATCTGAAGGAATAATAGAAAAACAGACGCGGTAAGTTATTGGTTATTTGGACGAAAGGACGTAATTTAATCGTATGAAAGCCCTCGTCGCCCTCATCCTGCTCGCTTCTGCCTGTACGTCGCACCGACCACCAGCGGTGAATGCTCCAGCCGATGGAGCTGAGTATTACTTGCCGAATCAGCCACTGGTTGTTTCCCAGCCTCGGCTGTATCCCGACCCGCAGGGTGGACTTGGTCACTCGCAGGATCCCGATATCCGGGTGACCGATATCCGTCTGACGGCCAGTTACACGGTTTTGTATATGACATTTGGGAAAGACAGGACTGAGCGAAACAATAACTATTACGGCACCAGCAGCATTTCTTTCAATCCTAAAGCCGTTCTGGCCTCCTCCGACGGCAAGAAGACATACGCCCTTATTAAGTCTGAAGGCATCCCAACATCGCCGGAAAGTCGAGACATCAAAAATGATGAAAAAGTACCGTTCATACTGTATTTCGAGCGATTAGATAAAGGCGTTGAATCGTTCGATTTGTTTGAATGCAAGAGTGATAATGAGAATTCGTGCTTCAACGTAGCGGGCATGACCATTCAAAATCCAATGGGCTCAACGTCTCAACTACCCAAGTAAGCTGCCTTTTTCTGCTTCTATACACACCGAATCCCTCAATCAGACGTTAGCAAGATAGGGTTACCATTTTGTTTTTGTCTGATTATGTCTGCTTTTGCCTCATTTATTCATCGTTTCCGTACGCCTGTCTTTGTTGCTATCAGCCTGTTTTTTAGTCTATTTGCTCTCGCTCAGGTCAATTTAAAGTACCGTTTGCTCAATGGTTATTTTCTGAGCAATGAAGCTTCTGTCAACAAAGGAAAACCTACACTTTTCGTATTTGAGCAAGCCGAAACGTTTGGGCAGGTATTTCAACCGGCCACAACCATGAGCAGAAAAGCCGATGTGCCAAACTTTGACAAAGAAATGGCCATTGGCATCGCGTTATCACCAACCAAAACGCCTCCCAAACTTTCGATCAGCAAAGTATTCGTGCAGGATTCGACGCTTACCGTGCGCTACATTCGTATGACCGACACAACACTTACGAAGTCGCCACAGTCGTTTACGTCTCAACCCATACTGTTATTTACGATTCCCAAACAGACGGTATTGAAGACTAAACTTGTTGAAAACGGGAAAGTCGTCCAAACGATTAAGAAACGGGAAGAATAAAGAGCCGGCTTTTTTGACTTACCACGAAACTTTTCACCCTGCCCGTTTAGTTATCCCATCACCTATTTGACTCCGTAGCTCAGCTGGTAGAGCAATTGACTCTTAATCAATGGGTCGACAGTTCGAACCTGTCCGGGGTCACTTCATAATCAGCCACTTAGCGTAAATGTTGAGTGGCTTTTTTGCTTTATGTACAATGTAATGTACAATGCGTTTAAGTAAATATCTAGCTAGCCCCGATAGCTTGATTTATCAGTATCCGTATATATGGCTCATCGCTCATATCAGCTTGAAGGGCTTTCTTATAAAACCAGTTCTTTTGTCATGAACTGAATCAGAGTGTGGAATTTGTCGGTAAATACCTCAATCTGTGCGGTCGTATTCTTTGGCTCTTCTCTCGCTAGGATTGTCAAGGTCGTATGTTCCATACAAAATTCAGCCTGTTTGGGATTCCAGTCATGTAATGCTTTCAACTTGGCTAAAGCGGTCTTAATACCGGCTAGGGTGTTGGAGATATGAGTGCTGAGTTGTAAACCGTGTTGACTAAAGACAGCCCAGTCGAGGCCGGGCGGCCGGTGCCGTATCTTTGGCAGTGATATTGCCAATAAAGTAGCAAAAGTCTATATGCCTATTTAGTTTTGGGCACATAGTCAACAACTCGCTTTAACTCGAACCCTTTCATGGCCCACCCACCCGCTTTTCTATGGCACAGGCCACCCTGCCGAATCTGGGCAGGTATAACAGAGTAGGGGCTAAATCGGTGCTTAGGTCTGAGTCCTCGGCGGCCCGTTAGGTTCCCTACTTGGGTTGACGGCTGGCAAGCTACCAAATCTTGGTTTCTTACCAGCTCTCAAACCTAAAGAGCGGCCCGGGGGTTGCTTTTGTCAATTTCATTCAGCCAAAGCGTTAGCCAAGTATATTGGGGTAGTACCTGTAGTTTATCAATTGGGAAAATCCAACATCACCAAGGGGATTTGTAAAATGGGCGATCCCCAATTAAGAGCGATGCTATATATGGCCTTCTGGTCGGCCATTCGTTATAATAAGCCTTGTCGAGAGTTCTATCGTAGCGGCAAACCGTCAACGCTTAAAAGCGGCTGGTAAATCGTCTAAATTAGCTTTAATTGCCGTAGTCAATAAACTGCTTCGCCAGGCATTCACCGTAGTGAAGTTCGACGAAGATTTTAATCCAAATTATCAGCTAGTTTTACGCACGATCGCTTGACTTTTAACACAGTTCATAAGTATGTACGGAGAAGATAAGCTTGTTATTCCTTCCTGAAAGTCGCAAAGTAAAATTAGAGCAAAACGTATTGGAGTTTATGGTTTATCATTCCTACTTAATCCTAAGTTTAGGTTTGTTTGACTGAATGGTAAAGCTATCATCGGCTGTTGGTTGGTGGGACAACGGTAATTCTATAGCTGGCTGTTCGGCAGGTTTTTGGGAAATAGACAAAGAAATACTCGCCTTAGGAAGGTCTTTTGTGCCACCTTGTTGTTTCTCGCTTAATATCTTGTTCATCTTAAGCCAGCTAAACCCCCGATCCGCTTGGCTAGCTTTTACAAACTGACCATTGTGCTCAAAAATTACTCCTGTCGTGTCTACATCGGACTCAGCATTGGCCGGATAGCGGTGAACCTGAATGTCGTACTGCTCTAATCGGCTGGCTAAGCTTGATAACGATGCCGAGTGAGCTAGTTCCTGCGCCAGGGCTTTATAGATGACGCGTTTTGCCGTTCGCCATTCAGACTCCGTTTCCTGATGAGTTGGTTTTTTAGCCATCGGACGACTCACAGATAAAGTCAACCCCTGTTCGTGCGCAATAGCAATGGCTGCGGATCGACTGCGACTTTGGCAAAACCCGGCATCAATCGTACCGCCATGCTGTTTCACCCGATTTAGTAACAGATGAACGTGCGGATGCTCTCGATCACTATGCCGCACTAGAAGCCACTGGGTCTGAGCTGGATCAATGCCTAAGCGAGTCATATAGAGTTCGGCCAACTCAGCCATCTTAATATTGTTTAACTGGGATTCATCGTCGCGGGAAAATGACAAAGCCACGTGCCAGACGGCCCGTTTTAAATCAGGATTAAGCGCGTGTTGGCGCGTAAAGTCAGCACTCATCTGCGTCACGTTGCCGAGTCGAATCCCATTCGCAGCCAGTACTTCGGCGTGTTTCTCCACCACCTGCTGGTTTTCCGTTTTCCGCCCTTCCAGCAGGTAGCGCACCGAGTTGCTAAAATTTCCCCCTAATCGCACTTTCGCTACCATTGTTCAGGCGTGTTTTGAGGCTTTACCAAGCCGTATTTGACTTCTGTCCACCTCGTCTAATACCCGACTGATGCGTTGTTGCAACGTAGTTAAGGAAACGGATAAGGCCAGTAGACCCGTTGTTTCAGCCCGGCGCGCCAAGCCATCCAGGGTGTTACATTCGGCCACTAACTTATTAAGTATCGCAAACTGTTCGCCTGTCAGTGGCTGACGGGCGCTATCGATCATGGTCCGGATGTGACCAGCCATAGAGCCATGTTGTCGCCTAGGCCGTGCGGTTGTTTTCTGAGTCGTACTACTGGACTTTACGACGACCTCGTGACCAGCCAGCGTTCTCAAATGCTCGTACTCGCTGTCGGTGAAACTGATAGTGACTTTGTGAGTGCGCTGTTGATCGTCGGTTTTACGTGGTCGACCTTTTCGAATCGTTGGTAGCGTTGCTTTGCTCATATATAGGATCATTAACAAAAGAATTGAAAAAAGAGGAAACTCCTTTATTACCGTGTAATAAGACAACTTGCCCTACTCTCGAAAAAGTGAATCTTCTAATAAATTGCCAATAATATTCTCAAAATGGAAATTATTCTATAAATATATTAAAAATATGCTAACAATTGACTTAAATAGTGTATTTTTACTCTTGTTGATTACTAAACGAAATACTGATGAAGACACTAACCAAAGACGAACTTATTCACTCCTTTCGGGGCGATAACACCAAACGGCGGGATGCCCTCTACAGCTATTATCAGGAGTGGTTTTCCTTGCCCCTAACCGCATCAATGCTGGCCGAACGAATCTCGGCTGATCTGGGCATATCCGTACGAGAGAGCATCATCTACCACATACGATCCAAGCACAAGCCTGCTCAATCAATAGCCCGGTTAAGTCAATCCACTCAGATTAAAGTGAAGGGATCTGCATCAACACCTCGTTTCAATATTCCAGATTTGGCGGAAGGGGTTTATAGCCGCTCAACGATTGAATTTCTCACCGATTAAAGCAAACCAATTCCCATGAAAACATTCCATTATATTCTACAGGCCAAAGGCGGAGTCGGCAAATCATTTTTGACCTATTTGTATGCGCTCAGTCTGGAAAGTGAATCGTCGTCTCTGTTCTTAGACGTTGATAATTCGACTAAAACCAGCGACCGTCAATTAGCCTTTTTACGGGGTCAATCTCAGAAACGGCTGGCTAAACTGTCCTTGTTCAACGAACGCGCCAAACAGGATCGACAGTTATTGGTTAAATCGGTCGTCGAACTGGCTGGCTTAGATTACCAGCAGTATTTTTTAGATTTTGGAGCTCCTGAATCAGAGCAATTTCCCGCTATGGTAGAGCAGGATATTCCAGCCTCGTTGCTCAAACGGGTTGAGAGCCAGATAAAGAGTCAGTTTGTCTTTCACGTGGTGATTGGAGGCAATACAGCTTTCAAACCCTGCGTCGAATACCTGGGACAGCTAGTGGCTAGGCTAGAGGATCAATTTCAAATCGTGGTTCATCCGAACCAATATAGTTTTGTGGGTCCCGCTCGTCAGGAGCAACTAGCCATCCTAGACAATTTTTGTCAGCAAAATCAGCTTTCACTCTCCTCTTTTGGAGGTATTGATGCCGAGAGCCAGGTGGGCAAACAGATTGTCCATTATGCTCAGTTGGGCAAGGGGTTGAGTGAGTATGATTTTTTGGAACGACTGCTGATTGAACAACAACTTGATCAATTACACTCGGCGTAAGGATGGTGATATTTGAAAAAACGAAAGCGCGCATAAAGGCCCGCTATCAGTATGATGTGGGGGATTCGGGGGCGTTATTAGTAGCCCTTTTAGAGGAGGAATCTGCCCGCCACCAGCAAGCCATTGAAACAGCTGCAGAGCGGATTCGGCAAAGCCAGCAACCGTTTCAGACGGATAATCCCGTGGCCGCATTCTGGTACGGCTTTGGCCGTATGGGCATCTGGACTATCCCCATGATCCTGTTGCTGGGCATAGGCGTTTGGTTCTATGCCCAGCGTGAGCATTACCAGGAAGTCGAGCGAATACTAGTCAAGTATCCTATGGCGAAAGAATATCAGATTCTGATAAAAAATGGGATACTCAACAAAGGTGAGGACGGAAGCCTCAATTTAATGCTGACGCCTGCTCCTAAAAATGGAGCTATTGAAGCAGGAAAGCACTACGTTTATAATCAAGACTGCCATTGTGTTTACGTCCCTTTACACTGGTAGATGGCTTATATATAACGGAAAATTTGTTATTGACT
>CAXVWN010000324.1:0-10679 GCA_964263725.1 Spirosoma sp.
GCGAAGTAATCAAACAAGTCCTGCAAATAGATCGCTTCCTGCGTTAAACTACTGAACTGCAACAAAATACTCTCCAGCGAACCCCGCACCTGTCGGAACGATCCCGCCAGAAATGTCAGGTCGCCCAGGGAGATTTGACCGCTTACGGCCCGCATCACAATCCAGACGTACGCGCCGTAGTAACCCGCCGTACCAAGTGCGGTTAACAATACGCCCCACCCGGCGCGGCTAATAGCCAACGCCCGGTTCTTCAAATAGTACTCCCACGATAATGATCTGAATCGATCAATCAGAAAATTCGACAAACCAAAGATTTTGACTTCTTTGGCGGTCTCGTCGCTGGCACCCACGAAACGCAGGTAATCGAGTTCACGCCGTTCAGGTGTCCACGAACGGGAGAGTGAATAACTGCGCTGGTTGAAATAATTGTCGCCAATAAACGAGGGGGTTACAGCCACCAAAATCAGCAGCAACAACCACGGATTATAGACTGCCAGACCAGCCCCCAGAAAGCCCACTGAAATCAATTCCTGCACCTGTCCGAATACACCGGAGAGCAACGCGGTTCGGCCGCTGGTTTGGCGTCGGGCACGTTCGAGTTTGTCATAAAACGTAGCATCTTCAAACTGTTCCAGGTCGAGTGTGGCCGCGTGTTCCATCAACCGAACAGAGGTCTGGTTAGCGAACAGATCGCCTAACAAACTATCCATCAGCGCAACCGCCCGGCCCAGCCCTGTTGAGAGGATAGCCAGACCAAATTCAGCGCCAACGAGCCACCAGATATAGTTGGCATCTTCGGTAGATGTATGTTTAGAGAGCGCAACGACCTGGTCGATAATGAGTTTACCGATGTAGAGCGTAGCCGCCGGAATAGCCGCCCGAATAAGTCGCAGAACGGCATTGCCCAGAAACAATGCCGGAGATACTTCCCAGACTAATTTAAAAAACGCGGGCAGGTTACCCAAAGCCGCGAAGCGTTCGCGCCAACTTACTTGTTCCTTAGTATCAGGGGGGTTAGCATGTGGAATTTCTTTTTTTGCCATATCTAAAAAGACAAGCCCTACACGAGATTAGTTCATCGGGAATGGCTTTGTGGTTTGGCCTTTCATAATTGTTTGATTACGAGTTTGAGCAGGATTAACTATGAATTTTGAGGCTATAATAATCGTTGCGCAATAACCCGAACCGATAAAAAATTCAGCGTTTGCGGAGTCGATGTCGCGAAGATCAACGAGTTTACAGCGCCTGACGTTAAACGTTTTCCGGTCATTTGCCGAGTCAGCTAGCGTGCGAGGGTTAAAGGCATTTATTTTAGACAAAAATTTAAACTTCCATACATGCAATCGCACGTTTCACGGTTGAGTCTAGTCATAATTTTGTTTATGACGTTTGGAGCAGTGGGGCAAAACATAACTTTCCCGCCCGACGAATCAGCGGGCATACTATTCTTTACTGGTTCCTGGAAAGATATACTGGCCGAAGCCAAACGCCAGCAGAAGCCCGTGTTTGTGGATTTTTATACAAGCTGGTGTCCGCCCTGTAAACGGATGGCTAAAGAAGCGTTCCCGAACCCGAAAGTAGGCGCTAAATTCAACGTTCATTTTATCAATTATCAGTTCGACGCCGAACGGGGCGAAGGGGTGCAGGTGGCAAAACAATACGCAGTATCGAGTTATCCGACAGCGTTATACATAGCACCCAATGGTACATTAGTTCACCGGGCGGTGGGCTACAGCGGCATTAACGGCATGCTCGATGTAGCCGATAAGATGCTGGCAACTCCCCAACTGCGGCCAACAGTTGCCAAAGGAGATAAAGATTATGCCAATGGTCGGCGGGACGCGACTTTTTTAAGAAAATACCTGGCAACACGCCAATCGCTTAATCGACCCACCAATGATGTATTGGATGCTTACCTCGATGCGTTACCGAAGGCGGAACTCGCCACAAACGCAACAATGTCATTCGTGGCTGAGGCAATTTTGTCGTCTGCCACAAAAGCATTTGACTATATGATCAAAAACCGTTCTGGTTTTCCAACCTCCGGTCCGGCAAAACAAAGCCAGACAATACCCATTTCCGATGCATTATCCCGTGCACTCGACAATGATTTTAGGCTGGCAAGTGCAACGAACAATGAGGTTTTGCTGGAAACAGTTATTGCCAACAGCGAGCGAAACACCGCTTCGGCCAACCCATCAATGGTTCGGGAGGAAGCTCAGCAGCAGGAAGCGGCCAACAACTACCGGCTAAAGTTTCTTAAACAAACCCAAAACCTTGTTAAATAACCGGAGAAACTATCTTCAGCTTACAGCCAAATAGACCGATTCGTTTGGCGTCAACCCCATTGGGGATGTTATCTTTGTGGAGTACATTATAACGTTTTTAATCTCACAAATTAAAGCGAGAAACGTTATCAAGATAAACATCCTAATTACATGAATACCAATAAATTCACCCAGTTTTTTGAAAAATTCGCGTCTAAAGCAACACAAGCTACTGGCTCGTCATCCGCTTTCCTGCTGGCGTTTTTAACGATTATTGTCTGGGTCATTACCGGACCTATTTTTGGATATTCCGATACGTGGCAGTTAGTTATCAATACGGGGACCACGATTATTACGTTTCTGATGGTTTTTCTGATTCAGAAATCGCAGAACAAAGACTCGCTGGCAATGCAGATTAAATTAAATGAGCTGATAGCCGTGGACCGAAAAGCCAGCAATCGGTTGCTGAATGTAGAAGATCTAACCGAAGCCGACCTTCACGCATTACATAAGTTTTTCGGTAAATTGGCCGAAAAGGCGAAAACGGAAGATAGCCTCTCAGAATCGCATTCCGTTGAGGAAGCTGAAGACATCCACGAAGAAAAAATTGAGGCACTCAGAGAACGGCAGGAAACCCGCCGAAAGGAGAAAAAAGCGGTTAAGCAGCCGACAAAATCATAAGTAACAAAAGGGCTTTTAATCGAATTTTGCTTTTTTGTTTAAAACAGCCGAAAGAATGCAACTGTTGATGTGGTGCCACTGCCAAAAATAGCTGGTAGTGCATCGTGACTTCATCGACTTTTTCAAAACCTGATTGTCAATGCCCTGAAATTTTGCCCGGCGAGTAGCCGAAAGTCATGGCGGAGCTATTGATGTCAGCAGTCAGAAGGAAAAGGGTTCTACCTCCAAGGTGTTTTTGCCCGCTTATCAATCAGATTTGGTGTACGAGATTTAATTATATGGCGGCTACTGATAGACCAACCGCCCGAAAAACAGCCTGATAACTAGTAAAAGCCTGGCTAGCCGCATACACGACTTCGTCGGCATTGGGTTCGCCCTGACGGGTCAAAAAATCCCCGAAACTGCGCCAATTATTACCCGTAGCGGAGCCGTAACCCTGATAAAATCGGGCGTGTTCCAACAAGGGTTGGATGGCTTCGTTTTTTTGCAATAAACGCCAGATAAACGTGCCGCCCAGCATAGAACCTTCACCTACATAGGCAGCACCCAGCAAAGAAATAGGCGACCAACCGGCAAAAATTTCTGGCGTGTAAACTGGCAGCGCTTCGTGTAAACGGTTTAAATCGGCTACCAGCCAGGGTGTTTTCCGGCGGATTTCCGGTTCATACTCCCGAAAAAAGTCAGGTTGGCCATCAATAGCAGTTTCCAAAGCCTGATGAAACAGCAAGTGAGTTCTTAATAAATGACCGTATTCACTTACCGAAAGCGTACCATTTTTGAGCGCTTCTGTATAAAAAATTTGTTCGGTCTCCTCGTGTAACGGCCGGGTTTCTTGCCGTAAGCGTTCCAATAGAGTACTCATTTATAGTCGATTCGGGTGTTATTTTCCAGCCAGAAATCGCATAGTTTTTCAAGCACTATGCCCGTTTCCTGGTACCCACCCGGCTTGACAACGTAGGCGTTAATACCGGCTATATAGGCCAACTGAACATCTGTGGGGTTGTCTGACGTACTAAACGCAACAATTGGAACAAACCGCGTGCGGTCTATAGACCGTGTTTTTTCAATTACATCAATGCCGCTTAAACCCTCTAAATTCAGGTCCATTAGCACCAGCTTAGGCAACACAGTCTTTTCCTGCTCGTAAACCCCCTGCCCCGTTAAATAGTCTAGCGCTTCTGACCCACTGCTGATAATAGTGTAGGTAACAGGCCGGTTTAATTTCCGTATTAGGCGACTGAATATGTCAGCGTCATTCGGATTATCTTCAACATAAAGTACGTCTACCATAAACTAGATTATTCAGCAGGCATGATGGGGAATGAAACAGAAAATGTAGTGCCTTGGTTTGGTTCGCTATGAAACCAGATTTTACCCTGATGCCGATTAATAATCCGCTTCACAATGGCCAGGCCAACACCAGAGCCTTCGTAGCCCCTGGCATTTTCTAACCGTTTAAAGAGATCAAACATCTTGCCAGCATACTTCATGTCGAACCCAATCCCATTATCCTCGACCGAATAAATAACTTCACTGTCAGTTTTGGATCCTTTTATCCGAATAATTCCCTCGGGTGCCAGTTGGGTATATTTAGTCGAGTTGCTGAGCAGATTTGTAAATAACTGAAGGGCCATTGTAGGATCGGCCGTAATAGGTGGCGTATCGCCAATATCGATGTGCAATAACCGGCCCTTAGTTGTTACCAGCATATCGTCCCGAATGCCTTCCAATAGTTGCTTCATATCAACCGGTTGCGTATCCAGTTCAGAACGGCCCATCCGCGAATAATGAAGAATGTGACGAATCAACGTACGCATTCGGTCCGTTGAATCAATCACTTTCTGGATCAACGACTGCGCATCGGGTGTAAGATCCTGACCGTACTCTTCAATCAGAATTTCAGAGTAACACCGAATGGATGATAAAGGGGTACGTAAATCATGCGACACGGTATAACTAAAAGCGTCCAATTCTTCGTAAGCTAACTGCAATCGCTGATTGAGCAAGCGAATTTCATTGGCCTGCTTCGTAACAACCTGCAAAATATCTTCCCGCAATTTCACAACAACCGAGATTTCGGTTTCACTCCACGGCTCCGATGTGTTGTGCACTGATTCCGTCCAGGAAGCGAAACTTTTTCGAGGGCTAATCCGATGCGTCCCATCATCCTCAACGGTTACGGGTTTTTCGGGATTGCCTGCCCACGTAACCTGCTTGATACGCTCGGGCTTAAACCAGAAAAGATACTCGTTCAGCTCCCGAGACAACACAATGGTCAGCAAGCCCGCACCCACGGCCCGAAACTCTTCGGCGGGTGGATATAGTTTGGGTAATTGATTTGTCTCCAGAAACGTTTCGGTACTGTTTGCTCCAATCCAGTCTGCAACCGCCCGGATAGCTTTTTCGTCGGGTGTTTGGCCCATCCGATACAGTTTATTGTTGAATAAAAGGGCTGCTCCAGTTGCCCCATTTGCCTCGAGGGCCGTGGTTGGAAGTTTCGTAAGCGCTCGCACAACATCTTCAGTGGCAACCAGTTGTTCATGCAGTTGTCGGGCCGTTTGCTGGTATTGAAGTAAGTGGGTCTGATCCTCTTTGTCCTTCCGAAACTCTAAGGCAGCAGATAGTAATTGACTAACAAATTTAGCCGCCTGCCGGGCCGGATAATCAACAAAGCGAGGGCTGCTGTTATGGCACGAAATTAACCCCCATAACTCGCCCCGGTAAAGTAAGGAGATACTCATGGATGCTTGTACACCCATATTTTTCAGGTATTCGATATGTACCGGCGATACCGACCGCAAGACCGAATGCGTCAAATCCAGCGGTTGATCTTCAGGCCAGACGGGTTGCGACAGCACACGAGCGGGAACGCTGCCAGCATCGGCAATCAACCGAACCAGATTAATTTTGTACAATTCGCGGGCTTGGCGTGGTATGTCTGAAGCCGGATAATGTAAGCCCAGAAAAGGCTCCAGATGCGCGTCTTTTTCTTCAGCGATTACGTGCCCATGCCAGTCTGACTCAAAGCGATATACCATTACCCGATCGAAACCAATAATCGCTTTTACACGTCGGGCTGTGTTTTGCAGCAATTCGTCGAGCGTTCGGCTGGATTGTACTTCCGTTAGAGCCTGCGCAATCAGTTGCTGATTAATTACTATATTTTGATCACTACCAGTCGGTTCCCATTCCAGCAAAAGAAGCCCCTGGTGTTGGTGAATAATTAAATTCCAGCTCTTTCCGTTGAGGGTTAACCGATGCGGATTCATCGTTTCCCATGATTCGTTTCGTCGGCCTACGTTTAAAATTTCGACCAATGTACTTTCAGGCAAATCAGTACCCACCAACAGGGTATCAATAGGCTGACCCAGCAATTGAGCAGCATCCACGCCAACTAAATCGACAATATTGTCGCTGGCATGAAGAATTGAATACGTGTCGGGCTGAATGGAAATCAGGTAGCCGTAAGACTGGATATGGCCGAGAATATGAATTGGCTCACGGTCGCAGTTTGTCAGATCAAAAGTTATTGGACTCATTGACTAATAGCCTATTGTAAATAACGTAATCGCTAAGGCAAATGAACGAGAACGCTGGACTGAGGAATTCATCGTAACTACGCGCAATATAAGCCTACCACAGATAGGTTTAAACTAAAACTATTAACTGAATAGGGTAAGTATTTAAATAAAGCCAGTAAATGTTTACCTACGACTGTATTTAGTTGAAACACTACCCTAAATCCTACTACTCTATGTCTACACAGATTTTAGTAATTGGCAGTTCAAACACCGATATGGTTGTCAAGGCCGATCGATTACCGGCACCGGGAGAAACCGTCCTAGGCGGTACGTTTTTGATGAATCCCGGCGGCAAAGGGGCCAATCAGGCTGTTGCAGCCGCCCGACTTGGTGGACGGGTAACATTCGTGGCCAAAGTCGGCAACGATATATTTGGTCAACAGGCTGTCAGTGGTTTTCGGGAAGAAGGAATTAACACAACTTATATCCTGACCGATGTCAACCAACCTTCGGGAGTAGCGCTTATTAATGTTGACGCAACCGGCGAGAACTGCATTACAGTGGCACCCGGCGCTAACGCCAATCTCCTGCCTGCCGAAACGGAAACAGCGTTGCAGTCGGCAGAAGCCGATACGCTGCTGTTGCTCCAACTCGAAATTCCATTACCAACCGTTGAATATGTCGTTCAGCAAGCCGCTAACCGAGAGATACGGGTTATTCTAAATCCGGCTCCAGCGCAGGTCCTTCCTCCGACCTTATTTCCGAATTTATTTTTAATTACACCCAACGAAACCGAAGCCGAATTGCTCACGGACATCCGGGTTACAGACGTACCTACCGCCGAACAAGCCGCCCGAAAGCTACACGAAATGGGCGTGACCAATGTGATCATTACCCTCGGTTCGAAAGGAGCTTATGCGTATTCGGAGAATCGGGGCCAACTCATCCCGACCGCAGCCGTCAAAGCAGTAGATACCACGGCGGCCGGTGACTGTTTCAACGGCGCTCTAACGGTGGGCTTGTCAGAAGGTCAATCGTTGCCCGATGCGATAGCATTTGCCTGCAAAGCCGCTTCCATTTCAGTTACGCGTATGGGTGCCCAGGCATCGATGCCCAAACGCAGCGAAATTGAGTAAATAGTTAATAATGAGACTGTAAATAGACATTGATTCCTTAATCCCATCTTCTATGAAACCCATCCTCTTATTGGTCCTGACGCTAATAGTACTATCGGCGACAACTCCTCCGGTCAGGCCGCCCAAGGTGATTCCTAAAACGGTTACGGTATCCAAATCGGCTCTTCAGGACAAAATTAAAGGAGGTTGGGCCGGTCAGCTCATCGGTTGTACGTTCGGCGGGCCAACGGAATTTCGATTTACGGGAACCATGATTAATGATTACCAGCCCATTCCGTGGTACGATGGCTACATTAAGCACACGATGCTCAATACGCCGGGTCTTTACGACGACATTTATATGGACCTGACGTTTGTGGACGTATTTGAGCGTAAAGGAATTGACGCTCCCGTTGCCGAACATGCCAACGCGTATGCAAACGCAGGCTATATGCTCTGGCACGCTAATCAGGCGGGCCGCTACAACCTCCTGAATGGCATGAAAGCGCCGGAGTCCGGGCATTGGCTGAATAACCCTCATGCCGATGATATTGATTTTCAGATTGAAGCCGATTTCTCGGGGCTGATGGCCCCCGGAATGCCAAACACGGCCGTAAAAATTGGTGATCCCATCGGCCACATCATGAACTACGGCGATGGTTGGTACGGCGGGGCGTATGTTGGAGCGATGTATTCATTGGCGTTTGTTTCGACCGATGTGAATTACATTGTCAAAGAAGCCTTAAAAACGATTCCGCCACAGAGCACTTTTCATCAATGTATTAACGACGTAATTAAGTGGCACAAGCAATTTCCCAGCGATTGGAAACGCAACTGGTTTGAGATTCAGCGGAAGTGGTCTGATGATGTGGGTTGTCCTGATGGCGTGTTTCGCCCGTTTAACATTGATGCCAAACTAAACTCAGCCTACATTGTGCTGGGCCTACTCTATGGCGGGGGCGATTTCACAAAAACAATGGAAATAAGCACCCGCGCCGGGCAGGATTCCGATTGCAATCCGTCTTCGGCGGGCGGTGTTCTGGGTACTATGCTCGGCTACAACAAGATACCTGCTTACTGGAAACAAGGGCTGAAAGAAGCTGAGGATATTGATTTCAAATACACAACCATGTCGTTGAATGACGTATATGCAATGGGCCTGAAACACGCATTGCAAGTAGTGGCGCGTAACGGCGGCAAAATTGCTGGAGATCAGGTAACAATTGCCATACAAACGCCTAAAGCGGTGCGCCTTGAACAAGCGTTTACAGGCCATCATCCCGTGTTGATAAAAAACATTCAGAAAGATTTAGAGAACGAATACAGTATTGATTTTGAGGGTGTCGGCTTTGTTATGCGGGGCGAAGCAAAAGTAAAAAACCGGACTGGATCGAATGCAGATGCAGAAAGCAATTTCGCCTTTACGGCTGACTTGTACGTTGATGATAAGAAAATAGAAACGGCAAAATTACCCGCTAATTTCACCCGGCGCCGACATGAGTTGTTCTGGAAATATCAACTTCCAAAGGGCAAGCATACAGTACGGATTAAACTGTTGAATCCGGATACCGAACACGTTGTCCACATGACCGATTTGCTGGTCTATAGCGATCAGCCGACAAAATCGAAGTTGTGATTTTCACTTAATGAACACAGTCATGCTGGCCAGAAATTGCCTGTTTTTTCTCCTCTTGCCGTTATCGGTTTGGGCGCAGAAGTCGGTCATGCCGAGCCTGCACGCCAACCCGGCGGGCGCATTACTAGCCTATCGGGAGAACCTGATGTTACTCCGGCAGGAGCATCCTACCCATCGCGACTTACCGGACCTGAAATTTTTTCTGTTCGGGATGGGTGACCGATTAAAACTTATTTACCGCAATGGGCGACTGCTGAATGCGCTGACGGGAAATATTGAGGAGCAATGGAAGGTGCAACAGGAAATCATTGTACCATCGGCTTATCTGGTGCATCTGGTGCTGGATGATGGGCAAACGGTACAGATTCAGGAAGATGAAACGGGGGTCTGGATTGTGCAGTCCAACAAACGGACAAAATTAATTCCGGGCACCCGCAGCCCGGTGACGCTACCTCAATTTACGGGTAAAAAGTTCGGTCCTATACTTCGGGTTCTGCATCAGGAAATACTTATTAACGTCATCTACGGTCGTCCGGTGCCGAATTTTCTGGTTTACAAAAAAGCATGGTATCGTGATGCCGCCGTGATGGCAATGGCTTTGCGTGAGACCGGTAATCTGAACCTGATTCGTGACTGGATTATGGCCATCCATCAACCATTCGACCGTAATAATCACGACGTTACCGAAGCAGATAACATCGGCGAGGTGCTGTTTATGGTATCGCTGGTATCGGATAAAAATCATCCGGCCGTACAGATGATGCTGGACTCGGTCAAGCAATTTCAGCACGAGAACTACATTGTTGGCAAAACCGATTACACAGAACACCCTGTCTTTCAGACCAAATGGCTGAAGTACGGCCTAAAATCCCTCGGTCTACCCGATCCCTACGTTATTCCAAAGCAGTATGATAGCTATTCGTCACTCATCTGGTGGGCGTACACAAATGAGCACGTTGACGGCAAAAGAACCAGTGATATTTCCAGTAGCAACTATCCCTATTTATCCTGGGCAGAAGATCATTTTTACAGGCGATTTCGTAATGATGCCGGACCAGGCATTTCGGGGAAGCGGGGCATTTTGGGCAACATAGATTATCCACTGAGTTGGGAGCAATTGGGCAGCGAAGCGCATTACCCCGGCCTGACGGTCCTGGACAAAGACATAGTGAAACAGAAATTGGCCTTTCCCCATGCATGGCACGCGGCCGAAATGTTTTTGCTACTCAATGAGCAGTAAAAAAAAGCGTTATAAACAGACAGAGCGATCCAAATTTGGATCGCTCTGTCTGTTTATAACGTTTGATCGTTCAGCGTCACTGGCACGAATTAATGCGAGCCGCCAATGGTGATACCAGCTTTAACACTGAAGTACGAATTTTTTGCCGCTAGCGTGAGCTTGGTCGCAGCGTTTGTAACACTGGTATCGCTAATCAGATTGTAGTCTGCTTCAACATAG
>CAXVWN010000325.1:0-10212 GCA_964263725.1 Spirosoma sp.
GACAGAATATGGTGGTGGTGGACTCGATCAAATTTCGTATGGACTGATGACGCAGGAAATTGAACGGGGTGATTCGGGGATGCGCTCCTGTGTGTCGGTACAAAACTCATTGGTCATGTTCCCAATTTGGGCTTTTGGATCGGAAGCCCAGCGAAAAAAATACCTGCCCCGGCTGGCTAAGGGCGAACTGCTTGGTTGCTTTGGGCTCACCGAGGCTAACCACGGCTCTGACCCCGGTGGCATGGAAACCAATTTTATTGAGCGGAGTGATTACTATTTGCTCAATGGCTCGAAACTCTGGATTACCAATGCCGCTATTGCCGACATTGCTATTGTCTGGGCCAGAAATGATCATGGTCGGGTTCGGGGTTTGATTGTTGAGCGTGGGATGGAAGGTTTCTCAACCGCCGAAATAAAAAACAAATGGTCGCTGCGGGCCAGCAGTACCGGCGAATTGATATTTCAGGATGTGCAGGTGCCGAAAGAAAATATCCTGCCCGAATCGTTTGGCCTAAAAAGCGCCCTGAAATGTTTGGAACAGGCACGGTACGGCATTAGTTGGGGAGCCGTGGGAGCCGCAATGGAATGCTACGAAGTAGCCCGTCGCTATGCGCTCGAACGTATTCAGTTTGGCAAACCGATTGCCAGTTTTCAATTGATTCAGAAAAAACTAGCTGAAATGCTGACCGATATTACGCAGGGACAATTACTCTGCTGGCGACTCGGTATGCTCAAAAACGAAGACCGGGCAACCGTTGCACAAATTTCGATGGCCAAACGCAGCAATGTTGATATGGCCCTACGGGTTGCCCGAGAAGCCCGCCAGATTCTGGGAGCTATGGGTATTTCGGGTGAGTATCCAATTATGCGCCATCTGATGAATCTGGAATCGGTGAGCACCTACGAAGGTACTCACGATATTCAACTGCTGATTTTAGGAGCAGAAATTACGGGTATACCGGCCTTTAAATAAATTTGTCTAGTATGGTGGTGTCAGATTCTCAAACCTGACACCACCATACTAGACAAATGCTGTTCTCGATGAGCTCACTTTCACCCATGTTTTGCACGCCGGGTCATACTGTTTAATCACCTTCGCCGGATTTCCGGCCACTACCGAATAGGGTGGAACGTCTTTGGTAACGATGCTTCCGGCCGCTACAATGGAGTGTTTGCCAATCTGTACGCCAGCGGTAATAACCGCATTCGAGCCAATCCAGCACTCATCAGCAATGACGATGGGAAGAGCGGTTACGGGTTGCTGCCGAATGGGTAAATCAATGTCCTGATAGCCGTGATTAAGCCCCGATATAACAACATGTTGGGCAATAATTACCTGATTGCCAATGGTGACTGGTCCAATGAGTACGCTGCCAATACCAACACGAGAGTGTTCGCCAACAAGTACATCGCCTACGCCGTTGTTAATGACGCAATAGTCCTCAACGGTAGTTTTTTGCCCTAATTCAAACCGTCGAAATGGCAAAACATCAAGCCGGGCCGAGGAACAAACACGAGATCCTGCGCCTTTTTTGTGAATCCACGGATTTACGGCCCAACTGACCCAACGACGGGGCCGGGCCTGACTTCTGGGAATAAGCAAGTAATGGACCCAGCCTTTAAACCGACTGCTGTTTTTTATTAATTCTGAAAGGCTCATATTATACGACGTTGGCAGTTGCTAATTGACTGACACTTACACTATTTATAGCTTCCATCAGCCTGGCTATCGACTGGGTCCAGGTGTGCTCTCGAGCAAACTCGATACACGCTTCTGGCTGCGCTGGCAAGTCGTTATTTAATGCCTTTTCGATACCAGCAACAAACTGTTCGCCTGTTTTTGCCAAAATTACATAGTTGCTGAAAAACTGCATTGTCTCCGTCTGAAGGGCAACAACGGGTTTTCCCATAGCTAGGTATTCATCAACTTTTCTGGGATAATTACCGATTGTCAACTCATTTAATCGTTGTGGATTAATGGCAACGTCGAGGTGTTGCAAATAAGCGGGTAGCTGTTGCATGGGCTTTGCTCCCAAGAAATGGACGTTGGGTAACTGATGGAGTATGCTTTTTTGGAACGTTTCATCTTCAGGGCCAATCAGCAACAGATTCCACTGCGGTCGGTTGTGGGCTAACAAAAGGAGCCAGTCTATATTCAGCCGATTCGAGTTAAGTGCGCCAATATAACCAATTCGGGGGTGAGCAATGGGTGCCATGTCGTCGGGGACTTGACGGCTGATGGCCGCATCGAATTGGGTAAGATCGCACCCTTGGCCAATATCTACCGTATTGGCATTGTATTGACTCGCCAGCCCCGCCAAATAAGCCGAGTTGCTGACCACTAAATCAGCTTTGTGCATCAGGCTGGACTCAAGCCGATGCCCATGTTTTTTCCAGTAGTCAACGGCCATCAAATTATCCCGGCTATAATAAACGTAGTGTTTCGGGTTTAAAAGTTCTTTCAGATAGAAACTGCGAATCATGTCACTGTCATTGAACAGGACAAATTTCCCAAACCCCAACTGATCAATGGCCTGCTTAATCCGCCTGGCTAAGCGTTTGTTATTGAGTTTATTCAGCCAGTCAAAGAGTGGATTGTCGGGGAGCCAGTTAATAGATTCCAGTACCACATCCGGGTAAAGTACCCAACAGGTATTGCTAATCTTCACGAGCGTTTGTTCGGGTTCGGGCGATCTTCTGTCGCCTTTACTTTGCTGACGAAAAGCGGTGATACGATCGACGGACGGATTTACGTAGAGGACTCTATTCGTTTTCGACAGCTCAAGCGCAATGTCTTTACAATTACCGCCCAACGGTAGTGTCCACGGTTGAATGCCCACAATGACAAAGTCAAGATCCATGGGATAATTAGCCGATAAGGAATTCATTTATCATTCGCGGATAAATTCTTATTTATTTTAAATACTGCCGTTATTTGTATAGTAAATGTATATAAATTTACCAAAAGAAAAACTAATATGATTTAATTTGTTTACGTATATGTTGATATGGGTAATTCTCTCAAGAGAAAACGGCAGGCTATCGCCGTATGGTATTTACTAGTATTTCAGTTAACTATAGGATATGGACAATCTTGGCGAACTGGCTTTGCCGCCAGCAAACAGCAGGCCGTTGTAACGGACACAGGCCCGGATACGGTGCTATTTAATATTGACAAGAGCCTTGCTGAACAACTACTACCCTTTGACAGCCTCTACCAAATTGCGGTCAGACATTCTCCGGCAGTCCACTTTGAGGATGCAATGATTGAAGGCAAAGCCGCTAGTTTACAGGTAACAAAAGTATTAATTCTTCAGGGGCTTAGCCCATTCTTTACATATTCTGCCGGAAACCAGGCTTTTGTAAACACAGGTTCTGTTTCCAGTGATTTCCTGCAATTGGCCAATGGTCGACGGATGGGGATCAACATTCAGATTCCAGTGTCGGAAGTTGTGGGTCGGCGGTACAGAATTCAACAGATGAAGGCTGAACTCAGAGCCGCTTCGGCCCGACGGGATATTAGTAAGCTGGAGTTGAAGCGCGATTTAAACCGCTCCTATCAGGCAATGCTCACGGCTCACCGCTTACTAGCCATTCGGATTCGGGATGCCCAGATCGCTATGGTGGCTTTTCGGGTGGCAGAGGTAGAGATGCAACAGGGGAAAATTACACCGGCATCTCTGGCAACCAGCAGCAATGTATACGCAATATCCCAACACAATGTTGAAAAAGAACGGGGTGATTTATTAAGCGCCATGTACGATATGGTGGCTTTAATAGGAGTTGATTTAAACCGTCTGATTATCAGTCGCTAATGAGCGTATGAGTTTACTAATTATTAGTCGCTTACTAAAGAAAAAATGGATTTGGCTGCTGCTGTTTCCAGCTATTTCGGCTGCTACCGTCGTGTATCTGACCAGAGATATGCAGCGGGAATATGTAACGAATGCCACCATTTATACAGGCCTGGCGTCGGGCTATTCGATTACAAGCAGTGAAGATTCCCGTGTCGATTATTATGCCATCAATAATGCCTTCGATAACCTCATTACAACGATCAAATCGAGCGAGACGGTCGAAGAAGTATCCATGCGGCTGCTGGCTGGTCATTTAGTCCTGACGAAACCGAATCCCTATAAACTTGGTGCAAAAGGGTTTGCCGATCTGGCAGAGTTAATTGATAAAAGCACCCGAACGGCGTTGGTTGTGCCTGGAAATGAAGAAGCTACGTACGGACGAATCCGAAAAATGGTTAAAGAACCGGCCAACAATTTACTCAAGAAAATTCTGTATGACTCAAAGTCAAATTATGACATTGATGGTATCGTTGGTCGGCTAACGGTGTCCAGAAAAAATACGAGTGATATGCTGGAGCTATCATTTAAAGCAGATGATCCGGCGGTTTGTCAGCATACGCTGGCAATTCTGATTGATGTTTTCCGAGAGCGATACACTCATGTAAAATCGTCGGAAACCAACAACGTAGTTAACTATTTTGAAAAGCAGGTCGACCATTCTTATAAAAGTCTGCAAGGGGCGGAGAACACGCTGAAAAACTTCGGGGTCAATAACAAAATCATCAATTACGGCGAGCAATCGAAGTTTATTGCTGAGTCGAAAGAGGACATGACAACGAATTATAATCAGGAAGTTATGCGGTTCCGGGCAGCAAAAGCAGCGTTTGAAACACTCGAAAAACGTTTGTCGAGCCGCCTGGCGATCGTGACAACTAACGATAATATACTGGCAAGACGCACTGAATTGGCCAAGGTTCAAATGCAATTGGCCAATGCGATGGCGTCCGGTCAATCGCCAGTTCTTATCGAGAAGTTGCAAAATACATTTCAACAACTATCCGATCAGCTTCGCGACGTAGCCCGCACCTATTATAATAACAGCAACACGCAGGAAGGCTTACCGCAGGGCGACGTGTTGAATGACTGGCTGGCCAAACTATTGGAATATGAAGAGTCAAAAGCCCGGATTACCGTTATTGAAAAACGCCTGAAAGAATACGATGCGATCTACAGCGAATTTGCGCCACTGGGGTCCACGCTGAATCGAATGGAGCGGGAAGTAGGCGTGGCCGAAAAAGAGTATTTGTCTGTTCTGCATGGGTTAAATCTGGCTCGTTTACGGCAGAAAAACCTGGAAATGAGTGGGTCATTAACGGTACTTGATGTACCCAAGTTTCCGCTAGCGCCCCAGCCATCCAAGCGTATGGTACTGGTTATAGCCTCCTTTATGGCTGGATTCGTTGTTGTTTTTGCCTTCCTGCTCACGGGCGAATTGCTTAACAAAGGGCTCCGAACACCCGAACAGGCCGAAGCCAAAATAGGACTTCCGCTGGCGGCAGCTTTTCCAATGTCCGACCCTAAAAACAACCAGTATAGCTTACGGCATGTGGAGGAAGGTATGCTGGAACAACTTCGCAGCGTAATCCTCGTCGAGACTCTGTCGGCCTCTCTTAGAAGTCCATATTACTTAGTCATATTATTTAGCACCCGGTCGGGCGGGCGGGCTACCTGGGTTGGCGAACATATTAGTAATCAGTTAGCTAAGGCCGGTCATCAGGTAGCTTATTTGTTTCCCGCTCAATCGGTCGAATCGGCTTACATACCCAATACGTCAGCTTGTTGGGGAGCGTACCCGGTAGAGGCTGATTTTGCGGATACTAAACAGATTGAAAGCCTGATCGACCAATCGGAGATTGCCAAGGGCATTGATTATTCCTTCATTTTTCTGGAATTGCCCGTGCTGCGTGAGATGGCAATTCCAGCCTATTTGGTCGCCCAGGCAAACCTTTCCCTACTCATCGTGAATGCCCTTACGGGTTGGGCGAAAGTAGATAATGTCTTGTGTGAATTGTACCGAAAGGCGAGTCATGGCCGCGTCATGATGGTCGTTGATCAGGTAGAACCTGACTTGTTGGAGCCACTAATGGGCCCTATTGAGCGTGCTAAAAAGGAACGTCGGCCGAAAAAAATTCCGCTATCTATCCCACCATTACGAACTACCGTATCATGAACGTAAAAACGCTGCATGGGGCTGGTAAGCGGCTTCTTCAAACAAATGCTTTTGTGTCGCTGGCGGGTAATGGCCTGTCGGCCGTGTTGGGTTTAGTGACGCTGGCTTTACTGGCTCGCGTGTGCAGCAAAGAGGAATTTGGTAAATGGATTTTATTCCTGACCGTCTACTCCCTAACCGACACGTTACGTTCTGGGTTAATTCTGAATGCGCTCATTCGTCATCTCGCAGCCGAAACGACAATGCCGATGATCAGACGGTGGGCGGGGGCATCCTGGCAGCTATCAGCCGCTTTTCTGGGCTTGATGAGTGTGTTGATTTTTACCGTAGCCCTAGTCGGTAGCTGGCTGGGTTATGGCGCACAGTGGCCAGCGTTGGCCGGTTGGATCGTCGGGTTGAGCGTCGTCGCGTTACCTGTCAATATAAGCGGATGGTTGCTTCAAGCCCGGTCTCGGTTCAAAGCTATGCAGACTGTTCGGGTAGGGGTTCAACTTCTATTTTTGATATGTATTGCCTTTGGCTATTACACGAAACAACTGGACAGTACTTATCTTCTGGCTACCTATACCCTTAGTCATACACTAGTCAGCCTGGGCGTACTGATATCGGGTTGGGCTCAGGTTGATACACTACGGGAAGGTACTGCTCAAGACCGCCGGACGCTGCTGGATTTTGGTCGGTATAGCATGGGTACGCTGCTTGTATCCAACCTGTTACGCAGCTCCGATCGGTTGCTGATTGGTGCACTGATGGGACCCGAAGCCGTAGGTATTTACTCGTTGCCACAACGGCTGATTGAGGTAATTGAAATGCCTATTCGTAGCATTGTGATTACAGATATGCCTCGCCTGGCTCAGCTATATGCCAATCGCTCATTGGTGGCGTGGGCTGCTTTTTTTAATCAGCAAGCCGGGCGATTGTGGTTACTGATACTACCCTTATCCATCGGCGGTTTGGTTGCGGCTCAGCCGTTAGTCAATCTGTTAGGCGGTGCTGAATATGGCGACAGTAGCAATGTATTGCGCTTTTTTATGATCTACGCGCTTTTCCTGCCGCTCGAACGCTATTCGGGCGTGGGGCTGGATGTGGTTAATAAACCCCAGCAGAATTTACTCAAAGTAACCTGTATGCTCGTGGTCAATCTCATCGGCGATGTGGTGGCTATTGTCGTCTTCAAATCTGTCGTTGGCGTCGCGTTTGTGTCCATCACTACTTTTCTGGTGGGGTTACTTTTAGGTTTCCGGTTTTTACGGGCGTATGCTCCCGTGTCGCTGCTTGGGTCGATACAGGCGGGTCTGGCTACGATTCAACAATTCCTGAAACACGTTCGGCATGAGTGGGCTCGCTAATTATAGTCTTCACGAATCGAGGATTTGGTCCTTAGCCGCCAGCATGGCGGCTATAGGCTGTGCCGTGTTATTAGGATTTCTAATTTCAAAAGGGGGAATCCCCGTAGCAGGTCTGCTGATTGCGCTGCCTCCCGCTGTATTTTTCGTTATCGTTTGCGTATTGCGCCCCGTTGTGGGCATGTGGTCTTACATCCATTTTAGTTTCGTTGTTAATGGATTAGGCCGCTTTCTTAGCCCCGAAATACCGTTTGGACTGGCTATTGACGGGCTGTTGCTCTTAACACTCATTGGCATCTTGCTGTCGCCCAAGCGATCTGAGCTAACCAATCCGTTAAATATATCGGTCTTTTACTTAGTTCTGGGCTGGTTTTTATTCACATTCTTGACCTTACTAAATCCCGAAGTCAGAAGCCGGGAGGCCTGGTTCTATGCTGTTCGGGGTGTTTCCCTTTACTGGCTTCAGGTGGTCATTATTGTCCTGTTGTTGGTGAAAGACCGCCGGACAGTAGACCGGTTTATGTGGACCTGGCTCATCTGGTCGTTTGTGGCAGCCATGTGGGCTTTCAAACAGCAATACATTGGTCTGACTCAGGGCGAACATGTATGGCTGGAAGCCGGAGCCAAAAAAACCCATATTCTCTTTGGGCACTTACGGAGCTTCTCCTTTTACTCAGATGCGGGCCAGTTTGGAGCTGCCATGTCGCACGCTACGCTGTTCGCGCTGATCAAAGCGTTAGAATCCCCAAAGCTGGGTAAAAAACTGCTCTTTGCCTTTCTGGCAATCGTCTATTTCTGGGGATTTGCCATCGCTGGTAGCCGAGGCCCTTTGTTTGTACTGGCTGTTGGGCTGCCTTTGTACCTGTTTCTGAAAAAGAATATTGTGGTGCTAAGCATAGGTCTGACAATAGCGGGTGGTGCCTTTGGCCTGTTGAAATTTACAAACGTTGGACAGGGTAACTACCAGATTCAGCGCATCCGATCGGGCCTCGACCCCAATGATCCTTCCTTACAAGTTCGGCTCGACAATCAGAAAAAACTATCATTTTACCTGGCTTCCCGCCCGCTTGGTGGGGGCATCGGCTCGGGTGGCGATTGGGGGCGTCGTTTTACACCGGGCTCTTTTCTGGCCGAAACAGCACTCGACAGCTGGTACGTAAAAATTTGGGTAGAGACCGGCGTTATTGGTCTACTGCTGCATCTGATCTCGCTGTTAGTCATGGGCGTTATCGGGTTTATAAATGTCGCTCGTTTACGAGAATCCAGCCTGAAATCGACCATGATGGGCCTTTACTGCGGTTTTGCCGGTGTGGCCGCAGCCAGTTACGGCAACCAGGTTTTCGGGCAACTTCCTTCCAATACCGTGCTGTATATCAGCATTGTATTCTTCACGGTATGCGCCCGGTTCGAACAACCTCCCGAACCGAAATCGCAAGATAGTACTACTGATCAATTCGTCTCTCTGTCTTAAATACGTCTCTTATGATTATCCTGAAACTGTTCGCGGCAATCGTTTTTGGTTATACCGCTTTCGTTACTATTTATCTCGCATTCTTCGCCATTGTGGGTCGGCTTCGGAAAACGCAACCTATGGTCCCAAATGACTCAGATACGAACCGGCGAATTGCCGTTCTGATACCTGCCTATAAAGAAGATGCCGTTATTCTGGAATCTGCCCAGCATGGATTAGGGCAAGACTATCCCGCGTCGATGTATGACGTTGTCGTTATTGCCGATTCATTAAGTGCCGACACGGTTCAGACGTTACGGAAACTTCCTGTTGAGGTAATTGAAGTCGAATTTGAGAAATCGACGAAGGCTAAAGCCTTGAATGTCGCCTTGCAACAATTGCCGGATAATTATGACGTAGCTGTTATTCTGGATGCCGATAACTTAATGGCTCCGGACTTTTTACAGCAGGTAGATACGGCTTTTCAGCGAGGCTGGCGCATTTTGCAGGGCCACCGGGTGGCCAAAAATACGGATAACAGCGTAGCGGTTCTCGATGCCATCAGCGAGGAAATTAATAACCATATTTTTCGTCAGGGGCATTACGCGGTTGGCCTTTCGGCGGCTTTGATTGGCTCCGGTATGGCGTTTGACTATACCTTACTGAAGACGATGATGCCGGAAGTACAGGCAGTTGGAGGATTTGATAAGGAGTTGGAAATGAGATTGCTACGTCAGCGTCTTTCGTTTACGTATTTACCCGATGCGTTTGTGTACGACGAAAAAGTATCAAATGAGGCTGTTTTTGAGCGGCAGCGTACGCGTTGGATTGCCGCCCAGTATAAATACATGCGTCTGAATTTCTGGCCGGGCCTGAAAGCTCTATTTACGGGCAATATCGACTATGCCGATAAGGTGTTTCAAACGATGCTGCCCCCGCGAATATTGATGCTGGGGAGTTTGTCGCTGGGCGTATTAATAAGTGGTCTGTTGAGTAGTAAGTTTTTCTTCTTTTTTACATCCGCCCAACTGCTTTTATTACTCTTTACGTTCTACATAGCAACGCCAATTGCGTTGATTCGGCAAATTGGACCAGCCGAATTATTAAAGTTGCCGGTGCTGTTTACCAGCTTTCTGAAGTCTATTTACAAGATGAAAACAGCTAAAAACCAGTTTCTACACACGCCCCACGGTGTAAAAGGAGCAAGCCATTAACCGGAATTAAAGTGACGAAATATGGCTGGCTGGCCAATCCATCCAATTCGATAGAAGCCTACCTAAATTGGAATTGTTAACTTATTAACCTAACTAGAATCGGCACGCTTTTGAGCGAGATTGAGGTTAGTAAGATAAAGCCATAACGGCCAAACAGTATCATGAAAAAGGGGCT
>CAXVWN010000326.1:0-4788 GCA_964263725.1 Spirosoma sp.
ACTTTTTTGATGAGGGCCGGTCCAACGCCATTATTAACAACACTAAACGTGAAGTCATCTTCTTCGTGCGATGTACCTGCCTGCAAATATGGCCACACGGATGCCTGTTGTTGTTCACGAGCGATCTTCGTCTGAAAAATAGACACAATCAACGCGGATAAACTTAAAAACGTAGCCGAAATACCGAGTAAGAGTTCAATATTAATGCGTCGCCGGGGTGTAGCCATAAGCAGATAGACTAAAGATACTGAATGCCCGAAATAACGGAAAGTTTCCGATATTTGTCCAATATGGCCGGAACGTACCCACTCGGCAGATTGTTAAAAATATAGTGCAGCGGTGCAAAAACCGCGCAATTAACCGAGACTATGAGCAAGGACGCGGATATTTTAGAAAGCATAACCAACGCCGAATATAAATACGGATTCGAGACGCTGATTGAAGCTGACGAGGCTCCTGTGGGCCTTGATGAAAGCACAATCCGGTTTATTTCCGCCAAAAAAAATGAACCAGATTGGTTACTTGAGAACCGCCTGAAAGCGTTTTGGATGTGGCAGGAAATGACCGAGCCTAAATGGCCAAATGTTAAGTACCCCAAGATTGATTATCAGGCCATTAAGTATTACTCTGCCCCGAAACAAAAGAAAACGGTTAACTCGCTCGACGAAATCGACCCTGAATTGATTGATACTTTCAATCGGCTCGGTATTTCGTTAAACGAACAAAAACGGCTGACGGGTGTCGTTGATTCTATTGGGTTAGACACGGCTCCGGGCGAACGCCCACGTGTAGCTGTCGATGCCGTAATGGACTCTGTTTCAGTAGCGACTACCTTCAAAAAAGACCTCGCTGAGCGCGGTATTATTTTCTGCTCTATTTCGGAAGCTGTTCATGAACACCCCGAATTAGTAAAGAAGTATATGGGTTCGGTGGTACCCGCGAAAGACAACTATTTTTCGGCCCTCAACGCGGCTGTATTTACCGACGGGTCGTTCTGCTACATTCCCAAAGGCGTTCGTTGCCCAATGGAATTGTCAACCTATTTCCGCATCAACGCGGCCGGAACGGGCCAGTTTGAACGGACGCTAATCATTGCCGACGAAGGTTCGTATGTAAGCTACCTCGAAGGGTGTACAGCGCCAATGCGTGACGAAAACCAACTTCATGCGGCTGTAGTCGAGTTGATCGCTATGGGCAACGCCGAAATCAAGTATTCGACGGTACAAAACTGGTATCCGGGCGATAAAGAAGGCAAAGGCGGGATTTATAACTTCGTAACCAAGCGCGGTATCTGCGAAGGGCCAAATGCCAAAATTTCCTGGACACAGGTTGAAACCGGCTCGGCTATTACGTGGAAATACCCATCGGTCATTCTGAAAGGCGATAACTCGACCGGTGAATTTTATTCGGTGGCTGTCACGAACAACATGCAGCAGGCCGATACGGGCACCAAAATGATTCACATCGGCAAGAACACCAAGAGCCGGATTGTATCGAAAGGCATTTCGGCGGGCAAAAGCCAGAACTCCTACCGAGGTTTGGTGCAAGTAATGAAACGTGCCGAAAACGCCCGAAATCACTCGCAATGCGATTCGCTGCTACTGGGCGATAAATGCGGAGCTCATACATTTCCATACTTAGAAGTAAACAATCCTTCGGCTACAGTTGAGCACGAAGCCACGACCTCAAAAATTGGCGAAGATCAGTTGTTTTACTGTAACCAGCGCGGCATTCCAACCGAGCAAGCCATAGCCTTGATCATTAATGGTTACGCCAAAGAAGTACTGAACCAATTGCCTATGGAATTTGCCGTTGAAGCGCAGAAACTTCTGGCAATTAGCTTGGAAGGCAGTGTTGGTTGATTTATAATTTTCTTTACACCAAAAGCCTCTATAGAAATGTAGGGGCTTTTTTGTGCAGGCTGGTTAACCATAAGAGACAAATTGACGTTATTAACTGGTAATCCAAGAGGCTAACGGCAAAGTAGCAATTTAGAAACTCTCCTTGCTAAACTCCCCTATTTTTCGTAGATTAGCCAGATTCTAAACGGCAATAATGAACTTCAAATTAACCTCAGAATTTCAACCAACCGGCGATCAACCGAAAGCTATTGAGAAGTTGGTTAAGGGTGTAAATGAAGGCGAACCAGCACAAGTACTGCTGGGAGTAACGGGGTCTGGAAAGACATTCACTGTCGCCAATCTCATTGCTCAAACCAACCGCCCAACCCTCGTATTAAGTCATAATAAAACACTGGCCGCTCAGCTGTACGGTGAATTCAAGCAGTTTTTTCCCGAAAACGCCGTCGAGTATTTTATCTCTTACTACGACTATTACCAGCCGGAAGCGTTTATCGCCACCACCAATACATACATCGAAAAAGACCTTGCCATCAATGAAGAGATTGACAAGTTGCGGCTAGCCGCAACCTCAGCACTCATGAGCGGTCGGCGCGACGTAATTGTAGTGGCATCGGTGTCCTGTATTTACGGCATGGGCAACCCCGAGGAGTTCAAACGGAATGTGGTGAATATTGGGGTGGGACAGCAAATGAGCCGCAACCAGTTTCTCCATCACTTGGTTGGTATTTTGTATAGCCGAACGGAGGGCGAATTTGCGCGTGGCAACTTCCGCGTCAAAGGCGATACAGTAGATCTTTACGTGGCCTACGCCGATTTTGCCTACCGAGTTATTTTCTTCGGCGATGAAATAGAAACCATCCAGCGCATTGATCCCAACACGGGGAAGAAAATGTCGGATGAGAATATGGTCACTATCTTTCCGGCCAATCTCTTTGTAACGGGTCGCGACACACTCAACGACGCCATTTATCAAATTCAGGACGATATGGTTTCGCAGGTGCGTTATTTTGAGTCGGAATTTCGAGAAATGGAAGCTACCCGTATTCGGGAACGCACCGAGTTCGACCTCGAAATGATGCGCGAATTAGGCTACTGTTCGGGCATCGAAAACTATTCGCGCTATTTCGACAAACGACTGCCGGGCCAGCGCCCGTTCTGTCTCCTCGATTATTTTCCGGATGATTACTTGATGGTGATTGACGAAAGCCACGCGACACTTCCGCAAATTCGGGCGATGTGGGGTGGCGACCGCTCCCGTAAAACCGCCCTCGTCGATTACGGATTCCGGTTACCATCGGCAATGGACAACCGCCCCCTGACATTTCAGGAATTTGAGGATTTATGTGGTCAGTCGATTTACGTATCGGCCACGCCGTCTGACTATGAACTCCGTAAGAGCGATGGCGTTATTGTGGAGCAACTTATCCGACCAACGGGTTTGCTTGACCCCGAAATCGAAGTACGACCCAGTCTGAACCAGATCGACGACCTACTCGAATCCATTGATGCCCGCATTAAAGCTGGCGAACGGGTGCTTGTAACAACGCTAACCAAGCGTATGGCCGAAGAGTTAACCAAATACCTCGACCGGGTGGGCATAAAAACCCGCTATATTCACTCCGAAGTAAAAACGCTTGATCGGGTCGAAATTTTGCGCGATTTACGGCTGGGTCATTTCGACGTACTCGTGGGGGTCAACCTTCTGCGTGAAGGACTTGATCTACCCGAAGTTTCGCTGGTGGCGATTATGGACGCTGATAAAGAAGGTTTCCTGCGTGATATTCGGTCGTTAATTCAGACGATCGGACGGGCAGCCCGAAACGCCAACGGCAAGGTAATCATGTATGCTGATAGGATTACGGGCTCTATGGAGAAAGCGATTGATGAAACCAACCGGCGTCGGGCTATCCAACTGGAATATAATACTGATAACGGCATTACGCCAACAACGGTCCTGAAGTCTCGGGAAGCCATTATGAGCCAGACCACAGTGGCCGACTCCAAAGCGAAGCATTTTTACGTCGAGCCAGACGAAATCCGAATTGCGGCCGACCCCGTAGTTCGGTACATGGGCAAGGGCGATTTGGAGAAAATGATTACCGAAACACAATCTAAAATGGAACGTGCCGCCAAAGACCTCGACTTTATGGAAGCCGCCCGTTTGCGCGACGAATTATTTCAATTACGGGATAAGCTAAAGAAGGAAACGGCGTAAACGTTTGCCACTGTCTTCTAGATTTGTAATCATTTAATTACATTTGTAATGATTGGGGTGAGAGCCTCGACCCCTACAATGAGGTGATGCAGGCAACTGTGTCACCTCATTGTATTTTATCCTCTATGTTTTTGCTTCGTATTTCATCTGGTGAAAAACGATAAAATACGTTGCTAAATATTAACCACACTTGCTTTACATTAACAGCACGGTGAATGTGAAGACGCAAGCCTTTTATCAATAATTCTTTTGACAATGAACTCTTAATATGCAACAGGATATAATCAGCCTGACGTTTCGCATCTTTTATCTCATTTTCAATTGCCGATGCAGTCGGCGTTGAGTTGTGCTTAAACTCAATAATAATCTCATCTTCGACAAGATACGCATCCGGGTTCTTGGTATGTGGCGTGTCATCAATTGGTAATAGTCTCACCTTAAAGCCTTTCTTAACCAAGAAGATTGCCGTCTCGACATTCCTAACTGCTTCCTGAGACGAATGCGTGATATGCATTTCTACGTAGCCACCAGATGGTTCTGTTTCGTTCTTGCGAAGATCTGGGTAAATAAGCGGGTAGTCGATTCTGGACATTATAATTCGATAGGCAACTTAGGAAAGTTCGCAAATTACAAAATCTTCATACCTTGCAGTCTGTCAGCTTAAAACCACTGAATACCCATGAAACGCATTCTCATTATTCTCGGTATTAT
>CAXVWN010000327.1:0-6987 GCA_964263725.1 Spirosoma sp.
AATGCTGAAAACTGTATCGGAGTCGGAACGGTTTATTGCTCACTTACCCGTTGGTGAACCGCCCGTAAATTTGGCGAAACGCGCAACAGTCACCGGGCAATACGCTGTTTTAGTTGGTCCGGAAGGTGATTTTTCGGAAAAAGAAATTCAACAGGCAATGGCGGCTGGTTTCCAGATCGTAACGCTTGGTCCCAATCGATTACGTACCGAAACAGCCGCGCTAACGGCTTGTCAGTTATTGAACTTTATAAACGCATGAAAAAGCTGCTTGTTCTCTTCGTTATTCTTTGTTACACCGTCTATTCAGTTCATGCACAGTACGCATATAAAATTGCCAAGTTGAAATACAACGGCGGGGGCGACTGGTACGCCAATAAAACCTCGCTACCAAACCTGATCAAGTTTGCCAACGCCAACCTGCGCATGAATATCTTTCCTGAAGAGGATATTGTAGAGCCGGGCAGTCCCGATTTGTTCGGTTATCCGTTCGTTCACATGACCGGTCATGGCAACGTTACTTTCAGCGATGCTGATGTGCAGAATATCCGCCGGTACCTGATATCGGGAGGATTTTTGCACATCGACGATAATTACGGATTAGACAAGTTCATTCGACGTGAAATGAAAAAGGTGTTTCCCGAGCTGAGTTTTATCGAGTTGCCGTTCAACCATCCGGTTTATCAGCAAAAGTTCAGATTTGCGAACGGATTGCCCAAAATACATGAACACGACGCCAAAGCACCGCAAGGTTTTGGCCTGATTTATCAGGGTCGATTAGTGTGTTTTTATAGCTATGAATGCGATTTAGGCAACGGGTGGGAAGACCAGAGTGTTTATAACGATCCTGAACCTGTGCGGCAACAGGCATTACGCATGGGTGCCAACCTGTTACAGTACGCGACGACGACAAATTAATTAAAGTATTATTTAAGGAAGGAAAGCCAAACAGCCTTAAATTTCGTTAGTTTTGTAGGAGTATTCTCAGTATCAGTAATCTTCACCTTTTAATTAATCTCATTGTGATTGTACTGGCCGCGTTCATTGGGCATTGGTATTTGTCCCTGTTCTGCCAAACCTTCTTTCTGCACCGTTATTCTGCCCACAAAATGTTCTCGATGAGCAAGTTTTGGGAGCGGTTTTTCTATGCCCTGACCTACTTATCGCAAGGTTCGTCGTACCTGAGTCCACGGGCTTATGCTGTACTTCACCGCATGCACCACGCCTTCAGCGACACCGAAAGAGATCCCCATTCGCCCCATCATACAAAGAATATTTTTACGATGATGTGGAAAACGAAAGACATTTATAATGCTGTACTTCATCGCAAACAAGTAGTTGAGCGTCAGTTTGACCGAAACTATCCTGAATGGAGTTTTATTGAAAAAGTAGGTGATTCGTGGGTATCGCGGGCGGGATGGGCTGTGCTTTACAGTGTATTCTACATTGTCGCTTTCCTGTATTTAGATATGCACTGGGCCTTCTTTTTTCTGCTACCTGTTCACTTTGTAATGGGACCCGTACATGGTGCTATCATCAACTGGAGCGGACACAAATACGGATATGCTAACTTTGATAATCAGGATAAGTCAAAAAATTCGCTGATCCTGGATGTTGTAATGATGGGTGAATTGTTTCAGAATAACCACCACAAGCGTCCTAATTCAGCTAATTTTGGTGCGAAATGGTTTGAATTTGACCCAACGTTCCCCGTAATCGGCATTCTGCATAAACTTCATGTTGTTCGATTAAGACCGTCGGCTGAAGCGAAAAAGGCCCAGCATGAGGTTGGTCACGACCGATTGGCTGTGGAGGTTGAGAGAGAAGTTGAAGCCTAGTTTCATACTGTTCCTATAAAAAAAGCTCCGAATCAATTCGGAGCTTTTTTATGTCATTTCGACGAAAAGTGAACGCCAAAAATTTAACTTATTAGAGCAAAATTTTGGCAATTTCCTGCCACGATTTCACACGCCGGAACTGGGTATCCTCTCGATTATGCAGAGCGTCGAAGAGTAAGCCTTCTCCCTGAAATGTGTGCAGGTTTCGGGGCATATCGTCAATGAGATAAGCGGTGTTGAGTACACTTTTGTCGCCCATGAAAATGTAATTGCGCCAGGAAATAGCTGGAAAATGCTCCTGCAACCAGTCCCATTTTTCGCGTAGCGAATTCGGGAACTCCTGAGCAGCTGACGCTATAAAAACTTCGTATTTTTGCATCAGGTCGGCAATGACATCCTGAGCCCCTTCCATTACGGCAATATCCCGAAAGAAGCCTGGCTCATAGACCTGCTGAGTTAATATTTTATACTCATTCTCATCGAACAGTTCGTGAAACGATTTTTCGTTTAACTCGTCAAGCGTGTAGCGGGGTACTTCTCCTTCCAAATACAGTTTAACAAACTTAGCGTGGGTGTCGGCCATGACATCGTCCATGTCAATAGCAATGCGTTGTTTCATCCGATAATATCAGCCTGTTGAGGCCAGTAGTTTAATTAAAAAGCAGAGAAGGCATCAACCGTTTCGGTCAGTGTTATAGGGTGCGTTCGGTGTCAAATTTTTCTAAATAGTCGGCTACTCGTCTCACAAATTGCCCGCCCAACGAACCATCGACAACGCGGTGATCATACGAGTGGGAGAGGAACATCAATTGCCGAATACCAATAAAGTCGCCCTGTGGGGTTTCAATAACGGCGGGTTTCTTCACTATTGCCCCGAAAGCCATAATGGCGACCTGCGGCTGCATAATAATGGGGGTTCCCATCAGGTTGCCAAATGTGCCGATATTTGAGATGGTGTATGTTCCTCCCGCCAGGTCATCGGCGGTGAGTTTATTTTCGCGGGCGCGCCTGGTTAAGTCGTTGACCTTTTTAGTCAGACCAACAAGGTTATACTGGTCAGCATTATGAATGACCGGCACAATTAAATTGCCATTTGGTAAGGCAACGGCCATACCGATATTGACCTGTTTCTTGACCAGAATAGTATCGCCTTCAACCGAGATGTTTATCATCGGGAAGTCTTTAATCGCCTTTACAATGGCTTCGACCAGAACAGGCGTATACGTCAGGTTTTCGCCGGTTTGCTGCTTAAAATGGTCTTTTATCTGGGTACGCCATTGAACGACAGGCGTCATATCTGCCTCGACGAACGAACTTACATGGGCTGAAATCTGCTTCGATTCAACCATGCGTTGCGCAATCATTTTCCGCATCCGATCCATCTGAATAATGTCAGTCTGACCGTTTATTGAAGCAGATGCTTTGCCATTCGCGATTGGTTGTGAAGCGGCAATTACCGGCGTTTTGGTCGCAGGGGCTGGCGATAGTATCTGGGGCTGATACGCTATTTTTGCCGGTTGTCCTGGCTGGATTCTACCTTCTGCCCGATCAATTACGTAAGCCAGAATGTCTTTTTTCGTGATGCGGTTGTCGGCTCCAGATCCAGGAATTCGGTCGAGTTCATTACGCGAGACGCTTTCTTCCTTGGCAATATTTAAAACCAATGGCGAATAAAAACGATCGGCAAAGATGGGTGAATCGTCTGCCAAGGTTGTCGCTGACGTAGCTACGGCTTTCTCCTGCGGTGCCACCCGGCTACTCATGGCAGCGATACTTAGTTCAAGCTCATGAGCGGCCGTGGAAATTTCCGGTTCAGAAACGTCTTCGTCCTGCGGTGCCGGAACGTTAGCTACATCACCAATGCCTACGGGTGTCGCATCGGCACTTACTGGTGTCTGTGCCTCTGGTTCTGGCTTTTCCTCTTTTTCGACAGACTCGTTAATTTCAATGCGGGCAATGGGCGCACCAACCGCTACCACATCGCCATCATTCACCAGAATTTCTTTCAGAATACCATTGTACAGCGCCGGGACTTCTGTATCGACTTTGTCTGTAGCGACTTCCAGCACAGACTCGTCAATATCAATTCGATCACCTGGTTGTTTAAGCCAAGTGATAATTGTGCATTCCATTATACTTTCGCCCATTTTGGGCATGACCATGTCAATTAGAGCCATGTGTTTTAGTGAATAATGATAAATGGATAATGTAGAACAGAGTCATAGATAAGACTAGGTATTATTCATTCTACATTATCCCTTCATCATTGGTTTAAAAGTTCTTCCCGCAACATATTGAGTAAATACGTGGTGGTCAGTTGAATATTTTGATCCCGGTATTGACCGAGTTTAAGCAGCCGCGTAACTGTACGTTGATCGGTAGAGCAGGCAATCCAAATCGTACCGACGGGTTTGTCGGGCGTGCCTCCGCCGGGGCCAGCAATGCCACTCGTAGCAATGCCAACATTGGTGCCGAGTGCTTTGCGAACACCTTCGGCCATCTGTTGGATGGTTTCTTGACTTACGGCCCCGAACTGTTCCAGAGTTTCGGGTTGAACGCCTAATTGCGTCACTTTAACGCTATTGCTATAACTAACAATGCTTCCCCAAAAATAAGCAGAAGACCCCGGCACCTTCGTGATTTGAGCCGATACGTAGCCCCCGGTGCAGCTTTCTGCAACGCTAAGCGTTAACTTCTTTTCGTTCAACAAATTGCCGACAACCGTTTCAAGCTCATCCGTATCGAAGCCGAAAACGTTCTTCTCAATAAGCGGCATCACCTTCGTTACCTGCTCGGCCAGTTCATGGTCGAGTAGAGTATTATCGTCGCCGGTAGCGGTTAGCCGTAATTTTACCCCGCCGAAACTTGGCAAATAAGCCAGCTTAATATGATCGGGCAGAGCATCTTCCCATGCTTCGATACGTTCGGCCAGAAACGATTCGCCAATGCCGACCGTCCGAATCATTTTGTGTTTAATGATGGGTGTTTCAAAATGTTCGGTCAGTTTCGGTAGGATTCGGTTCGTCATGAGGTGTTTCATTTCGAACGGTACACCCGGCAGCGATACAAATACCTGGCTCGTTCCATCGCCACGTTCTTTTTCAAACCACATACCGGGGGCAGTGCCCCAGTCGTTCTGTATGTAAGTTGCATTGGCAGGTAGGTCGGCCTGGGCGCGGTTGAGATCGGTCATTTCGCGGCCACGTTTCTCAAAAAAACCAGTAACCAAAGCGAGCGCGGTTTCGTTACGAACCATCCCGACACCGAAAAAAGTGCAGAGTGTCTTTTTGGTAATGTCGTCTTTAGTTGGCCCTAAACCGCCTGTAATGATGATGACGTCGGCCCGTTGCTGTGCTTCGTGCAGAATTTGCAAAATGGCATCGGTTTGATCACCAATGGATGTCTTACGGACAACACGGATGCCGATGTTGGTTAACTCGGTGCCAATCCAGGCCGTATTTGTGTCGGTAATTTGCCCGAATAATATTTCGTCGCCAATCGTGATTACTTCGGCGCGGACGGTATTAGTCATTTTAGCTGAATAATGAAGAAGGATAAATGGAGAAAGATTGACGATTGACGGATCTGATTATCAGTCAATCCGTAATTATTATTGACTATTCATTTTACTTTATCCATTCTTTACTGTCAAAAGTACGAAAAAACGATTTAGAGCCATTGACAGTTATGAAATGGCAACCTGATTAATTCAATGATGAAGAAAAATGTTCTCGCCATCGCCGTGCTGGTCCTGGCCCTTGGTCAAACCAGCTTCGCCCAGGATTCAACCGTAACAAAGGGCAGTCCGCAGAAATCATCTGGCGGAGGTCTCTTTGGTAAAATTCTTAACGCTGTCACTCAATCGTCCACCGCAACATCGGGCGGTTTAAGTAGTCTTGATATTGCATCGGGCTTGAAAGAGGCTCTCCAGGTTGGTATCAGTAAAGGGTCCGATCAGGCGTCGACTTTGGATGGGTACTTCAAAAACCCGTTACTGAAAATTGCCTTTCCACCCGAAGCACAGAAGGTAGCGTCAACCCTTCGGCAACTGGGTTTGAACAAGCAGGTCGATCAGTTTGAATTATCGCTAAACCGTGCCGCCGAAGATGCCGCTAAAAAAGCTAAGCCGGTGTTTATTAAAGCGATCACCTCTATGAGCATTCAGGACGCTGTTGGCATTTTGCGCGGACAGAATGATGCGGCTACGCAATATCTACGCCGAACATCGGGCCAGCAACTAATAACGGAGTTTACGCCCATTATTGACAGCACGTTGAAGAAAAACAACGCGACTAAGTATTACAGCGATTTGGTAAATACCTATAACAAAGTGCCTTTCGTTCAGAAAGTGAACCCGAATTTAACCCAGTACGCGACTGGTAAAGCGGTTGACGGGCTATTTGTTTTAGTCGCTCAGGAAGAAGCAAAAATTCGCGAAAACCCGGCGGCACGAGTTACCGATTTGCTGAAGAAGGTGTTTAGCAAGCAATAATTTATGGGCAGCGCGGGTGAAATCCCGTGCTGCTTTTAGGAAATCAACTTTCCATATACGAGTCGTTGTTTATATAATCAAGCTTATTGTTCCAGACCAGCGCTATCTGCGTAGCTCGTTGCCGCACCTGTTCGGCATTTTCGCCAGTGAAATTCTCGGAAATTGTTGCTGAAAACAACTGTAGCCACCGGTCAAAATGGTCGATGGTGAGGGTATGCTTTTGATTGACAATAAGATGTGGGCGAAATGGATGACCGTCATAGGCATTGTTTCCAAGAATAAGACTCTCCCAGAATGCGTACATTTTGGGTAAATGTTTTGCCCAGTCTACCTGCGCTACATCGGTAAAAATTGGCCCTATAAGCGTGTCGGCCTGTACTTTCTCATAAAAGGAATCCACCAGAAATTTGACTTCTTCCGGCGAATCCAGCGTTCTTCTGGACATAGCAATTGGTTTACAAACAGAACCTCAGGTTAGGTAGAAAATGTTTCCTTGTAGTGATTTTCGTTAAATCCAAGAGCTATGATTTTACCATTTGCTTCAATCAATGGTCGGCGAATAACGGATGTTTTGTCAATCATCAGCGCAATGGCCCTATTGACGTCAGTTGGTTTTTCGCCATCGGGAATTTTCTTCCAGGTTAAGCCAGACCGATTTAT
>CAXVWN010000328.1:0-11410 GCA_964263725.1 Spirosoma sp.
CAGCGCTAGCGGAAAATCGGTTGGCCAAGTGGCCTAGTGATTTTAAAATGAGTCCGTCTACTGCTGCAACTGTTCTAAGAAGAGTATTAACTTACTGTAAATTAGTTTGTTGTACTTTACTTAGAGGTGTTCTATAACTAAGATTATGTAAAGAGATTATACCGTGATATTGAGTTAAACTCGTCTGTTTTTTATGTGAAAAATGTACAAATAAAGTCAGCTACCAACTACTAGGGTATGTTATCGGAATTAAAAATTAATTCCGGTTGTGAGAGAAAAGCTCTCAAATTTTACCCGCGTTGGTTCACCATCAGAGAAAATGAACTTGTCATTAGGGAATAAGTAATTACCCAAATACCGTTCGTATTGTAAAGTAATCGGAATACTGATTTTTTGCAGTTCGATCGTAACGCCTACACCCACAAGGCCGCTTATTGTGGACTTGTTAGAGGATGGGGTGTCTGGCCCTGTGTTTGGACAGGGCGAAGTAATGCAGACAAAATCATACTGTTTCTTGAAGTTGCTGCTTGTAAGATAATTATAACTCAACCCGGTCTGGACAAAAAACAGTCTTCGACTAGGGGAAACATAATAGCGGTATAGGAGGGGTAGTTTAAACGTGCTAAGATTGAGTTTGCTAAGGTTAGATCGAGTATTGGCCTCAGCGACCTGTGACCAAGATGGCTGAAGATGTAAGGAGGCTTGATTACTTAATTGATACTGGATATCAACACCAGCCAACAGGCCAGCTTGAGAACTAAAATATTGAGAATTTACAAACGAATTGGTGTAGTTCAGGCCCGCAAAAAGACCCAGCCTAAACGGGCTTGCCTTTGACGCCAGTGTTTGTTGAGCTCGAAGAGTATTACAAGCCGAATAGATGAGAGTAGTGCAAAAGATTAGTAGGTAGGTAGACAGGTTTTTCATTGTCAGATTAGAGTCAAAATGAGTTCGTATGACTTCAATATTCTTTTCGAGGGATGTATATCAATAGAGTTGTAAAGATGAATAATGGTTGTAATTTATTGTTATATAAGTGCTTTTATGTTAGGCGATTAAAAATAATAAACCAGATTTGACGCCCAAGTACGATTATACTCTTTGTAATTGGTTTGAGGATCTGATTCATTAAAGGGGTTTAGGCCATAATAGTAGCGGCTCTCCAGCACAACATGTTTCCCAAGACGATACCCAAGGCCACTCGTTAAGCCAACATCGAACCGACGCATATAGGCTAGGTCCCAGCTCTGAGCAGATCCTTCGAAACCAGCAGCATACCATTTGGCCTTCAGCAAGTAGCCAAACTGAGGGCCGCCACTCATAAAGAATCGTCCGCCACCCAGATTGTAACGCACCATAACCGGTAAGGTAAGATAGCAAAATTCGGTAATCATCTTAGTGCTGCCGTAGCCTGGCAGCTTACTAGTAATCAGTTCAACACCGCCCTGACGTGAATAGAGTAAATTATAGCTTAGGGTAAGGCTTGACGTTAGCCGATGTTCTAGACTTATCCCCCCCGTATAATCCCAAAGTCCTTTCGATTCCGAATTAGGTCCTAAGTGGTTAGTATGGATCAAGTTGCCGTTTAGTCCACCACTTAGGCCAAAACGAAGCGCAGATTGAGCCAGAACAGGTTGCTTAAAGGCGGTCAGTATCAATAACAAAACAATCAGTTTACCCTTCATGATTCTGTTAGGTTTATATCCGTTATATAATTTGATTTATGTAAAGTCAAGCCTACCGAAAAGCTGTGATAGCAAATTGGATGTTGCTTTTACCCTTATATGGCGAATAAAATGTAAAGGCCACAAATTGTCCATTTACATCATAAGCTCCACCATCAGAACTGGGTCCTTTCATGGTTAATAGTCTGTTCAACTTATCAGAATTTGATACGTCAGCCGTAATCGAGTTTGTATAAACGATATCTCCATTTTGTTTATTTATCCCTATAGCGATAGAGACCTTACTGCGATCAATTCTCCTAATTTGGAGTTGGCCAGTTTGCATTGAATCAGCTAAATAATAACTCGTTATCAGGGGATTATTGACTCCACCAGGGTCAGCAATAAATATAGCATTAACCTTATAACTCCCCTCTACATCTTTTGCCAAGTCAGGAGTAATTTCTTGTATGCGCGAACAACTAATTTCGCTCATAATCAGTAGAGCCAATACCAATTTGATTTGGCCAATAATCCATTGGCTTTGTGGAATAGAATTATCGAAAGCAGTGATCATACTGTTTAGAAGCCATTTTAGGGGATACTTTACCCGCACTTGACAAGACGAATCTACGGATACTCCATTAACATGATACTTGCTTTTCGTTCCCCCTTTCCAGACTCCAATCCTGCCTATTTTCATTGATTATACAGGTCAGTTGATCTTGGAATATTCTCTTAACATAACATTGCCTATAAAATTAATCTAAAAATAATACAAATTTAGTGCTAAAAAAAACAGGTGGTGACATACGATGTCACCACCTGGTGCCCCTTATTTTGCTAGCTTCTGTCAGCTTTCGAAGCCTTAACTTGATTAACAAACTCAGGACTCGGCTTAAAGCTGGGGATGGCGTGAGTCTCAGTGACTAAGGCTGTATTGGTATTGATATGGCGGCCTATTTTACGCGCGTTTAGGGCCAAAGCTGCCAAACGTACGAATCTAAAACGTTTCGCCTTTACTGACCGTTTGTTTAATCACCACAAAAAAGGATGCCATGATGGTCAGACTACGATGGCATCCAGACGGGTTTGGTCGGTGATCTGTCGGAGCCGTTCTTGTTTTGTTACACCCCTTTAAGGACTTTTTCAAGGTTGGGTTATCCACGCATTTGTAAAACCAGTCACGCGCTCACTCAACTTTACCCTTGATCCGTATGCCTACATCGTTTTGACGGAGGAGGTCGTCGAAACGGTAGAACAGGCTAGACAAGAAGAGGTCGATTAATTGTTGGATTCTACGGAGATATCCCGCAAAAGCCCCCCGTTCCTATAGTACATTTCAACTGTCACGACCCGTAATTCAGTCATCCTAACCAACTGTGAATCGCCAAACGTTCTAACAATAGCCCATTAAGATAGGTTAACATATTGCCAGGTTTGAAACTTCTCGGTTTTTAAACTATAGCCTAGCAATGATAATTGGATCAGAAAACGGTCATCAAAATAGATGACGTTCACGGTTTCTGCAAAACTTAATCAGTAAACGCTATGAAAACGAATGTGAAAGTATTGGCATTAGTAAGTTTATTACTCCCCGCGTTGTGTACAATCGATTCAGAATCGGCCACAGCACAAACGCCCAGGAGGGTCATCGTCATTCCTAGTACCCCACCCATGCATAAAGCACCACTAGAGCAGGTATGGGTTCCGGCTCACTACGTCCAGCGAGGACGGGATCGTATCTGGATAGATGGTCATTATCAGACAGCTACACCCAGGTACGCCACGTATTCAAAACCGGAGCGGTATAAAACATGGAATCCCGGTTACTGGCGCCAGACCCCCCGAGGGCGGGTTTGGGTTGACGGGTACTGGAGTTATTAGACAAGAGCAAAAACGGCCTGAGCGATAACTCAGGCCGTTTTGCCACTTATAGATTGGTGTTTCATCGGCTCTAAGAGCCATTACCGTCGCCATTGGGCAAACTTGGGAAGTAATAACCTTTGGTCATCAGCTCGTCTATCGAGCGCCGGATTTCGTGGGCAGGAACACCTTTAAAGACATAACCGTGTGCCCCTGCGCGATCGGCCTTCAAGATATCTTCTTCCAGGTCCGATATAGTCACGATGAGCACCCGTACAGCGGGATATAAGTGCCGTAGTTGAGTGGTTGTTTCAACGCCATCCATTTCCGGCATGTGCAAATCCACTAAAGCCAGATCAGGAACCTGGTTGCTATGCTGTATCTGTTCCAGCAAATCCCGTCCGTTTTTGGCTACATAACGTACTTCATAGCCGTCAATTTTCCGGACCAAAGCGACCAGCGCTTCTCGGAATAGTTGGTGATCGTCGACAATGGCGACAGTAGTAGGCATAAGTAGTAATCAACTTTGGAATGGGACAGCGAATTACCTTCTTTCATTAAAAGTAGTATAACCTCGAAGATTGAATAGAATGGCAATAAAATAACTGTCTATTTAAAGCAGCGATTTCGTGAACGAAGACAGTTAAACCGCTATTTACACTAAAGCAATAAATAGAGCTGAATTAAGTATTGTGAATTTCACCACTGAACTAATATATTAGTAAGATTAAACTTACTGACTTTTACTCGGCAATACAGCAAACGACCCCAAGGTCGTGTCTAGTAAAAGCCAGCAAGTGCATTGGCGCTCTTTTACTGGGCAGCCAGATTAGGCTTAATTTACTGTCCAGGTCAACGGAGCTGCTTTAGTTGGGTTCCCACCTCTTCACGGCTCCGGCACAGTCCGCCAGTGAGGGAACGGTCCTTTGATCCACTTGTTAATTGACGACCCACACCTTTATTAGGTAGCATTTGGTTAAGTCAGGCCAGACCTGCAAACCGAGTCATCAACTTACACCGCTCTCAGATCGACGGGCCGGCGCTTCGCATCACGTCCGATCGTAGACGTAGACTACACGCCATCAGGAGGCACAATAAAGCGGCTCCCTTTGGGAAGTTTACCCACCAGCTCCCTGGACACACCGAATGTAGCTGCCAATACACTATCGGGGGTGCCAGCTAGCCATTCACTTAGGTCAATAGCCTGGTAGTGAGCGCTGTTGAAACCAATCAGAATACGACAGAGATCAGGGCCTGTATTCTTGATGTAATGACCCGCACCTTTGGGCACATAGCCCACATCGCCCGCCTGGAAGTGTTCGGTTACGGAATGGCCCTGCGCCAGAAAAACGGTCATTTCACCGGTTCCTGCCAGATAGTACTGCCATTCGTCGGCATTAGGGTGCCAGTGCAATTCCCGCATCGCTCCCGGTTGCAGCTCAATGAGCGACCCGGCCATCGTGGCGCTAATGGGGAATTCATCGACCGTAACCGTACGTTGAGTGCCCCCTCCGGGTACGCGCCTGGGTTGCTGGGCGTGTAAGGGATACCGGTGCCGGCTGACCAGTTCGGCAGATGCCCTTGGGGTGGCGTAGGTAGACCTGTCATTGGGGACGTCACCCTGCACAAAATAGACTTCTTTCTTCGGAAAAAGGCGTACCTCCTCTAGCGACAAGCTCAGATTTTGAGCAACTATTTCTGGCGGAACGCTGGCCATAAAATCGGTGATGCTAAAAGTATGATCTTCCGAGAAATCGCCATTATCAAAAATCAGAATAAAGTGGCATTCACCGGGTCCAAGTCCCTGGATGGAATGGCCGTATCCTTTGGGAAAATACCACACATCCCCAGCCTCAAACGTATCAATATAGGGTGTTCCATCCGGATGAATAAGGGTTGTCCGGCAAGACCCTGAAACAACGTATGCCCATTCAGCGGCATTGGCGTGCCAGTGCAGTTCGCGCATGCCACCAGGAGCCAATCGCATGGAAACGCCCGCTAGGCCCGTCGATACGGGGAACTCATGCACCGAAGCGCCCCGGGTAATTCCCCCTGGACCTAGGCGAGGAGCTTGTTCTTCTAATGGAAAACGAAAGGCGGGATCGAGTGGCGTCATAGCTTTTTGGGTGAGCAGGCAAACCTAGTGGAAAGGAGAGAAGGTTGCCAGTATAAATCGCTGTTTTTTCGGTACAATAAGTGGTTTGTCGCCGGACTTATAATCGAAAATTGACAGAAAATAAGAGCTTTACAGCGCAATCGGGTAGCTCGTAAATGGCCAGTCTGCTATCGACATAGTGGTCTTCGGCGTTATGGTTACCCCCAAACGTAGTCTCTCTTTAGACCCAAACGCCCGCTATGTCAATCAGCGTCCCCATCGAACTCGACAGCCCTGTCACGACCATTATTGTCCAGCGGCCCTATACACATCAAATTCAAGCCTATGAGATCTGGCTACAGGAAATGGTTCCGCTGGCGAAAGGGGCAGCCGGGCATCGAGGGGTGAACATCATTAAGCCCCATGGCCAAAGCGAGGACTATACGATTGTTCTTCATTTCGCATCTGAAACCACCCTGCGCCATTGGCTGGAGTCTGACACCCGGCGAAAGATGGTTGAGAAGGTGCGCCCGTTGCTCAACACAGACGAAAAAATAGCGATTAAGACGGGTCTTGAGTTTTGGTTTACCCCGCCCGAAGCCAGACCAATGCCTCCTCCTTACAAACAATTTCTGTTAACGTGGTCGGCAATTTTTCCGCTATCAGCGCTGATTCCCTGGTTACTATCGTGGCTTGTCTGGGCGCGTCCTTTTTTGTCTGCCCCCTTGGTTAAGCCCCTGCTAACGAGTTGCCTCATCGTGGCACTAATGACGTTTGTGATTATGCCCCGTTATAGCCGACTGGCAGCAAAATGGCTTTATAAGTAAAGTAGAAGACTCTTTTAGTGAACGATGTCCAGCTCATAAGTTAACCGGCAGGTTTGGCATCTTAACTAGAATGACAGGTCACTTGTCGAAGCGATTAGCTGGACAAAATCACAAAGTTCTGCTATTGCACGTATCGGCGAAGTAATGGACAGTTTCTTTTTAAAATACAAGCAATACAGCTGGTGAATTTCCAATTGAGTATCCAAAAATCAATCGTCCTAGTCTGACTTGACAACACAGGTGCATGTTGTATTACTGTAGACCCGTCGATAGGGTGGCTGTTGCGACTAAGCCAGATTTGAGGAATTTATCTCGGCTTGCCCAAGTCGATTGTAGCGTTTCATGGCTTACTCATTCATGGACATTGAACATTCTCCCATTTTTGATGACCAACTCTACGCTATCTATATTATCGATATTATCGGCTGGATTAGTCGCCAACACCACCAGGTTAGCCACTTTCCCGGCACTCACCGTGCCAGTGCTTTTTTCAATTCCGAGCGCCATGGCGCCATGCCTCGTGGCGCTGATAAGAACCTGCATGGGCGTGAAACCACACGCCTTGACCAGCGTCTTCATCTCCCGCTGGACAAACTTGTTATCATCCGTATCGGTACCCGTACAGACAGGTACTCCTCTGGATAGAGCCAGTTTAGTAAATCGTTTTCCCATTTCCCAATAGGCTCTGGATCGATTAGTGGTCACTTCATTGGTCGACGACGGATCATCCAAATCGTTCTTATAGGTAAGTAGGGTAGCATCGAGTATCGTTTTATGACGCAGCATGGCCTTAATATAATCGTCCACCGCTAAGGTTTTAAACGCAGCATCCCAGAAATGTTCGGACATATCAGGCTTTAACCAGGCCTCAGGAACCGTTCCAGCAGGCCACCGAGCAATCATACCCGCATGGGAAATCGAATTAACGCCAGCCTCGATAACGGCCAATGGATTGGCAATCGTTAAATCAAGATGACTCCAAACCAGTAAGCCTTGCCGGTGAGCTTCGGTGGTAATTTTCCGGGCTAACCCACTATCGAGTTGGGCGTATAATTTGATCGCACTGGCGCCAGTGCCTTTGGCTTCGGCTACCACTAATGTTAAGTTCGTAGCATGGGTCACGGCCCGCATAAACGGGAGTTGGCCCGGTATAGCTCCTTTCGAGGTTTGGTGGGTCCGGCTGTCAGTGAAAAAAGCAGGTCCTGCCAGTAAAGCCGAATAATAAATGTCAGGTGCTTGAATATCGCCCACTAAAGAATCTAGGGACAAGCTAGCTAAGGCCCGGGCATAGCCGGCCATATCTCGGACCGAGGTGATACCCGACAGCAGCATAGCCTGTAAATCTTTTTCCGCTCTAGCTCGGCTGTCGGTACCACTGGGCTCGGTAGCCAGATGAACGTGGGTATCGATCAAGCCCGGAATAACGAATTTACCCCTCAAGGGGAAGATTACGCAGGAGTCCGGGATATTGACCTGATTTAAGGGGCCAATTCTCTCAATTCGGTTTCCCCGAATGATAATCGTTTGATGATCCAATACCGTTGGCGACAGGCCGTCGATGACCTGTACATCCTTAAGGGCAAAATACTTGGGCGCAAATTGGCTGAATACAGAATTGGGTATCAGTACAAAAACAGAAAGCACAAGTTTCAGGACAAATTTTTCCACATTGTTTAGGGGCGTGTCATCAGCCGAACTTGACTAACGACTAGTTAGGCGATTGTACGTTGTAATTTATGAAAAATCATACTCTATTGGCCGAGTACGGCTCCCTTGATTAACTAAAGCGACTATTAGGATGTAAACATTTATCCCAATAGTCCAGGATTGAGTGCAGCTGTTCCTGTAAGCCCGCAAAGGTGCGCTCTTTTTTGAAGAAGCCCTGAATGGTCATCTGATAAGCCCGATTGACCAAGCCTTGATCGGCCGCTGTGGTTAAAAAAACGAAGGGGATACATTTCAGTTTCAAATACTCGTTTAAATCGATCAGCTGGCGAAGTTCAAGGCCATTCATGGCGGGCATGTTGACATCGCTTAAAATCACTAACGGAGCGTCCGGGGTAGCCACTAAATAGGCAATGGCCTCCACACCATTGCTAAAAAATACTAACGGATTTGCCAGGGCCAAACTGGTAATGGCTTCTTGGATAAAGAGTTGGTCATCCTCATCATCTTCAATTACCACAATGGGCGCTTTGCTGGTCATAGGCTATATCTCAAACGGACGGTTTTGGCCACCGGCTAGCGACAGCTATCTGTCGATTTTGGATGGGTAGGGACTACAAATATATCAAAATACGGCTAGGCTGAGTTGTTATGGCCGGATGGCCCAAGGCCTACGAGCAGATAACGCCTAGCCAGTGACGAACAGGCAGTACGGATGGTTCCTTAAGCGGCCTTCGAGTCGGGTAATCCCTGAAAATGACTAACTCTCAACGCTAGTCTGTAAATACCGATCGACCGGCGTTAATCTGGACCGCCAGAAAGGGCATGCTATAGATATAAGTCGGCTGTTCTTGAACATACGTTTCAGTCACGGGTTATTTAGAGGTAGTTACGCTAGCTTTACTCCAGTGGCTGCCCGCACCGATGTTACCGCCCCAGGAAATCAATAGGCTACAAGCCTTACAAAAGTATGCCATCCTAGACACCCTGCCCGAGGCTGACTACGATCATATTACCAGCCTGGCGGCTCAAATCTGTCAGACCCCCATCTCCCTGATTAGTCTGGTGGATGAAAAACGGCAATGGTTCAAATCTACCCAGGGATTGGTGGTTCAGGAAACACCCCGCCAGTTTTCCTTTTGTGCCCACGCCATCATCGACCCTAACCAAACGATGATTGTCGAGGACGCCCGACTTGATAAGCGATTTGCCCAAAACCCCTTAGTTACTGGTGATCCAAACATAGTGTTTTATGCCGGTGTTCCGCTGGTGGATGCGGATGGCTTTGCCTTAGGCTCCCTGTGTGTGCTGGATGACAAACCCAGGCAGTTGAGCGAAGCCCAACTGAAGGCTTTACAAACCTTGACCAACCAAGTGATTAATCTGTTGGCCTTACGAAAAGCCAACAACGCTTTACTGCTGAGTGAACAGCGGTATCGAACGCTGACGGCTGAGCTCGAAGAGCAAGTCGAAGTGCGCACGCAAGCCCTCAAAATGGCCAACGAAGCGCTTCATACCGCGAATGAGTTATTAACCAAGTCGAATGATGCCCTGCAACAATTTGCTTCTATAGCTTCCCATGACTTACAGGAACCCCTGCGAAAGATTCAATCCTTTGGCAACCTCTTACAAGCCCAGTATGCCGACCAATTGGGAGACGGGCATATTTATCTGGAGCGAATGCAATCAGCCGCCAGTCGGATGTCGACGCTGATTCGAGACTTGTTGAGTTATTCGCGCATCTCGGCCCTCCATGAGCGCCGACAGCTGATCCCGCTCTCCGCCGTTGTCCAGACGGTCCTGCTGGACTTAGAGGTCGCCATTGCCGAAACGGGTGCCATTGTCCAATTAGACCCTTTACCTGAGGTCGTAGGGGACGAAAGTCAATTAGGTCAGCTCTTTCAGAATCTTTTGAGTAATGCTCTCAAATTTACTCGGACGAGTACGGCTAAGTCGGTTAAGTCAGTTCATTCGAAGGCCCCCTTCATTCAAGTTCGGGTGCAAACGCTACTGGCTAAGGACTTACCCGTATCGATTAAGACGACGCTTACGGCCCCGCTTTACTACCGGATCGATGTGATCGATAACGGCATTGGCTTTGAGCAAAAACATGCCGACCGAATCTTTGAGGTCTTTCAGCGACTACACGGCAAAGGGGAGTTTGTCGGCACGGGCATAGGCTTGGCCATCTGTGCGAAAGTGGTGGCCAATCATGGGGGGGCGATTCGGGCTACCAGTCAGCCGGGGCAGGGAGCCACCTTTAGTGTCTATCTACCCAACTAGCCTACGCCACACCCGTCAATGTAGTCAAACGGTGGTTTGCCGTCATGTGTCTATCTATCCAGGAGTGAACGCCATTCATCTCTGGTGTCGGACTTAATTGGAGTGGGAGACCGTCTCTGATACAGATCTGGCCCTTTACACCCAACGTAAATAGCGACTAGACAGTCAAGGTAGCGTCGCTGGCTGATCAGTGGGAGGAGCGGGGACAAATGAATGGGAAGTGAGTGACAAGTTGTGGGTATAGACCCACACTAGTGAGCAAGAAATTCACCACTTTCCAGCTAGGCTGACGCCTATACATTTAAGTAATATACTGACTACTAGATCATTAATTTCTATCTTAAAGATTGGCATCATTTGGGCTAGAGAATAGTCGGACGGGTTTTTATCTTCAGTTGTTCGCTGCTCATGAGCAGCTCTACCATAGATCAATATCGTTTCACTCAACGTTACGAAAAACAGAAAAACTTGGAAAGCTCGGTATGGAACCGAGCTTTTATTTTAGCCCTATGTTACACCCAACTAGCCCTGAACAAGCATCCCATCCTGTTTATTGACACCGATCGCATTCGGAGCGCCGACCCTGATCGCACCGTGACGATGATCAGGACATGTTTAAACGGGACTTCTCGAAGCTAGCCCTGGTTCATCCGTTCCTGGTTTTTGCCAACGGTCAAACCACCCTGGATTACTTAACGACAAGTCCGGACATACCCTCTTTGATTATTTGCGACATCAGTATGCCGAAATGAGTGGGCTAGAGCTTCGTCACCAAATTGATCAAGATCCTGGTTTACGCAAAAAGTGTAAAGGGAGTTACTCTGGAAGACGCCAAAGGTTCAAATAAACCACCTGACGGCGGAAAAACGCTGAACTATTAAAGTGAACGGTTTTATTAAACGCAGCCAGTTTCCGGCCTCATCCCTCCTACTCAGCCACCGTTCAGAAAAACCTCCGAACAGTTTAAACAAGACAACTACTTTATCGCCATGTTTGACTAATATGGATTA
>CAXVWN010000329.1:0-7142 GCA_964263725.1 Spirosoma sp.
CTATCAATTATGGCTCAAATAATGGAAAATACTTAACCATACATGGTACTAAGATCTATTATGAAGAATATGGTAGTGGAACGCCGTTACTACTTCTTCATCAAGGACTCGGGTCAATCGAAAATCTAAGCGATATTATTCCAGAGCTATCGAGACACTTCAGAGTAATAGCACCAGATGCTCCCGGACATGGTCGGTCTGAACAAGCGGATAGTTTGAGTGGAGCCTTGTTAGCCGAATATGGTTCTGCACTTATTGACCAACTTCAACTGGACAGTGCCTACGTTATGGGCTGGAGTATGGGCGGTAACACAGCCCTATTGCTTGCCGCCAATAGACCTGATAAAATAAAGAAAGTTGTCAGTGGGGGGTCAAATACAAAATCAAGTGGATTGACCCAAGAAGGGCTTGATTTGTTAAAAGAGTACACGGTAGAAGCTGTCAGAGAGGACTCAACATGGCTTACACATTATCAGAGCATGAATCCTCAGCCCGGCAAGTGGATTAAGTTTTGGGAGGATACTCAAAAAATGTGGTCAAGAGAAATTAAAGTTCCCGATGACAAACTTTCCAGTATTGACATACCTGTACTCATCATACGCGGTGATCGCGATATGATAAAAATAGAGCACAGTGTTGACATATTTCGATCACTCAAAAAAGGGCAGTTATGCATTTATCCAAACATGGGACATGATATGCCAGAATTAAAAAGTGAAATGCTTTGTAAAATTGCGGTTGACTTCTTTGACGAAAGCAGGAACAAAAGCAACAGTCGCTAACACAGGTTTTGCGGCCTGTGGGTATTAGCGTCATTGCCATCGTTAGAAATAGTGGCGCAAATTTACCCTACCAATATCCTCAGTTCTTCTCCAACTTCTTCAGTTCTTTTTGAATATACTCTTTTGAGAGCCAGTTTGTACCGATCATTACACCTTCTATGTTCATGGTCTGCGTAATGTCTTTCAACGGGTTGCCACTTAGCAAAACCAAGTCCGATACATTTCCCGTTTTGATAACGCCAGAATCGGGTTTGTTTAAGTAGGATGCGACGTTGACCGTTCCGGTACGCAGGGTTTCATAAGGCGTTAATCCGGCATCGACCAGGTATTTCATTTCGTGATGAATGGAGAAACCCGGCACGTTTAGTATTTGTGGCGCATCAGAACCCAGCAAAAGATCGACACCGTTTTTCTGACATTCATAGATCAGCTTCCGGCGAATTTGTATCAGTTTTTCGGCGTGTTCTTTCGAGAAATTGGGGTTGCTGTTGTAGCTGTTTTTCGAATCCATCCAACCTTTTACCTGTTCCGGTTTCATATATTTCAGTTCGGGATCGTTGGCAAATGCCTCCGCCGGAAGTGGCGAAAGCCAGCGCTCGGCCAGCGACTGCGTTGGCACCACCCGAATGTGCTTTTCGCGCAATGCCTTCACTAATTTAGGAATCTGTGACGCGTCGGCCCGATAAGCAATCCAGGACGCAAACAAGCCGGTTTCCTGTTCGGCCAACGTATCAATTCTTGGCACCATAGCTTCGACAAAACCATCTAAATGATCAATAGATGAGTAGCCCGCATCAATAGCCCGCCAAACCCCAATATTGAAAGAGACGTGCCCCACAAAGGGAATCCCGACTTCGTTGGCGGTTTTGGCAATGGCCGGAAAAGTTTCTTTGGTGAGTCCGGGATGTAGTTTAAGGTAATCATAACCAGCGACTTTCTGCTCCCGTACCATTTCGGCACCCCGCTCGGCAGTCTTTACCGTCTGCCCATTAAACGATGGTCCGGTTGAATAGAAATGCGGCCCGAGAATTTCGCCACTGTTGATTTTACTGCGTAATTCCAAGTGTTTTGGGTGGCCGAGCATTCCTCGAATTGTCGTGATGCCGTTAGTTAAGTACAGAATCAAGACCTCTTTCATTGGCTCAATATCGTCGATGGGCGGCACGTGCGCATGAATTTCGGCCCAGCCGGGCGTCAGGTATTTTCCTTTCGCATCAACAAACAGCGCGTCTTTGCCGAATTTTACAGTTCCCTCATTTCCTAACGCGGTTATCTTGCCGTTTTTCACGATAACCGTCTGATTTTCAATAACAGGTTCCTGGTCCATCGGAATAACATTTACCGACTTGAAAACAATTTCACGCTGGCTATTACTGGCAAGTTCTTGAGCCGGGAGCTTGGTGCAGGGTGCGAGGAGCAGGGAAATGATCAACGTGTAAAACAGGGTTCGCATGGGGCTGAACGTTTTAATTGGCTACTTGGTGATATGTAGGACCAATTTGGATGCTGTGGGGCAACCCGGTAAATTTATCCAATTCAACGGGAATAAAGGAAAAGAAGGCCGTCATTCAGCTAGTTATCAACCCGCAATTCATGAAAATCAACGCAATTATAACTGGTGCTACCGGCATGGTAGGCGAAGGTGTCTTACACGAATGCCTGCTCGATCCCGATGTAGAGCAGGTTTTGGTCATCAACCGAAAGCCGGGTGGTGTATCTCACCCAAAACTGAAGGAGATCATTCACGGCGATTTTTTCAATCTGGCACCCATCGAAAATCAATTGGTTGGCTATAATGCCTGTTTTTTCTGTTTAGGCGTAACCTCAGTTGGGATAAGCACTGAGGAGTACAAGCACATGACCTACGACCTCACGCTGAACGTTGCAAACCTGCTGGCGAAATTCAATCCAGACATGACATTCGGCTATGTATCGGGTAGTGGAACCGATAGTAGCGAGAAGGGTCGCTTGGCGTGGGCGCGGGTAAAAGGCGCTACTGAAAACGCGTTGATGCGCCTGTTTAAAAAATCGTATATGTTCCGGCCAGGGTTTATGAAAGCTACCCCAGGGCTGAAAAACGTGAAGAGTTATTATAAATATTTTGCCTGGTTATACCCAATTGGCCGGGCGATTTACCCCGCCGGATTTTCGACTTTACAGGAACTGGCGCTGGCTATGATTAAGTCGGCCAAGGATGGTTATGAAAAACAAATTCTGGAAGTAAAAGATATTGTTGCCCTGGCCAAACGGTAGAAAAAAGACAATCTATGAGAGACTGTCTGAAAATCATATTGCAAGGAGCCTGAAACCCCCTAAATCCCCTGAAGGAGACTTTGTCTAAGTACGGGCAAAGTCCCCTTCAGGGGATTTCAGACAGTATATAAGGTCTCAAAGACCCTATAGCTTTGTAAATAAGATCACTCAACGACCGAAACGATAACGTAATTGTCATTTCGAGTAATTCCATACAGTACTTGCTTGTCTTTGAGGCTCCGGTCAATGGCAAACGCCTGTCCTTCACTGACCGTCGGAATGGTTTTCACGTGTTGAAGTGTATGCCCGCGTTCCGGCAATGTCAATACATACAACTCCGCTTTGTCGTGGCCGGTGCAGTAAATTTGTCCGTCGGGTCCCCAAGTCCCGCCCGATGTGCTGTACGGAGCAAATGCCTGTAATACAGTAGCCGGGAAAGTCCATGCTTCGAGTTGCTGCCAGATTGAGTTGAATTTAACCAGCGTTGTCCACCGATTATCGCGCCCTTCTGCCGACGCTTTGTTCGAATAGTTTGCAAAGGCAACCCACCAGTAACCCTGATAAAAGTCGGCCCAGGTTACCGAACCGGGAAACAGGCCAAAGCTATGATTACCAATATGCTGAAGTGTTCGGGCATCGAAAATTTCGATAGAACTCGCCATCGGCACATCGGGGTAATTTGAGTGTGTACAGTAAAGTTTCTTGCCAATGACAACGCCACTATTCATGTGTTTCAGCAATCCTGTTGTATCACGCCAGGCCGCCACTTGTTTCCCGTCTGATTTGGTATGCTTCGACAGCGAATGATTGTTGATAACGTAAAAATGCGTTTGGTCAACTGCTACACCCTGCTGAACTTCCTTCAGTTGAAACCGGCGGATTTCGGTAGCTCTTTGAGCCTGACTACCGATCGGGAAAAACAAAAAGAGCAACAGAATAACAGGTGCCAGCAATAAGTACAACCGCATGATTTTCAAATGTCTATGTATGGGGCGTAAGTTACGGGGATACCGGTATTTTTCAGGCGGGAAACCAAATGTTTGTTGTGCTTAACTGGGGTAGGATAGGCCGAAATTTATCTTTACGTTACAGCCACCGGCTATAGTTTAGCGTAAGCGATTACCTACGCTTTGTTGGGTAGATTACGACTGTTCCCCATGCCCTTAACCATTACTTTCCTTGGCATTCTGGCCTTGATTGCCCTAATTTCAATCGTTCGGCTGCATGCTTTTTTGGCGTTTATGGCCGTTTCGCTGTGCGTTGGTCTGGCGCTGGGGTTAAAAACGCTGGCCGTTTTAGACGCTATTCAGAAAGGAATTGGTGGTACACTGGGTTCCATTACGGCCATTATTGCCTTGGGTGCCATGCTGGGAAAGTTGGTGGCGCAAAGTGGAGCAGCCCAACGAATTGCCGTCAACATTATGGATCTGGTCGGCACAAAACACGCTCGCTGGGCCTTTCTGGTAACGGGGTTTATTGTTGGCCTACCGCTTTTCTATTCCGTGGGATTTATGTTACTGACGCCGTTAGTCATTACAGTTGCCTACCGATATAAGTTACCTGCGCTCTACATCGGGCTGCCCATGCTGGCGTCTTTATCGGTCACGCAGGGCTATCTCCCACCCCACCCGGCTCCGTTAGCCATTCTGAAACAATTCAATGCCGATATGGGCCTGACGCTTTTTTATGGCATCATCGTCGCAATTCCAGCCATTCTGATATCAGGCGCTTTATTTGGTTCTACCCTGAAACGTTATACTACCCTACCGAACCCTGCGTTCATCGCCCCCGACTTGCCAACTGATCAAATGCCCTCGGCAACGGTAAGTTTCCTAACTGTTTTATTGCCGATTCTATTGATTGGATTGAGCACCCTATTTAGTCCAATGCTCCCCGCTGGTTCAATTAGTCAGCAAACGCTGATCTTCGTGGGCGAACCCGTAGTAAGCATGTTTCTTGCGGTCCTGGTCGCAATCATTACGCTGGGCCTTCGGCTCGGAAAATCAATGCCGACCGTTACTGCGCTACTAGCCGATTCGATTAAAGACGTAGCCATGCTTTTTCTAATTTTTGGCGGGGCCGGAGCACTAAAACAAGTCCTGACAGATGGTGGTGTAAATCAGGCCGTTGCTGATCTCATGCACAACTCCTCCCTGCATCCTTACGTGCTGGCCTGGGGCATGGCCGCCCTAATCCGCGTATGCGTGGGTTCATCAACAGTATCGGGAATCACGACGGCCGGATTTGTAGCGCCGTTACTTACCGCATCGGGTGTAGAACCCAATTTGATGGTGTTGAGTATCGGGGCTGGCAGTATGATGTTTTCCCACGTTAACGACACGGGTTTCTGGTTATTCCGGGAGTATTTCCAACTCTCAATGGCCGACACGCTTAAAACATGGTCGGTTATGGAAACGCTGGTTTCAGTATCTGGTCTGGCGGGAGTAATGGCCTTGAATTGGGTGCTGACGTAGTGTTTCAGCGTTGATTGGGGGATGTAGAATCAGGCAATAATTTCCTGACTTTCAGGGACATTTATTGTCTGAAACCGTTTTCTAAAGTAGACAAACGACCCGATGACCAGCACACTGTAAACCGTTGCCAGAATGTATGCCCCATCCATGAAAAATTCCCGATAGCTGATACTGGCGTGCCCGAAATTCTTATAGATCAACACCCCAACACTGCCGAGATAGCCGTACCAGTCGGCCAGCGTAACAATAAAACCTACCGTACTCACATACCGAAACGAAGCAATTAATCGCTCAAAATAAAGGCCGTTACAGGGGACGTAAGCCATATATAACCCTAAACCTGTCAATAGGAACCAGTTACCCGGCGAAAGTATACCGTTTGAATAGGCATACGTACTCAATCCTACCAGTATTCCGCCCGACAGCATCAGCCCGTTGAGCAGCGTGAAGGCGCGAAAATTGTCGGTTACCCGCTGAAGCAACGCCATGACAATAAGTATCCCGAGGGCTACCAATGTCTCGGTTTTGGCGAAAATGCCGGGATTTTGAACACCTGCATCTTTCAGAATTTCGGGACCGAAGTTATCACGAAAGTCGCGGAAGGCGGACAAGAGTACGTACGAAGCAATGAGCAATACCAAACCCGGTCTGAAGTTTCGGACAAAAGCCCCCCGTTCGTCCCCATCCATCGGCTTGCGTTCGGTACGCAATGCGCGGTCCTCGTCGGTAGGCGGGGGTAGCAAGGTTAGTGCGTAGATCGAAACTAACATGGGCAATACGAATAGACAACCCGTTACGAAGGGTAACCAGAACTCCGATACACCCCAATCAGCACGAATGGTCAGGGCAACCGTTTTGACAAAGCCGGAAGCAAAAATGAAGGAAGCGGTTAAACCCGCAACGAGCCCATCCGTCTGCCGACGCCCTTCCAGAAAGCCGAGCATCGTGCCATAAATCAGCCCCAAGGGTAGCCCATTCAGAAACAGAAAAATAATATTATAGGGCGCAGGAACGAGAGCAAAACCAAGCAGAGCCAATAAAGCCACCGCTACAAACATCAGAATATTGGTGGCCCGACGACTTGGTGACATCTCGGAAACCACCTTTACGCCAATGCCTTTGGACACAGCGTATCCAAAAACCTGGGCCGTAACGAGCCATATTTTATAGCTGATACCGGCGAAAACCATACCTTCAAATGTAACGGCTGTAATGCCTCTGCGAAAGGCGTACATGCAGGCATACGTGCAAAATGCAGCCGTTGCCCCAAAGAGCATAAACGCAGTCGGATTTCGGAGAAAGGCAGGTGAACGCATGGTTTTTGTCATTCTAACAAAGCTAACATAAACTACTTCTTATCCTACTGACGATACTGTTCATGCATATATCCTCTTATTGGCACGTTTGGGATGTCTTGGAAACATGGATAGGACCAAAGAGGAAAGTGCAACGAAAAGATGCGTTATGAAAAGCCAATCGTTTCCATGCGTTTATTGCGCGATTCGTTCCACGATTGACAAATAGTAATTTATACCCGGCGTTGGCAAGCCCGGAATCTTGGCCTGCTCATCCCACGTTCGAAGTTGCAGAATACCGTTAAAATAGGAATTGGTTTCGAAGATTGTTGCTTCTT
>CAXVWN010000330.1:0-14338 GCA_964263725.1 Spirosoma sp.
ACTCAACTGGGTCTTTTAAAATTAGTTGGTAAACGTCGGCGCCTGCTGAACTACCTTCTCAAAAAGGATATCATGCGTTATCGGGCTATTCTGGCCGCGCTGGGACTCCGGAAGTAATTGGAATTACCCAAAAAAAGGGAATCTGCTACACAGTAGATTCCCTCATTTTTGTAGTTTCTACATAGATAGCGTGCAAATCACTGAAAGACGAATAAAAAAGTAAACCGGTTAATAAACCGGTGCGGTTTAAAGCTGTAAGAAGACGTATTCAAAATCTGTTTTATGTTTGAAATCACCACGCAATCCGTTGCGCTGCCCGACGGGCGGGAAATTACCATCGAAACCGGAAAATTGGCCAGACAGGCCGACGGAGCGGTGGTTGTACGATTAGGCGACACTATGTTGTTAGCCACCGTCGTATCGAGTAAAGACGCCAAAGAAGGAATTGATTTTCTTCCTTTATCTGTTGATTATCAAGAAAAGTTCGCATCGGCGGGCCGGATTCCGGGTAGCTTTCAACGGCGGGAAGGTCGTCTAGGTGACCACGAAATTCTGATTAGCCGCTTGGTTGATCGTGCCTTGCGGCCTATCTTCCCCGATAATTATCATGCCGATACGCAGGTAATGATTACGTTAATTTCGGCCGATCCCGAAGTACAGCCGGATGCACTCGCGGCACTTGCTGCTTCGTCGGCGCTGGCTGTCTCAAACATTCCGTTTAATGGCCCTATTTCTGAAGTACGCGTTGCCAAAATCGACGGTCAGTACAAGATTAACCCTAAAACGTCAGAAATTGGACGGGCTACTATCGACCTGATTGTAGCCGCTACGGAAAAAGATATTTGCATGGTGGAAGGTGAAATGAACGAATGTTCGGAAGCCGAAGTAGTGGAAGCAATCAAAGTTGCCCACGAAGCCATTAAACTACAATGCCAGGCTCAGAAAGAACTGACTAGTAAGGTTGGTAAAACTGAAAAACGGGAATACAACCACGAAACACACGACGAAGAGCTGCGGGCGGCTGTGCGGGTAGCTACCTACGATAAAATTTATCAGGCTGTTCGTCAGCAGAATCCAAATAAAAAAGGACGTTCTGAAGCGGCTAAAGCAATTCGCGATGAATATATAGCCTCCTTCCCCGAAGGATCAGATGTAAACGTTGGCTTAATCAAAACCTACTTCCACGATTTGGAATGGGAGGCATCACGCCGGTTGGTACTTGATGAGCGCGTTCGTTTAGACGGGCGAAAGTTAGATCAAATTCGTCAGATTTCGGCTGAAGCCGGTTATCTTCCCGGTCCGCATGGATCGGCGCTGTTCACTCGGGGCGAAACCCAATCGTTGACGACTGTAACGCTTGGCACCAAAACTGATGAACAGATTGTTGATCAGACGATGTATCAGGGTTACAGCAAATTCCTGCTGCATTATAACTTCCCCGGTTTTTCAACGGGCGAGGTGAAGCCCAACCGCGGTGCTGGCCGTCGTGAAATTGGTCACGGTAATCTGGCTCACCGGTCGTTGAAAAAAGTATTGCCTGCCGGAGAAGATAACCCATACACGATTCGAATTGTATCCGACATTCTTGAGTCGAATGGCTCATCGTCGATGGCAACGGTTTGTGCTGGTACGATGGCCCTGATGGATGCTGGTATTAAGATCAAAGCACCCGTAGCCGGTATTGCCATGGGCTTAATTTCGGACGGTGATAAGTACGCTGTTCTTTCCGATATTCTTGGCGATGAAGATCACCTCGGTGATATGGATTTTAAGGTAACGGGTACCGAAAAAGGTATTGTTGCCTGCCAAATGGACTTGAAAGTTGATGGATTGTCCTATGAGGTATTGGCCCAAGCGCTGGAACAAGCACGCTTAGGTCGATTGCACATTCTGGGCGAAATGAAGAAAGGTATTTCTGAAGTTCGTTCTGACTTGAAACCACATGCTCCCCGTGCTATGGTTATCAAGATTGATACCAATCAGATTGGATCCATTATCGGACCCGGTGGTAAGGTGGTTCAGGATATCCAGAAAGATTCCGGTGCCGTTGTCAATATTGATGAACATGACAACGCAGGCTGGGTTAGCATTTTTGCAACCAGCAAGGAAAGTATGGACAGAGCTGTGTCACGTGTGAAAGGGATCGTAGCCGTACCGGAAGTTGGCGAAACCTACGTGGGCAAAGTGAAAACGATCCAGCCATTTGGGGCCTTCGTTGAATTTATGCCAGGTAAGGATGGCCTTTTGCACATTTCCGAGATTAAGTGGGAGCGCCTGGAAACGATGGATGGCGTCTTGCAGGTAGGTGAGGAAATAACGATAAAGTTGATTGACGTAGATAAAAAGACCGGAAAGTATCGTTTATCGCGTAAAGTTTTGCTGCCGAAGCCAGAGAACAAAAATGCGTAAGTCATTGTTACTTTTTCGTGTAATGCAACGTCAAACGTTAGCGTTATATAGTCACTCCACCGGGGACAACGGATTATGAGACAGCTAAAAATTTCAAAACAGATTACCAACCGCGAGAGCCAGTCGTTAGATAAGTACTTGCAGGAGATTGGTAAAGTGGATCTGCTTACACCTGATGAGGAAGTAACGCTGGCCCAAAAAATTCGGGAAGGTGACCAACTGGCGCTGGAACGGTTAACGAAGGCCAATTTACGCTTTGTCGTATCGGTTGCTAAGCAATACCAAAATCAGGGACTTTCACTTGGTGACCTGATTAACGAAGGAAACCTCGGTTTGATTAAGGCCGCTCAGCGGTTTGATGAAACCCGTGGATTTAAATTTATTTCTTACGCTGTTTGGTGGATTCGCCAGTCCATTTTGCAGGCATTAGCCGAACAGTCGCGGATTGTGCGGTTGCCCCTCAACCGGGTTGGCTCATTGAACAAAATTTCCAAGACATTCTCTGACTTGGAACAGAAGTTCGAACGTGAGCCATCGCCAGAAGAGTTGGCTGCTGTACTCGAAATATCGGCCGCTGAAGTAGTCGATACACTCAAAATTTCGGGTCGGCACGTGTCAATGGATGCTCCGTTCGTGCAGGGTGAGGAGAACAGTCTGCTCGATGTACTCGAAAATGACGGCGAAGACAAACCAGATTCCGGTCTGATCAACGATTCGCTTCGGAAAGAAGTACAACGGGCTCTCTCTACATTAACCCAACGTGAGGCTGATGTAATCACGCTCTATTTCGGCCTAAATGGTGAACATGCCATGACGCTTGAAGAAATCGGTGAAAAGTTTAACCTAACCCGCGAACGGGTTCGTCAAATAAAAGAAAAAGCCATTCGTCGGCTCCGCCATACCTCTCGGTCAAAGGCGTTGAAGACGTATTTGGGTTAAGATTCCTGTTTGTTTGTGCAAAACGGCTCCTGCGAAAGTGGGAGCCGTTTTTGTTTTATAGATCAAACTACAGGCCGTTTGACTGTCGTAAAATAATAAGTACTAGTTTATTATAGATACCAAATTCCTTCTGAAATTAATTTATTACGTCCGCCTACATTAATTTGGTATTGTTTATCTACAAACTCACCGTCTAGATATAAATAAGATTTCCTTTTCATCTGAAATCCCTGCTCTACAGTTGCTTTAATTTTATCGTTTTTATAGTTTAAAAGATAAGCCAGAAAGCAGCCATTCGCGCTGCCCGTTGCTGCATCTTCTGACAACTTATTATTTTCAAGTAATAACATTCTCGTGTTGTATGTATTCCCTTTTTCGTAGGCTCCTTCAGTGAAGAAAAATAACGAGGTTGAGTGGCCAGTTAGGCTATTCGCTCGGTATTTATTTCGAGCCAGTAAAAAACCTTTAAATGACTCATAGTTGAGTGCTACCGTTTCAATTGCCGCTAAACTTTTAAGCGGAATGATGATATAAGGAAGCCCGGTGCTTATTTCCTGAATTGGAAGCGATGTATCTATATCATCCAGCTTGATCCCTAACCCTTCAGAAATTTCTTCTCTAGTAAATATATTTCTGAATTCGGGTTGGGCCTGACGCATGTAGACTATGCTTTCATCCAGGTTATTTGGCTCTAAAATTGATATGTCTACGTCGCCATGTGCCAGTTCCAGCGTTAGTTTATTAATAGGCTCAGAAGCGATAAATTTGGCGATAATATAACTCGTTCCCAGCGAAGGGTGGCCGGCAAAAGGGACTTCGTGCTCCGGCGTAAATATTCGGACGACAAACCGCTGATTAATCTTGACTTCTTTAATAAAAGTTGATTCAGCAAAATTTATTTCTTTGGCAATCTGTTGCATCTGTTGTTCCGAAAGTTGATCATTTAAATCCAGAAAAACGGCTAACTGATTACCCTCATATTTATTTGTAGCAAATACATCAACAATGTAGAATTTAATTACGTCCATTCAATTCTTGATTATACGTTTAATTAAAGCAAAATTTACCTTTCCAAGGATAATTGAATTGTACATAATTCAATTGTTTTTTCATCTCTTCGGTAATATGTCCATAAAAAAACGCTCTCTAGTGTGGAAAACAATGGAGAGCGTTTTTTTATGTCTTGAAAACCTTCGCTACAACTCATCTGACAAAAATTTCCGGATGGTCTGATGCGGGCGTAAGGTTGTCGTTTTGCCATTCGTAGTCGGTGCGTTTGTTGTACGATTTTCACTGACTCGGTTACGATTACTGTTCTGCAGAGATAACATCTCTTTTCTCAATTGTTGTTGTTCTTCATCACTGAGAACGGTGCGGGTTGCTTCGCCCTGACCATATCCATCGTTAAAGTTGCTGATGCGACTGTCGGTTTGAGCTAGTTTTAATTCGGCCAATAGCTCGTTCAATTCAGCCATTATAGTTTGGCGTTGCTCCTTCAATTCGTCCAGGTTGGGTAGCAGATTGAAGTTATGTTGCAATACGTTTTGCTGAGTACGTTGTTCGGCTAATTCGGCTTCGATTGGTGCTATTTCCTTGTCCAAACGTTTCAAGCGACGGCGTAGCTTCCATAATTTGATGTCGGCCTGCAACCACCGAAACCAGAACGCGGATACAACGGGCAAGGCAATACCCAAACACACAGCTCCTGCCAGCGCGAACAAAATTCCACTCAGTACGAATGATAGTAATGCCCAAGGGCTATTGACGAGGGCAAGATTCAACTCGCTCGATTCACTTAATTGCTTCTCGATCTTGTCCATCGTAGCCGGGCTAAGTACCTGTGTGGTAATGGTTGGATCGGTATTCAGTTGAAGTTGCCGTACCGATTTGTTAATAGCCGCTTTGAGTTGATCAGTGCGGTAAGCTTCATAACGGAACCAGCCTAATACGGCCAATGTGAGTACCGCAAATACGGCCAGTGCAATCTTAAATCGTTCGTATTTGCGGCCGTTTCTTACCGGATCTTCCTGATACGGTTTTTCGATGAGTCGGTCATAAGCTGGTTTCAACAGAATAGACACCATTGCTAAACCGACCGCAAACGCCCAGGCTTCATTCGTATCGCGGATGTTCAGGGCGTAGGCCACAATTTCGTGCGATATAATAAGGTCCCCGGCTAAAAACGAAACCCCGGCGACTAAAAATAATAACCCAGCAAAAAGGGAATAGTCGGGTGACGCTTTGGTTCGGCGTTCCCGCAAACTGGCGTGGTCAGCTTCTACTACTTGTCGATCATTCTCACGTTGGTTTAGCTGTTTGGCTAGCCGCTCTACCTGAAGTGTGTGCGTTTGCAAACTGGAAAAGGAAGTCCGGTTGGCTTCGGTGACCTCCGCAAGTTGCTGATTGACGGCGGTCACTTCCGTCCGCTTTTCGTCAATCCGCTCTGTGAGCCAGTCTGTATTAATTTGGCTCGATAAATATCCCTCGTAGGTTTCCCGGTTTACACCTTCCACACCACTCGTATAGCCGTGCTGGAAGTCTGGTTTGTTGGCTGGCTCCATAATCAATGATTAATAATGAATGATAAATAATGGAGACTTGACTTCATCGATGAAGTGGTTATCATTTATTGTTCATAGTTCATAATTAGCTTCCGCTGTTGCTCAGTGAGTCGGTCGCGTAGGCTACGGGCGAGTTCAAATTCGCTCATGAATAGGTTAACAAGTTCATCGCGCCGGGTGTTCAATCGGATTATCTCGGCCTGGCTATGGTTGAGAACGTTTACAATGGGCCACTTCTGTGCCCGAATTGCATCAACTTCATGACTCAACCGGTCAATTTCGGCTTCCCAAGCTGGTAAACTTTGGGCTTTAGTCAATGTTAATTGCTGGTTTGACTGAATGGCGGCCAAGTCAATTTGTACGGTGGTTAATGTGCTCAAGAGCAACTTCCCTGCTAAAAGAAACAGCAGAAAGACAAAGGCAAACAGGGCAATTGCCTGGCCTGTCGACTGCGTTTGCAAGGCCTGCACCAGCACAAAAACGGATGCTGTCAAGGGTAAGCCAACTTCTGCCAAAATTCGTCGGCGCGATAGCCTGGTTCCCTCTTCATAGAAGAACGACGTTTTTCCAAACAAATTGAACATACCCGCCAGAAATACACCCACGGCAATCCAGCGATTCGGAAAAATGGGGTGCAAAGTTTCGTCAATCAGATAGTAATTGCTGACGCACATACCTACCGACAGTAGTAAGCTTACTACTGTCCGAATCAGGTTGTTTCTCGTCGGCTGACTTGTTTGCAAATCGCTAACCTGATTCTGTAAAGTAATGATACGATTCTCACGTTGCTCAATAAATAGATTGAGTTCGCCGATTTTTTCGATCTGTTCATCAACTAGTTTGTCTAATGGAGCAACTTGCCGGGCAAAAAACGCGCGAATTTGAGCCAGTTTTCCATCGGGCCGGGCGTCGGAAAGACCAAACAAAACACCTTCATCGCGCAGTGACTCCTCGTCAGTGAACCAACTTGGTAAGGGTTCAGGTACGTAATCAGGTGGTAAGTTGTGAACGGCGAGCGCGTTTGGCGGTTGGAAAACTGGCACTGTAGAAGCAGACATCGGAGCCATGGACACCGTCGTATCAACTGAGGTAGAAAACACAGAGTCAGGTGAAAAAAAAAGGCGAAATCGTTGAAGAAGCGTCATTATCAAGGCCTGACGTAAAACGGGATAGTTGAAATAAAGTGTCAATCACACAGCGGGTTTGACTAGACAAACATGGAGTGCTATAAGCTAAAAACACGTTGTAAAGCACTCCAAAGCCGTTTCTTTAAATCGCGGTCTGCTTCGATTGTGGGCAATGAGTCGGCCATTAGGAACGTGATTCCCTCAAAGCGAACCGGCGAGTATCGATCCATCATAATATCGAGATTGATGCGCTCGAATGGCACGCCGAACGTAATAAAATGATTGATGTATTTACCGCGTAATAACTCAGCAAAATTTATATCCTGCGCGCCATGTAAATTCAGCAAATCAACACCGTTGACGTTCAAGTTAACGGCTTTCAATATTTTTTCCAGAAAAAGTAGATTGCTTGGGTCTAATTCTTCATCGGCCAGCAGCAAGACTTTATGATTCAGTTGAGGAATTCGTGATTGTTGCTGAATAGGGGGCAAAATCGACGGAGTTGTTGGGCGTGGTGCTGGCTGAGGTAACGGCTCTGGCTGTGAAACCAACGTAATTAGCTCGGGCGCGTGTAGTAAAGGCGTTTCCAGAATGCTGTCGGTAAGTAAGGTGTCAACCGTTATTATCGTTTTGCCCGCCGACAATTCATCTAATTCAGTTAATAGATTTGGAGTGATGTTAGCATCTACTAAGACCTGATTCTCCACAAGCTCTTCGACTGGTGATTGTGTACGTTCGCCCCACGATTCACCTGCCATCCGAAAAAGCGTGTCGGTCTGGTATACGGTTTGATAAAAATTCTTTACTGACATAACTGGTAGAATAACCCCGGTTCACTTTGTCAAAAATAGGCAAAAAAGCCGCCCCTGCGTGTAAGGCGGGGGCGGCTACCTGATAAATATTGTATGTACTACTTATTAAGCGATCACAGCCTGACGATGAATAATCGCTTCACGGTCGGGGCTTGTCGAGATAAAGTTGATGGGTAATCCCAGAGTGTCTTCCAGAAAATAAACATACGTTGCCAGTTCGGCGGGCACATCGGTAAACGAACGAATATCCGTCAGGTCCGTCTGCCATCCTTTAAACGACTTATAAATTGGCGTTACGTCTGTATCGCAAAGATCATACGGCATTTGTTCCGTAATCGTGCCGTCTGGAAGTTGATAGTGTGTACATATCTGAATCTCATCAAAAATATTTAACACATCAACCTTCATCATAACCAACTGCGTTACGCCGTTAATCATGATAGCATATTTCAGAGCGGGTAAATCCAGCCAGCCACACCGGCGAGGACGTCCGGTGGTAGCCCCAAACTCACGACCTTCTGCGCGAATACGTTCGCCAGTTTCGCCGGAAAGTTCGGTAGGGAAGGGGCCGCTGCCAACGCGTGTGCAATAGGCTTTGAAAATGCCAAATACCTCGCCAATCTTACCGGGAGCCACGCCCAAGCCCGTGCATGCACCGGCAGCCATCGTGCTGGAAGAAGTTACAAATGGATAGGAACCAAAATCAATATCAAGAAGTGAACCCTGGGCACCTTCGGCCAGAATCTTTTTTCCACTGTCCATGGCATCGTTTACAGCGTATTCACTGTCAGTCAGTTGAAACTGCTTCATGAACTCAACGGCGCCAAAGAATTCTGCTTCTGCCTGAGGTAGTACCGATGCATGATCGTAGTTATTCTGTTCCAGAATGACTTTGTGGACAGCTACTAATTTATCGTACTTCGCGCGGAAGTTCGGCGACTCAACATCACCAACGCGCAACCCAAGACGGGCCACTTTATCCTGATACGTAGGGCCAATGCCACGCAGTGTTGATCCAATTTTCGATTCACCTTTCGCCTGTTCATAGGCTGCATCCAGAAGTCGGTGCGTTGGCAGGATAATGGATGCCTTGCGGGAAATTAGCAGATTATCCGTCAGGGCGAGGTTGTATTTGGCCAGCGCATCAATTTCTTTTTTAAACACGATTGGGTCAAGCACGACGCCATTGCCAATGATGTTAAGAATATCGTTCCGAAAAATGCCGGACGGAATCTGATGCAGCACGTGCTTTATCCCGTTGAATTCGAGTGTGTGCCCAGCATTGGGACCACCCTGAAAGCGGGCCACAACCTGATATTGCGGAGCCAGTACGTCCACAATTTTACCTTTCCCTTCATCGCCCCACTGGAGGCCTAATAAAACATCGATCATTATAAAAATGAGTTTGGATTGCGCTCAAGCAAGCGCTTCCGGTCATTGAAACGAAAATAATTACTGTTACTTCCCCAATCTGGGTTGTAGCCGCAATATGAAAGCCATCAAAACGAAAATGTTCAGACCAAATGTCTGAACGAGGATTGTAAAACTCAAACCAGTGACGATGAAGTCAACAAACTAGGTGTAAGCTTTTATAAAAACATCTACTTATTCCTGTACTATCCGGTCAGTGTTCAATTAGGTAAGATGAATAATGAATAGAGAACCGTTACTCATTATTCATCTTACATGGTTCATTCCTGCATCGCACCTATATCCTGCCGTTCGTTAGTCATTTCCTCCCGGTTTTCGCAGAAGTCGCGGGTACAGGAGCCGTAGAAAATTAACGAGTGATGCATGACGTTAAATTTCAACATATCGCCCACCATGTTCTGAATATTCTGGACGCGCGGGTCGCAAAACTCCATAACCTTATGACAGTCTGTACAGATTAAGTGATCGTGCTGGCGAAATCCATACGATTTTTCATATTGTGCCAGGTTGCGGCCAAACTGATGTTTGGTCACCAAGTCGCAGTCAACCAGCACGTCTAATGTATTATAGACCGTTGCCCGGCTAACCCGGTACTTCTTGTTTTTCATTGAGATATACAACTCGTCCACGTCGAAGTGGTCTTGCCGGTTATAAATCTCTTCAAGTATGGCAAACCGCTCGGGTGTTTTCCGAAGGCCCTTCCGTTCCAGGTAGGCTCGAAAAATCATCTGGGCAGCATCTAAATTTGTTTGTGTCGGAGCAGACATATCCAGATCCAAATTAATTGAAAGTGCAAAAATAGGATATTCAGGTTAACGGTTTCTATTTAGAGTAGGCGTAATGGACATGCTTACTGAAAAAAAGAAACGGTTATAGGCTAAGCGATCATGAATCGAACCGAACAACCTCAAATACGCCCTGAACGCGTTCAAGTTTCTGCATCAGGGTTTCGAGGTGGCTGGTGTCGTGAACATAAAGCCGAATGTTTCCCTCAAAGATACCGTCTTTCGAGTCAATCGCCACCGAGCGCATGTTAATATGCAACTCATTGCTGATAACTCGTGTCACATCGTTGATCAAACCAACGCGGTCGGTTCCCGTAATACGAAGCCCGGCCAGAAAAGCCAGCTCTTTTTGGGATGTCCATTTGGCTTTAATAATTCGGTTACCATGATTGGACATTAGTTCAACGGCGTTGGGACAGGTAACCCGGTGAATTTTTATGCCGTCGTTGATCGTTACAAACCCAAAAACGTCGTCGCCCGAAATGGGATTGCAACACTTCGAGAGTGTGTAGTCAATCTTGTCCATATCCTCACCAATAAGGAGCATATCGGCATCGGCCCGTTCGCCATGAATTTTCCTCAGTTCCTTTACGAACGCCTTGGCGTCGGGCAGCGTGTCGGTATTGAGTTTATTCGCGCGATTTTCTTTGGCCTCTTTATCTGACTTGAACTTCTTTAGCTCGCCAACATCGATGTGGCCTTTGCCAATGCGGTAGAAAAAATCGTCGGTGGTTTTAGAGCCAAAATAGGCCCGCAACTGGTTGATGACTTCGTTGGTCATCTCCATGCGCAACACCCTCAGTTTCTTGTTTACCAACTCGCGGCCATCGGTCACGAACCGCTTGTTTTCTTCTTTAATTAAATCCTTGATCTTGGTTCTGGCCTTTGAGGTGACCACAAATCGTAACCAGTCTTCGCTGGGTTTCTGCCGGTTGGACGTGATAACCTCCACCTGATCACCATTTTGCAGGACATAGCTCAACGGCACGAGGGTGTTGTTTACTTTTGCCGCCATGCATCGCGCCCCAATCTGGGTGTGAATGTCGAACGCAAAATCGAGGGCTGTAGCGCCACGTTGCAACACTTGCAGATCGCCTTTAGGCGTAAATACAAAGACTTCTTCGCTGTACAGATTGCTCCGAAAATCATCGACAAACTCAATGGCGGCTTTTTTGTCGCCCGTTCCCGCCGATTCAATCATGTCGCGTACCTGGCTAATCCAGGCTTCAATGCCCGCCCCGGTTTGGGTATCATTGCCCTTATATTTCCAGTGAGCTGCGTAGCCCTTTTCGGCAATTTCGTTCATCCGCTCGCTGCGAATTTGCACCTCTACCCACTGCCCCAACCGGCTCATAACCGTTGTGTGGAGCGACTCATACCCGTTGGTACGTGGGGTGCTGATCCAATCTTTCAGTCGGTCGGGGTTGGGTTTATAATGGTCTGTTACAATGGAATAGGCCCGCCAACAGGCTGCTTTTTCTTCATCCTGCGGCACGTCCAGAATAATACGTACGGCAAATAAATCATAAATTTCCTCGAAGGGTTTTTTCGATTTATTCAGCTTAGACCAGATGGAATAAATAGATTTTGGTCGGCCTTTGATTATGTATTTAATACCGGTTTCGGCCAGATCTTTTTCAATCGGTTCAATAAAACGGCCGATAAAGCGGTCGCGGGCAAGGCGCGTTTCGCGCAATTTTTTGGCAATGTCTTTGTACGCTTCCGGCTCAACATGCTTCAGATACAAATCTTCCAGTTCTGATTTGATACTGTATAAGCCCAGGCGGTGGGCTAGTGGAGCGTAGATGTAAATTGTTTCGGAAGCAATTTTTAGCTGCTTATCGCGGGGCATTGCCTCCAGCGTGCGCATGTTGTGGAGACGGTCGGCGAGTTTAATAAGAATCACCCGCACATCATCCGACAACGTCAGGAGCATCTTACGGAAGTTCTCTGCCTGTTGCGAGGTTCCGTATTCAAAATAGCCCGAAATCTTCGTCAGCCCATCAATGATTTTGGCAACCTTTGGCCCGAACGCCCGGTCAATATCAGCAATGGTAGTTTCCGTATCTTCAACAACATCGTGGAGTAGAGCGGCTACGATACTGGTTGTGCCCAGGCCAATTTCTTCAATCGCAATCTGGGCTACTGCCAGCGGATGATATATATAAGGCTCTCCTGACCGCCGACGCATATTCTTGTGGGCTTCGGCCGATGTATTAAATGCTTTTTTAATCAACTTGGCGTCGTCGCCCTTCAACATTGGTTTTGCTGCCCGTAATAATCTCCGGTAGCGCTTCAGGATTTCCTGCCGCTCCAGTTCTAAATCAATAACAGGTTCGGCTTGATGCTCGATGGCATTCATCATAGTGGGCTTCGTTGCAGTAGTTGCCTATTGGTTGTAGTCGTACTACCAAGATAACAAATTATTAATCTAGTATTGATGGAATATGCACTAAAAATAAAATCTTATAAGTATTTGCTAGGTTCATTAAATTCTTTTTGTACTTTTGCACCCTGAAATATCTGAAACAACCGCTGGTTATTTGGATTTCAGCAAACAGATTTTACCTGTTTGAGCCATCAATTTGCGGGCGTGGCGAAATTGGTAGACGTGCCAGACTTAGGATCTGGTGCCGCAAGGCATGGGGGTTCGAGTCCCTCCGCCCGTACAAAGTTTTGAATGAGTGAACGAGTGAATGAGTGAATTGTATTTTGTCGCATTGACTAACATTCGCTTAATCATTCATTCGCTCATTCACCATTTTAAACCGATACAAACGTGGATATTACCTTAGAAAAAGCCAGCGACACCAATGCCTCGCTGAAAATTACGTTGACTCCGGCCGACTATAAACCAGAGGTAGATAAAAAACTGAAAGACTATGGCCGTAAAGCTCAACTAAAAGGTTTCCGGCCGGGCCACGTACCTGCTTCGCTTGTGCAGAAAATGTACGGTAAAGGCATTTTAGTTGATGAGATCAACTCGATGTTGAGCAAAACGGTAAGCCAATATATCCGCGAAAATAAACTTCAGGTTGTTGGCGACCCGGTTCCTGACCGCGATCAGGCCGATGCCATTGATTGGGATAATCAGTCTGATTTTGCATTCAGCTACACGTTGGGCTTAGCGTCAGAGTTTGATATTGATTTTAGCGACCTGCCAAGCGTTACCTTATACGAAATTCAGGCTGGTGAGGCAGAAATAGATTCGACCATTGCCGATCTGCAACAACGTTTTCATACCCACGCTCATGGCGAGGAAGTTAGCGATGGCGATACGATTTATGGGGAACTGAAACAACTTAGTGCACCGGAAGGAGCAGAGAGTTTCTCGGCCAAAACCGCATTTCCAACCAACCAAATGGCCGAAAATGCCAAAGGACAGTTTGTTGGTAAGAAAAAAGGTGATGTGGTAACGTTTGTGCTGGAACAGGCTTTCCCGGATGAAAAAGCCCGTGCCAATGCTACCGGCGTTAAGAAAGAAGAAGCCGCTGAACTGACAGGTGAGTTTACGTTTGAGGTTGACGACATTACACGTCACGAACCAGCTGCTCTGAATCAGGAGTTTTTTGATAAAGTACTTGGCGTTGGTGCAGTAACTGAAGAAGAGCAGTTTCGTGTAAAAGTGGCCGAAATCATCAAAGGCAATTATAGCCGTGAGTCGGCGCAATTGCTGCGGTTAGACATCGAAAAAACATTGATCGACAATACGCCGATTCTGTTGCCCGATGAGTTTCTAAAAAATTGGTTGCTGGAAGTAAACGAAGGTAAGTTTACGCCCGAGCAAATTGACGAGCAGTACGACGACTTTACGAAGTCGGTTAAACTCCAGCTCATCAAAAACAAAATCGCCGAACAAGCTGACATTAAAGTTGAGTTCGATGAAGTATTGGCCGTAACCCGTCTGATGGTTCAGGAGCAGTTTGGCTTCATGGGTGGCGAAGATGAGGAGATGAACAAAACCATCGACCGCATCGCTCGTAACTATCTGACAGACGAAAAAAATAACGGTCAGAATTACACCAGCACGTTCAATCGGGTGTATGACGACAAAGTAATTGAGTACGCTAAAACACAATTGACTGTCGTATCGCAAGAAACAACGGTTGATGAGTTTAAAGCACTAGTTGAGAACCTGTAGTTAAATCGGTTGCTGAAGAATGCAAAAAGGCCCAATCGTCGATTGGGCCTTTTTGCATTCTTGGGCTTTCGGCTATTTTTGTAGCAAGATTTTATCATACTCCCCTTTGCTATTCGACGTAGATCTTTTTCTT
>CAXVWN010000331.1:0-4431 GCA_964263725.1 Spirosoma sp.
TGTGAAATGGAGCAAGAAGCAAGACTGATTATATCAAGTCAAAAAATTTCAGCCCTGGCATCAGACTGCGAGCTGAAAAGTACCGACTCGTTTATTGATGAATTTGAGAAAGGGTTGAATAAGCACAAGTAACGGGAGCGAAAAGAAAAGTTAAAAGAAATGTTTAGCCGCAATCGTTAAGCTTTGCCTGTTAATATAATACCGCTTTACACTGGCAAGGGAGTTATACTTAAGAGCGAAATTCTGGCCTTAAACGATGGTGTTAGCATTTTATACGGTTGGTAATAGGTAATCATAAGTAACCGTATAATTAATAAAATTATTATATATTATTCTTTATACTAAATTGTAAACAATTATGTGTGATTTCTGAGCTATTTAGGGTTGGCAATTTAGGTTACAGTTATTTAAACGCTGACCCTTCTAGGGGCAGCGTTTTTTATTTTATACAAAAACAACCGTCATCTAATAGACGACGGTTGTTAATTACTCACTGAAGTTGTTATACTGTACAAACAACTTCAAAGCTTATGCAAGACAGTAGTTTGTGTGGATAATGATAGTAATTGGTGGGTATTAAAGCTATTCCCTGGTATGACAAATTCCAACTCCTTTTACAGATGTTTACTGATGAGGCTAACCAACAAGCCAGGTAAGTAATGATCCTAATGCAGTCAAGCCTGCAACGGCTACCGTTATAAACAACCCAGTTTCACCCCGTGTTAGGCTATACATAAGATGTTTGTTATCATCTAGACCCAGATAACTACTCTGAGAAAACCAGCGCGATGATGACTTCATCATGGAAGGAATCAAGGCCAGGTTTTCACCTTTATTGGTGACCAACAACTCATCCAACATGCGACTATTACCTTGTAGATTTGCAGATATCACAATAGTTGACATAGCGGGGCGAGTAGTGAACGTAGTGGGATTCATGACTTTAGAATAAAGGCTTGATCTGGAAAGATTTAAGTGTCGTGCTTGATAATAATGATACAAGATTGATCAATAGTTATCAGCCAAATCGTGAGATTTCGATGAACTGTAACTTTTGCCGGTTTTTTGGTCAAAAATGCCTGCTAGTTTGTGTAAATTTCAGTGCTGAAATCGCGGTCTGGTTGCGGTGTCAATGTTCAAAAAATGCCTATTTTATACGGGAACACTGGGCGAGGATTACTGAACAAGACCGTTTCCATTCTGTTAATCCGATTATTTAACCCCAGGTAAATTGGATTTCGTCCCGCGAATGGCGACGTTTGCCACGTTTTCTATAAGTTGATTCTGCCCAATGAACGATCCGCAACTTACCCAGCTATTTCCTGCTGAAGATCAAATTCCAGCCGACTACCGTATCGAACCCATTCACCAGCGCGAATACCTTCTTAATGGCGAAATGCGCCAGTGGGCTGGCCCCGTTTCTGAGGTGTATTCGCCTATTTGCATACCGGCTGCCGATGGTACACTGCAACGAAAACTGGTCGGTAGTTTTCCTGTTACGGGTCCCGACGAAGCACTCGAAGCGTTGGAGGCAGCCGTTGTGGCCTATGACAATGGGCGGGGAGAATGGCCTACTATGTCCGTTGCTGATCGGATTAAATGCATGGAAACCTTTATTGGTAAAATGCTTGAGCAGAAGAAGCTTGTCGTGAATCTGATTATGTGGGAGATCGGCAAGAATTTGGCCGATGCCACTAAAGAATTCGATCGAACCGTCAAATATATTTATGACACAATCGACGCGCTGAAAGATATTGACCGGACCAGTTCAAGATTTCGGATTGAAGAGGGCATAATTGGGCAAATTCGCCGGTCGCCAATGGGCGTTGTATTGGCCATGGGACCGTTTAATTATCCACTCAACGAAACCTATACGACGTTGATACCGAGTATTTTAATGGGTAATACAATTCTGTTCAAGACGCCTAAACATGGTTCCTTGCTGCATTATCCGTTGCTCGAAGCGTTCCGCACCAGTTTTCCGAAAGGTGTTGTCAATTCGCTTTACGGACGAGGTGCCAACGTAATTCCACCAGTAATGAAATCGGGGAAAATTAACGTACTGACGCTTATTGGCTCTAGTCGGGTGGCCGACGAACTGCAACGCCAGCACCCCAAACTCAACCGCCTTCGGTCGATTATGAGTCTGGATGCTAAAAATGCAGCAATCATACTGCCCGACGCTGATCTTGATGTGGCCGTAAAAGAATGTTTGTTAGGTACGTTGTCGTTTAATGGGCAGCGTTGTACGGCCATTAAAATTATTTGGGTTCATCGCTCGGTTGCCGACGAATTTTTAAAACGCTTTAGTCCTGAGGTAAGCAAACTGAAACTGGGTATGCCGTGGGAGGCCGGTGTGCAGATTACTCCGTTGCCTGAGCCGACTAAACCAACGTACCTTGCCGATTGTATCCGGGAAGCGGAAGCGGGTGGGGCGGCTGTTATGAACGAGGGCGGAGGGCTCGCATCTGAATCACTTTTTAAGCCAGCCATTGTTTATCCTGTCAAATCAGATATGAAATTATATCGTGAGGAGCAGTTTGGACCTGTGATACCCGTTGTGCCTTTTGATAGTATTGAACAACCCATCGAATACATTATTACTGCCGATTATGGTCAGCAGGTGAGTATTTTTGGTACAGATACAGATCAGATTGCGGAGTTGATTGACCCACTCGTCAATCAGGTTTGTCGTGTAAACATCAATGCACAGTGCCAGCGCGGGCCAGATACCTTCCCATTTACAGGCCGGAAAGATTCGGCTGAAGGCACCTTATCGGTTGAGGACGCACTGCGCTCATTCTCAATACGTACAGTCGTCGCGACGAAAGATACCGATGTCAACAAGGAAATTTTGAACGATATTGTAGGCAACCACAAATCAGAGTTCCTGAGCACAAACTTTATATTTTAAGGTAAAGCCGCCCGTCCCGGTCGGCTATGTAAGCGCAAAGCCTACATACTTATTTTACTACATGGCCGACCGGGACGGACGGCTCTACTTCATGCTCACAACAACAAAGCTTACCAAATCATTTGGCGACGATATAAAAGCCGTTCGTAATGTATCAATCACGCTCGAGCCGGGCCGAATTATGGCGCTCGTTGGTGCCAGTGGTTCCGGAAAAAGTACCCTGCTGAATCTGTTAGCAGGACTCGCCGATGCCGACACGGGCAACGTTCATCTCGATGGTGAGCGTGTACCGGGGCCATCGGAAGTCCTGGTGGCGGGACATGTCGATATTCGGCTGGTGCATCAGGAGTATCAGCTAATGCCAAATGTATCGGTACGGGAGAATATCAAGTATGCGCTCCGCTTTTTTGAGAAAAGCTACCGTGATTTTCGAGTCGATGAGTTGCTGAAACTATGCCGCCTGACCGATGTACAGGACCGAATACCGCGTCAGATATCGGGGGGTGAAAAACAGCGTACCGCTATTGCCCGCGCCATTGCCGACAAACCCGCCGTATTGCTGTTAGACGAGCCGTTTAGCCATCTCGACCTCCCCAATCGACTCATTGTCCGCGATTTGCTATTCGATATGGTTCGCCAGGATATTGGGTCACGATCAACATCCTGCTTATTTGTAACGCACGACGCTTCTGACGCGCTATCCATTGCCGACTCACTGGGTATTATGCGCGATGGGAAATTAATACAACTCGGGGCGCCTGTAAATGTATACCATCGACCCGAAACAGCCTACGCAGCTCGCATGACAGGCCCAGTCAATATTATAAAAGCCAGGCATCTATCTGCCCTTAATTTGCCCGGAATCGGTAATCCCAATGAGTTGATTTGTTTACGGCCAGAGCAGATTCAATTGGACGGTAGCGGGGTACAGGGAGTTGTGCGGTCTGTATTCTTTATGGGTAGTCACTACGAACTGGACGTTGAATTGTCTCGCTATTTATCATTGCGCTTACTAACGACACGCACGAATCTGCAAGCGGGCCAGCCCGTTGGTATTCGTGTGAATAGTGAGTCGGTTTGGCGATTAAAGCCCTAATAGTTATAAAGCCAACGGGGTTGTTGCTTTTGTGATGAACAAAAGCAACAACCCTGTTTTTGAAATGCGAAATTGTCTGAAAATTATATGGCAAGGAGCCTGAAGAGCCCCTGAAGGGGGACATTGTTCGTGCTTGAAGAAAGTCCCCTTCAGGGGATTTAGGGGCTCTTTAGGCAGTCTCTTATCCTAATGAAAGGTAAAACTAAAATAGCAACCCGGCAATTGTTGCCGACATATAACTGGCTAGTGTACCACAGATAAGCGCTTTAAAACCGATTCGGGCGAGATCGCTTCGACGATTTGGAGCCAACTCGCCAATGCCACCCACCTGAATGGCAATGGAGCTAAAATTGGCGAAACCACATAACGCAAAGCTGACAATAGCGATTGTTTTCGGGTCGAGTGTCTGTCTGATTTTTAC
>CAXVWN010000332.1:0-3009 GCA_964263725.1 Spirosoma sp.
ATATCTTCCGGGGTAACTTTCATCTGTTGTGCCCATAAAATAGTTGGGCTAAGCAATAGGAAAAGCAGAACTGTTTTCATGGTTTAGGATGTTGAAATTTACAGAAGCAATATTGATATTTTTATTATGCAAACGGTGACAAACCGGCAATTATTTTTCCAGCATATAGCCCAGACCTCCGATTTTCCGTTAGGGTTGGAAATCGAGCGAGCCGAAGGCATTTATCTTTTTGGGAAAGGAAATGAGAAGCCTTACATGGACCTGATTTCGGGCATTGGTGTGAGTAACATCGGGCATCGGCACCCGCGCGTACTGGAAGCCATTCAGCAGCAACTGGACAAGTATCTGCACCTGATGGTTTACGGCGAATATGTGCAAACGCCCCAAACGCAACTGGCTCATGCCCTATCCGAAACGCTTCCATCCAGCCTGGACACAGTTTACTTTACCAACTCGAGCACCGAGGCCGTAGAAGGAGCGATGAAACTAGCGAAACGCTATACGGGCCGTTCCGAAATTATCAGTTGCTTCCACGCCTATCATGGTTCAACGCAGGGCGCGTTATCGCTCTCGGGCGATGAGAATTTCAAACGCAATTACCGCCCTCTCCTACCCGATATCCGGCATATCCGGCCCAGAAATTGGGCTGATATTGACCAGATAACCAGCAGAACGGCCGCCGTTTTCATGGAAGTTGTTGCGGGCGAAGCGGGCGTTCGTGTTCCCGATGCGGCTTATTTGCAGGCTGTCCGCCAACGCTGTACCGATACGGACACGTTACTGATTTTCGATGAGATTCAGACGGGCTTTGGCCGGACGGGAACGTTCTGGGCGTTTGAGGATTTCGGTCCGGTAGTACCAGATATTCTCTTGTGTGCCAAAGGCATGGGTGGCGGTATGCCTATCGGTGCGTTTATTAGCTCGGCGGAGATCATGAGCGTATTTAGGAATAACCCCATTCTGGGCCACATCACCACGTTTGGCGGGCACCCGGTTTCGTGTGCGGCTTCACTAGCAACATTGCAGGTGATTCAGGAGCAGAAGCTATACGAACAGGCCGAAGCCAAAGGCCAATTATTCAGGGATTTACTACAGCACCCGGCTATTCGTGAAGTGCGCGGCAAGGGGTTGATGCTGGCCGTTGAATTCGATTCATTTGAGGTACTAAAGCCCGTTATTGATCGGGCAATTGTGCAGGGCGTTATCACCGATTGGTTTTTGTTCTGCGATAATTCAATGCGTATTGCCCCGCCCCTGATTATTACCGACGAACAAATCCGGGAAGCCTGCGCGGTAATTTTGAATGCGATTGATGCATAAAGTCTTCCTGTAGCAAAGGCAGTTCGCGAAATGAATACTGATGTAAGCTTCTCCTTGGCACAAAACTTATAAATAATTTACCTTTCACAATAAGTAAAATTAAAAGTGTGTATTATAGCTTATAGGCAATAGTAAATTCTATAATTTTAAGAACGAACGAAACTTAATTGGGCACCTACATAGCTTGCTCAGTTGAAGCTGAATCGCTCTTTTGCTAACCTATAGGAGAAACACACAGTGAATCGTCGCGATTTTAATCAACTCATGAGCGTGGGCGCTGCCGGAATTTTACTGCCCACGTTACCTGCTTTTTCCCGGACCGTTACGGCCGAAGAATTGATGGAACCAGGTTTGGATACCTCTATCAAGAAACGGCTGGCCGATGCAGCCCTGCATAGTGCCACGGCCAAAGGGGCCACCTACGCCGATGTTCGGATTAACCGCTACCTGAATCAGTATGTTATGACTCGGGAAGACAAAGTCCAGAACATCATTAACACGGAGTCGTTTGGAGTGGGCATACGCGTAATTGCCAATGGGTGTTGGGGATTTGCCGCCATTGGCAATACACAAAGCGAAGAAGAGGTGGCAAGAACGGCCGAAAAGGCGGTTGCGTTTGCCAAAGCTCATGCCAAGCTACTGAAAAAACCAGTCCAGCTAGCCCCGCAAAAAGGCTTCGGTGAAGTGAGTTGGAAGTCGACAGTTAAGAAAAATTCGTTTGAGATACCGGTTAAAGAAAAAACCGACCTGCTGCTGGCTGTCAATGCGGCAGCGATGGCGAACGGGGCCAGTTTTGTCAATTCGGTGCTGTTCATGATCAATGAGCAGAAATATTTCGCATCGACCGATGGCTCGTACATTGATCAGGATGTTCATCGGATCTGGCCCAATTTTACCGTCACCGCCGTCGACAAAGCGAGTGGTCTGGTAGCCACCCGCGATTCCCTGAGTGCGCCAATGGGCATGAGTTACGATTACCTGCAAACGGCTCCACCTGACCGGGTGGGTGGCGTAACAACCCGCTACAACAAAGGCTATGACATGCTGGAAGATGTAACCGCAGCTGCCAAGCAAGCCAAACAGAAGCTGAAAGCAAAGTCGGTGGAAGCGGGTAAATACGATTTGGTACTGGACCCGTCACACACGTACTTAACGATTCATGAATCGGTTGGTCACGCCACTGAACTGGATCGGGTATTGGGTTACGAAGCCAATTTAGCCGGCACTTCGTTTGCAACGATCGACAAATGGAAATCGAAGACCTTTAATTACGGCAGTAAAGATGTTAATTTCTTCGCCGACAAAACGCAGCCTGGTTCGCTGGGCGAGGTAGGTTGGGATGATGAGGGCGTCAAAACCAAACAGTGGGATATTATCAAAGATGGTATTCTGGTCAATTATCAGGCCATTCGTGATCAGGTGCACATGCTTGGAGAAACGGAGTCGCAGGGGTGCGCGTATGGCGATAGCTGGAGTGTAACCCAATTTCAGCGTATGGCAAACATATCGTTAGCGCCGGGCAAAGAGCGACTCACGGTGGATGAGATGATCAAGGATGTCAAAAAAGGCATTTATATCATTGGGGATGGCTCCTATTCCATTGATCAGCAACGGTATAACTTCCAGTTTGGCGGCCAATTGTTCTATGAGATCAAAGATGGTCAGATTGTCGGCATGCTTCGGGATGTC
>CAXVWN010000333.1:0-12510 GCA_964263725.1 Spirosoma sp.
AAAAACATAACATGAAAAAGTCAATTACAACAGGAGTCGGTTTTACCCTGCTGTTGACCGTCATTTCGGTCGCGTGTAAAGATTCGTTTCTGAATGTGGCCCCAACAGGTCAGTTGGTGAGCTCCCTCCTAACCACCAACAGTGGCCTGCAAGGGCTGCTCATCAGTGCCTACACCGAGCTCAACGGACGCGGCTACTCGCAGACCGCCAGCCCCACCAACTGGGTCTATGGCAGCATCATGGGGGGCGACGCCAACAAAGGATCGGACCCTTCTGATTTTAACGCCATTACCCCTTTCGAAACGTATCTAGTCGCGGCATCCAGTGCTGAGATAAACTTTCGCTGGCAGGCACTCTACGAAGGGGTAAGCCGGGCTAATTCCGTCCTGCGGCTCTTACCCACGGCCGATCCGACCGTAACCGCGGCCTCGAAACAGCAGATTGGGGGCGAAGCCCGTTTCTTGCGAGGGCTCTATTACTTCGATTTGAAGCGTACCTTCAACATGGTGCCCTACATCGATGAAACCCTGGATTATGGCACTGGGGCCACGACGGTGAAGAACGATGTGGATATCTGGCCCAAGATCGAAGCGGATTTCAAATTTGCTTATGACAACCTGGCCGAGACCAACACGTCGGCGGGTCGCGCCAACAAATGGGCGGCCGGTACGTACCTGGCCCGGACCTACATGTACCAGAAAAAGTATGCCGAAGCCAAAGCGCTGTACGATCTGATTATCGCCAACGGTAAAACCACCAACGGCAAGAAATTCGGTCTGGTCGCTCAATACGCCCAGGTGTTTAATGCAGCCAATGAGAACAGCGAAGAGGCCGTTTTCTCTACCCAGAACGTCGCTAATTCGGGGAGTTCTGATGCGGCTTCGGGTGACCTGAACCTGAACTATCCTTACAGTGCGGGTATTGGAGCCACTTGCTGCGACTTTTTCAAGCCTAGTTTTGATCTGGCCAACTCGTTCCGCACCGATGCGACGGGTTTGCCTCTGGACATGACGCTGGCGAACGGGGCTTATGACAATGCGGCCAACGAATTGAAGACGGATCAGGGCCTGCTGCCGGGTGATGCGTTTACGCCTGACACCCGCACGGTCGATCCTCGTCTGGATCATACGGTGGGTCGCCGTGGCATTCCGTATCTGGATTATGGTCTTTTCACCAGCGCCTGGACGCGTAACCAGGCCTTTGGCGGTCCTTACTCGACCAAGAAGTACGTTTTCTATCTTGGACAACAAGGTAAAGTAGCTGACGTATCAAACTGGACGAAAGGCTGGGCTGCGACGAACATTGTTCTGATGCGTTATTCGGATGTTCTTTTGATGGCGGCTGAAGCCGAAGTTGAAGTGGGTAGCCTGGCCACGGCCATGAGCTATGTGAATCAGGTGCGGGCACGGGCGGCCAACCCCGCTGGCTTTGTTACGACGGCGGATGGTAAACCGGCGGCCAACTATGTGATTGCGCCTTATCCGGCAGCGGCTTTTGCCTCCCAGGCCGTAGCTCGTAACACGGTTCGGTTCGAGCGCAAAATTGAATTGGCCGAAGAAGGGCAACGCTTCTTTGATCTGGTTCGGTGGGGTATTGCCGCGCCCACGCTGACAGCGTTCCTGACGTACGAAAAGACGAAACTCACGAATGCTTATAGCGGTGCGGTGTTCACGGCGGGTAAAAACGAGTACCTGCCGCTTCCTCAAACGCAACTCGATTTGCAGAATGGGAGCGCCGTTATTCTAAAACAGAATTCAGGCTATTAAGTCAAGTAACAGTCTATTTGAGATAGATTGACTGTTTTTAGCTATTTGTTTTTGTCGATTCCGAAGGGCATGTGCTCTTCGGAATCTTTTTTTGTGGGTTTCTCCACTTGGCATTGTAGCTGATGCATCTGTTGCGGGGTCAGCAGCGCAGTTATTTAATTCACCTGTGTTTGCGCGTTGAGCGGCTTAAAGCCCATGAACTAACTGACAATTATAGAATGAGAGCTATACACATCAGATTGGTTACACTATAGCGAGGAAGGTAGTCGAAAACGTTGAGTTTCACCTCTGTCTAACCAGGCAGGTAGCCCGCTGCGCAGGGTTCATCATCCAGCAAAAAACAGCGGCTGGCAATTAGTTAATACTGAATTTTAAGACAGCCAGAAACTGACTACCTTCGGGTAGTGTGACTAATTCGTACTTGTCAGGGAAAAGAATATCCAGTCGTTTTTTTAAATTCGTCAAACCTAATCCTTTCATCGCCGTGAAATAGGAGCCATCAGGAAGGGAGTTCTCTGCCGAAAAAACCAGTCGGTCACCACTTCGGGACAAACGAAGCTGAATCCAACACGCTTCTTCAGTCTGAGCGGCTCCATGCTTAAACGCATTCTCCACAAAGGGTAACAACAGCATCGGCGGAATCATCAGATTCGTCAAGTCTGATAACTCATCAAAATTAGTCAAGACGTCCAGCCGGTCGGCATACCGAATTTTTTCCAGCGAAATATAGTCTCTCAAATAGGCCACTTCTTTAGCGACGGATACCGTCGACCGGTGGCTTTCGTGTAGTTGGTAGCTGAGCAGTCCGGCCAGCCTTTGCAGTAAATAGGGCATCTGGGTGGGCTGATGTATAGAGACAGAAATTAAATTATTGAGTGTATTGAAGAGAAAATGGGGGTGTACCTGGCTTTGAAGCAGTCGATATTCTGCCGAGAGCTTTTCCCGACGGTAGGTCTCACTCAATTGCTGTTGCTGAAGGGCGTGCCGGACCAAATTGACCGCTACAAAAAGAGCAACAACTAAGTGCAGTTGCATGGATTCGGCCAGGATTTTAGGCCAGTACCAATACGATTTGAGCAAGCCTTCAGGGTAATAAACAGGATATAGCCAGGTGTAATTGATCGCTCGGCGAAGCAGGCCAAAAACCAGTAATCCTCCTGCCAGACTTACTCCAAAACCAGCCATTCGACCCGATAGCAGAAAGTGACGCACGCTCACTAACAAATGCCAGTAGCCAGCCACTATTAACAAGGGTAAATTCAGGGTAATGAAATACAGACTTTTCTGGAAGTTATCCATATGAGCTCCCGTATTAAGCCATTCAAACAGGAAGCAGCCTAGCCAGAAAAGTCCCTGAAACCCAATTTCCCGACTGGGTTTGCTTATACTAAAAAGAGTCATTTTAAATGATATTGCTTCTTAAATAAGTACTAAATATAGGCTTTATTTTAATCAAACATTAGGTAATTCATCCAACTACGTCCCTACAGACCTCAATAGGGGTGATGCACGACAAAGACCAAATTTCCCGATCAACTGCGCTAACGCCTTCAAACGGTTAGGGGAAGGTGTAGATTGGTCGTTAGTCTAGAATAGCATCGGCTTATGGAAACAGCCCATTGATCTGTCAATTGGAAAGCGATCCTGAATCGGCTCATTAGTTAAGTTTACTACTAAACATGAAATGAGCAGCCGTTTACTGTTCAGTTCAACATTATGAGTAAATATTACTATTATTCTACTAATCCTGAGCATTTAGATTGCCGTGATTCAGATTAGTATTATGAATGTACAGTCTGCTGCAACCGAGATGTAGCAGGTGATTCCCTATGAGTAAAATTACAGGCGTGTTGATGGACTCTACTTCTGGCAAACTCGTTGAGTTTGTGACCGTCGTGCTAATCAGTCAGAAAGTAGGGAAACCTATTGATGGCAGACCACCACTATAGGCAGGGGAATTTCTCGTTGGCTGAGATGGAACCAGGTGATTACCGGCTTGAGTAGGTATCAATTGGCTGCAAGAAGCGATATTCACTATTGCCAAAGTTCCCAATTGAACATGAGGTCGGTGAAGTTATCGCTCGATGTGCGTGCACTGGACGAGGTAGTAGGATCCGGGCGAGCTGCTCCGAGGGAAGAAAAAGGGGACCGCTTAGTTGTTTACTCGCGCAGGAGTACTTCCTCAAGTTTTGCTTTATATATTCGTCCAATGGGAATTTCCTCATTATTGATCCGAATATAGGTGGCGCTGACGGCCTTAATATGATCAAGTGCTACAATAAAAGACTTGTGAATCCGCACAAAACGATCTGTGGGCAATTTTTCTTCGAGGTAACTGATGCGTAGGTACGACACGAGTGTTCCCGATACGGTATGAATCCGTACGTAATCTTTTAGTCCTTCAATCCATAAAATATCCTCCAAATAAAGTTTGACCATCTCTTTATTGACTTTAAAGTACTGATAGTCTTTCCCGGTTTTGGCTGGCTCCAGCGATTCCGCAACAACTGGAGCTAATGGTGCAAACCGGTAAATTTTCCCCACAGACTGGAGGAAACGTTCAAACGATATAGGTTTTACTAAAAAATCCAACACATCGAATTCGTAGCTGTCGAGGGCATATTCTCTGTAGGCGGTCGTGAAAATCACTTTCGGCTGGTTGCCTAACGGGCGTAGCAAATCAAATCCCGTTAATCGAGGCATCTGAATATCCAGAAACAGGATATCGACCGGAGCGCCGGCCGCCGATGTTTGCTGTAAAAATCGCAATGCCTGGGTCGGGCTATTGGATACACCCACCAAGTCCAAATCTGGTAATCGATTGATGTAATCTCTCATCAGATCGGTTGCCAAAGGCTCATCATCCAGTACAAAACAACGAATAGCCATCAGTTTACATTGAATTTTAAGACAGCCAGAAACTGACCATCTTCTGGTATCGTGAGTAATTCATAATTCCCTGGAAAAAGAAAATCCAGACGCTTTTTCAGATTTGTCAACCCCGTACCTGTTGTTACCGAGCTGTTTAGTCTATCAGGCATGGAGTTCTCCGCCAAAAAAACCAACCGATCGCCCGTTCGGTACAGGTGCAGTTGAATCCAGCAGGCTTCTTCGCTTTGGGCGGCTCCGTGTTTAAACGCATTCTCCACAAAGGGTAAAAGTAGCATTGGTGGGATCAATAGATTTGTCAACGTCGACACCTCATCAAAGTTCGTTATAACATCCAGCCGATCTGAATAACGAATTTTTTCCAGCGAAATGTAATCCTTCAAGTAGGCAATTTCTTTGGTTATAGATACCGTCGGTCGGTGGCTTTCGTGCAGTTGATAGCTGAGCAATCCTGCCAACCGCTGCAATAAATGCGGCATCTTGGCAGGCTGGTGAATTGAAACCGATATCAGATTATTGAGTGTGTTAAAGAGAAAATGAGGCTGGACCTGGAATTGTAGCAGGCGGTATTCAGCCGTGAGTTTTTCCCGGAGATATGTCTCGCTTATTTGCTGTTGATCCAACGCATGTCGAACCAGGTTAACGGCCACAAAAAGGGCTATCACTAAATGCAGATGCATGGATTCGGCCAGGATTTTAGGCCAGTACCAATACGATTTAAGCAAACCTTCTGGATTATAAACTGGGCAAAACCAAGTGTAATTAATCGCTCGTCGTAACAGACCAAATGTCAGTATTCCCCCTGTCAGGCTGGTCCAAAAGCCAAGCATACGACCCGATAATAGAAAATAACGGACCGTAACCAGCAGGTGCCAGTAGCCAGCCACGACTATTATCGGAAAATTTAGGGTGATGAAAAAGAGACTTTTATGGTAATTATCCATGTAAGCCCCCGTATTGAGCCATTCGAATAGAAAGTAACCCAGCCAGAAAATACCCTGAACCCAAATTTCCCGATAGGGTTTAAGGGTATTAAATCGAGCCATTGTTGAGAATTTTGTTTTGTAATAAAAAATCAAATTTACGTGCTCTTCAATTCCCCTCACAGTTTATTTGCTCAACAACTCGCATAAACACCCCTGAAAAGGAAGTTCTCGACAAACAACCGATTTACTCGACCAACAGCGCGGCATGAGTAAAAGGTGTTAGTTAATGGTTGATCGATGTGAATAAGATGACAAAAAATAGCTCTTACGCCTTGTTTAATCTTTAGAAATCGGAACGAATGTTTTTATCTGCGGATCACCTATAAAAAGCGCTTGATTAGCTATTTGCGAGCCCATACTCAGGCGAACATTGGCAGTTGATACGGCCAAATATATACGTTGTCCTAACAGATAAATTTGTGAAATGGGTTGCTCATATCGGCGTCGGTTAGCCCATTAAATAGGACCCTGCAACAAAGGGTCCTTAAGTTGAGTATAGGAATTGAATTCTAGGCTCACTTAAGTGCTTAGAATGGTGTGGATAGATTAGAAACGCTGGCTCTTTTGGGGTCGGCGTTTTTTGTGAAATAGTCAGCATCCAACTGTCAGAAATGTGCCTATCAGCTGTATTGAACAAGTAACGTTTCTAACACGAGTCCATCTTGCCAGTTTGGTAAGGTTACCAAAACGACTGTCGCTCATCGGGAAGCGACTATCGGAGAAACGCCTGATAAATTAACTTAAACCAACCCTACATAACCAATCATAATCAGTAGGGTCGTGGTTTAGCGTTTCAACCTTTAGCCAGATGTGTATAAGTAACCCAGAGTTACCTTATGCTATTTTCTGGGTCTAAACAAAGATGACAATCACTGTTTATTACGACTCGGCACCCTTACACGTTTACCAATCGGTTGCCCAACGGCTGGGCCTGCAAGCTGACCAGCACTTAACTACGCATCGAGAGTTCTGCGAAGTCTTAACCCAAAACGCTACCCATTACGCGCTACTGCGGCTGGCTCAGTCCGAAAACTAAAACTCACTCCCGCTTTCATGTTGGTCGTCTGGTGCTATTGCATTTACCCCAGTTGAAGCCGTTATTAGTATCGTTAGTGTGGCGAGCAGGATAGGATACCAGCTATGCCGGTACTTGATTGTAGTAAAGTGACTGAATCAAGCAGGCAATCAATTAAGCCTATATTATGATTCGGAAAGCTTAGCGTATATCAAACATTCGCTCAATCAACTCCACTATCGAATGGTGAGTATATGGTTCAGTTTATTGTAACCCGAATGAGCTTCCCAAATATTCTCATTAGCCAACCTGATGCTATAAGCCGGATTAGTAGCCAGTGAAGAATACCCGTCAGGCAGGTTAAGCAATAGCTCATATTGACCCGATTTTACATCAGCTCCAAGCTGGATTGAGTGGCGAAGTTGATGGGAACCGGGTGATAACTGACGTATATCGGTTTCTACCGTAACCCCATGAATAGCACCCGTAGCGGTATTACGCAGGATAAGTTGAAGGGGTCTTGGGTTGTAGGGGGAGGCATAGCCCACATTATGCAGGGCTATGTTAACCGTCAACTGTTGACCTACCTTAATCTGTTTCGGGAACGTAGCCTCTCGGAGTACAAACCGGTACCCCAGTCGACGACGAATATTGTCCATACAGCCCTGGGTTTGCCAGTCATTATTCACATCGTTATTGTAACTGGCATTCAGGTAGCTGTAGTGCATCAGCGCCATCTCCTGTTCCGCTCGGCCTAGAGGAGCGCAATCATTTTGTGGACTGAATGCATCATCGCAGGTTTCGCCCCCAACGGCCGTATAGCGGCTATCCTGTGCCATATACTGACGGAGTGGAGCGGTGGCCGGGCCTCGTTTAGTAGAGGAGTTTCCGACATCATAAAAGGTGCCATAGTCATCTGCACTAGCCAGAAAGCAGTCGTTGTGGAACCCGATTCTGGCAACATTGGAACCACTGAATTTATCCGCAGAGGCCATAGCGGTTGAGGTGATTGGGGCTTTGGGCCCATAGACAAACCGTTGCTTGATCTGTGGAGTACGTACCTGAACCATACGATCCATAGGCATCGCTTTTAGCAGCGCAGCCAGCACTTGGTTGCGATCCTGCCAGCTGCTGTCGGGCACTACGCCCAGGCTGTTGGTAGACGCGTCACCAAAATAATCGGTAAAGTAGTTTTCGCCCCATATGCCAATGAATCCCATTTGCAGCACGGCAATCACATCCGCGTTTTCATGAAGCAGTGGGGCTAATTGGCTAATATGCGCTAGCACCATTGCTTTGGGAGCATCGCCATAGGGTGGACATATCTTATATTGATCCGGACAGTTTCCTGTTGTGGCCTGATCCGTATAAGCAAAGCGGAGAATGAGCTTGACGCCAGCCCTACGGGCAATAGCAAAATCGGCCCCTACCTTTTCCAGAAAGTCCTCGCTTAGCCGGCTGGTTTTAAAGGTTTCTAGCCGATAACTCCGATACACAAGAGAGCAATTAATGGCATAGCTGGCCTTGGAGACGCGCTGGGCCTGGGTCCGGTATGTGGCCAGAGTAGCCGCGTCGAGAGGGACGAATCGAGCTGAGGAGGTACTTATGGGAATATAAAAACCCCGTTCGGGGTTAGGAAAGTCCTGCTGACTTTCTAGATAGGTTAAGTGACGGTTCTGCGCCTGAAGAGATGTCTGGCTAATTAAGGGGCAGATGACCAACCACAGCACCAGAGGTAACGAATAGCTCATGGGTGCAAAATTACGCAGTACGAGGTATAGTTAAGCAAAAGCCTGGTTCTTAAATTGCGTGTAAAGGCATACGGTTGCAACGGTAAGAGTACTCACAACGCAGAAAATAGTCTTTTCCCTCAATCACACCTGTTTCTTTCCACTGTTTGAATCAGTCTTTCTTAATGCCATGGACTTGAAAAAAAAACTGTAGCAGAAACTAATTTACTCCAACAAACATGGTAAAAATCAGCAAGAGTAAGTATCTGAAAAGAATAATATAAACCATTGATATATAATGGTTTATGCTTTGAATTATTTGTTTGATACGGGAGCTATCCAAGGGGTATTTATGTTATTAATCGGTACGGGTATTGCGCTGTTTTGCTCGGTAGCTACCCGCTTTTCTACTCCGTTATGACACCTGAATCAATGCTTCTTTCGTCGGTTAAACCGGCTGCTCAGCCCCTTGTTAAGTCAGCCCGTCTGTGGATGCCCAAGCGGGTCGTCTTTACGGCCGACGCCCTTAACGAGCCGTTTGGGCAGGCCATCTACGAGCGTATATCGGGGCTTGGCCTGCCCATTGAAATTGCTAAAAATAACCGCATCACCGGCCTGCGCGGGGCTGATGAGCGCGAGACCTACCGTATTGCCAAGAATACCTTAGCCGTGGTGAACGCTCCGCCGAGTGCCTTCAAGCTCCAGCCCATTCCTCCTTCGGCCGACTGGCAAATGAACCTGGCCGAGGGCTGCCCGGCTCACTGCCACTACTGTTACTTAGCCGGTAGCTTGACAGGTCCACCCGTTGTACGGGCCTACGCCAACCTGCCCAAGATGCTCGCCCACACGGCTACCTACGAAGGGACTTACCCACTCAACCGGAGCTGGCAGGGCTACGAGGCCAACCGCCCGACCACTTTTGAGGTTAGCTGCTATACCGACGTGCTGGGTATCGAGCACCTGACAAATAGTTTGGCTGAGTGCATTCGATACTACGGTAACCGGCCAATGGGTCATTTACGTTTTGTGTCCAAATACGATCAAGTAGACAGTCTGCTCGAGCTGCCCCACAACGGGCATACCCGCGCTCGCATCAGCCTCAATGCCGATACCGTAGCCCGGCGTTTGGAGGGCGGTACGGCTTCGCTGGAAGCCCGGTTGCAGGGCCTCCGCAAGCTGGCCCTGCCAAAAGCGTTGGGCGGTGGGGGCTATCCCATTGGTTTGGTCATTGCGCCCATCATGCCCATTCCTGAATGGCGCGAGCACTACACAGCCCTGCTCAACCGCATCGCCGAAGTCATTGATTTCCCCTGCGACATGAACGCCGAGTTCATCAGCCATCGCTTTACACCCGGCTCGAAGGACATGTTGTTGCAATGGTACCCGAACACGTCATTGGAGATGGATGAAACGACGCGCGCCGAGAAACGCAATAAGTTTGGTGGTACCAAATACGTTTATCGTCCCGAAGAGATGAAGGAGATGAAGAACTTCTTCTACACTGAGTGGCAGCAACGTTTCCCTGCTGCCCCGATACTCTATTGGACATAAGGCTTATTTTCTATTCATGGTAATTAGCTTATACTAGCAGAAATATCGCTGGCTAGATTGGATGTAGCTCGTAGTCAATAACTTGCGTTATTTATGGCGATGTTTCTACTAACCGATCTAACTGGTGTAACGTCGTCGATTCCTTCAATTACCCTTGGGTATTCCTGTTTTATCCCTATACGGTTTTCTGCCCCTGGCACCTACGAAAGGCTTTAACGTGGAAGCTGGTAAAGACCGTTTTGATAAAGGTCTTAATTATATTGGTGCTCGTTTTGATTTAAAAGTGTCGGGAAAAGACACTAATGGCGCCATTAGTGTCTTCGAGACAACTCGTTTTGAAAAGAAGGGGACTATTCTCCACATGCATCCGAATTTAGATGAGTGGTTCTATGTCATCGACGGTGAATTTAAGTTTCAACTGGGCGAGGAAATTCTCTATTTAAAAACAGGGGATTCGTTGTTTGGCCCTCGGGGCATTCCCCATGATTTTGTCAAGATCAGTGAAGGTTCCGCCCGATTATTGTTGCATCATCAACCGGCTGGCTAGATGGAGGAACAGTTTTTAGAAGGCAGTCAAATGAAGAATCCCACTATTGAACAACGCGAAGCGAGTATGCGTAAGTTTGGGATTATACCGGTTGGTCCCCCTTTATCGCCCAATAGAGATGAGTCTAAATAGCTGGGTTTTAGCCAGCCATGAGATAGATTTTTAGTAACAAATGGATGGTGATTGGGGTATTTTCTGTGGATTGCTGGGTCGCTCCATCTTCTCCATGCCTATGTATGTTTCCCTGAATTTAGGGTTGGTCATCTTCGGGTTTAACGTATGGGCCAACTTGTGGCATCAGGCTAAAAATTCAAGGAAATGAAAGTCGTCTGGAACCCAATTTTCCCGTACCGCAACAAAGTCAACGTAGATAAATAAGCCGGATAGGGTTGATTGAGGGAAGTTATTGGTAACTTCAGCTTAGGGGTGCACACGTGCTTTTTAGGACCAATAGCTCAATATCCGGTAGTCTGGCATATGAAGTGTCCGGTTCGCCAGTTAATCAAAATGAGATATTTACCTCTGGAAGAGGAATTATTAAATTAACCGTTAATACGCGTGATGAATGTTGCTCCACTGCTCAAAATTGATATTGACGAACTGACCCGCGCTGTCACGACCAGCTATGCAAATTTCTCGGTTGCTTCCGTGAATGACCATGTCGTCAAGGTGAGTGTAATGACTCAACCTTATGGCTGGCATTATCATCCCAATTCGGATGAAACGTTTATCATGCTGTCGGGCGTTTTATTGATTGATCTGGAATCAGAAACGATTGAGTTGATACCCGGCCAGCTATTCACGATTCCTAAAAATATCGTCCATAGAACCCGGCCCAAGGGTGAGCGTTCCGTTAATCTAACCGTTGAACATGGCCAGATTGAAACGGTAAAAATTGACGTTTAAACGCGAACTCTGTAATGACTTTGGCCTGGCAGGCTCTTGACCCCATACGCTGACTGAGATCTGCGTTGATGTCGATGACTTTTGCAAAGCCAAGTGGCATTTGATGGTTGAAGTACTCCGGCTGAAACACCGGGCCTCCCAGAACGTATCCATCTGGCGTTAATTTATTCAGTCTGCAATAAGCTAAAGCTTTGTTGAGCAATCTCAAGCTCTTCGTTCGTTGGTACAATCAGAATTTTGACACGTGACTCGGCCGAATTGATTTCCCGGATTCCAGGCGAAAAGGTCGTATTTTGATCGGGATCAAGATGAATACCTAAATAACCCAGGTCCCGGCAGATGCGCGCCCGTATGTCCGAATCGTTTTCACCTACTCCAGCCGTAAAAATCAGCGCGTCCAGCCCATTTAATACGGCGGTATAGGCCCCAATGTACTTTTTAACCCGGTAGGCATATAGCTCAGTCGCTAACTCGGCAATTGGATCGCCTTCGTCCCGTAATTTGCGCACATCCCGCATATCACTAAAACCTGTCAACCCCGCCATCCCTGATTGTTTGTTGAGCAAGGTATTGACCTGGTCGGGACTGTATCCATTGGCGATCAAATGGAAAATTACGGCGGGATCGATATCGCCCGAACGAGTTCCCATCACCAGGCCCGCCAGAGGGCTAAAACCCATACTGGTATCCAGCGATTTACCGTTCTGAATGGCCGTAATGCTACACCCGTTTCCTAGGTGAGCGCTGATGAGCTTAGCGTCCGGTTTGCCTAGCCAGACGGCCGCTTTCTCGCTGACGTATTTGTGGGACGTACCATGAAAACCATACACCCGAATGCCTTCATCGCGGTACAATGATTCCGGAATGGCATACCGAAAGGCGTATTCAGGCATACTCTGATGAAAGGCCGTATCAAAAACGGCAATCTGTTTGGCGTTGGGAAAGGTTTGCTCCGCGATTTCAATACATACGTAATTGATCGTATGCAGAGGAGCCAGGGGAAAATACGATTTGATTTTTTCTTTGACCACCGGGGTAATTCGAGTTGCCCTGGTGAAGTTTTCTCCACCGTGCACAACCCGGTGGCCAACAGCCATGATCTCGTCCAGGTGCTGAATGA
>CAXVWN010000334.1:0-21366 GCA_964263725.1 Spirosoma sp.
CCCAGTTATACAATTGATACGTTAACGAGGCTAAGCGAAAAGTACCCGCAACATACATTTCAGCTCATTATGGGCGAAGACAATCTAGACCAGTTTGCCAACTGGAAAAACTACGACAAGATTTTAGAATATTACGGCCTATACGTCTATCCAAGGCCGAAGAGCAAAGAGAGTGCGTTCAAAACGCATCCAAATGTCCGCTTGGTCGAAGCGCCATTATTAGATATTTCAGCGACGTTTATTCGGGATAGTATTCGGACAAACCGTTCCATCCGGTATATGGTGCCTGACGTAGTGGAAGAAATGATTACAAGAAAAAAGTTTTACCTGTAATTGTACCTACGGGCTTCAGTCCGTAACTGAATTAAAAAACCGTCCTTCCGTCACGGTCAAAAGCCCGTGGATACATTCAGGGAAGGCCATTCTGAAATGTAACTTCCGTCGCTAGTCCTACAGCGCTCATACGAATAGCAACTGAAGCACTGGTTGATTTAACGCCAGCCTGGTCGCACTGCGGGCCTTTCTCCAAAAAATAAATATAATATTTCTGATTTCGATCAGCAATCTGATTGACATCAGGTCGGCCAAGTAGCTCGCCAATTGTGTTGGACGAGTTACCTTTCAAGTTCTGAATTTCAGCTCTGAAATTGGGTAACAACGTGGCCCGAATGCCATTGCAACCGCCCCGATCTCCCCGCCATTTTTTTAGATCAAGCTTGCCGAACTTGTCCGGTGCTGAACTACAGCCCGTTAAAAAACTGGCTCCTGTAAAAACCGAAAGCAAAAGTCGCATTCTCCATTTACCAAGCGGTAAACTGGTCAATTGCTTATTGTTCATTATAAAGTACTTGTAAAAGCGTTTGTCCAACAGCTTTGAGCGTGGAGCGGTCAATATAGCGCATATCGTCGGCAAGGGTGTGGTGTGCAGTGAAAAAACCACCCGTAAGCGTGTTAAGCTGAATGATATCGATTGTTGGAATCTTTGCGATGTAATTGGGCGCAACGTGATCGTCGGTGATTGTTCCGCCGGGCGTATCAATAAAGTACTGGCTGTATCCCAGGCGGCTTGCCGTTTGCCACACATTGTTGACTATCGTCGGTGCCATCTGCATTGAATAACCTTCTTTGGGAAAGGTAGCCCCTTTAGCGCCAACCATATCCAAAAGAACCCCATAATAGGCAGAGTAACCGGGTTTATGCAAATTCTTTGACCAATAGCGAGAACCGAGACCGAAGCCGACGTAATCAATGTCGCCACTTTCTTTCTCGAAATCTTTTGTTGCTTTTTCTCCATCGCCCAAATCTTCGACGTCGAAACAAATAAAATCTACACCAATGTTTGGCTTGGTAGCTGCCTGATGAATAGTACGTGCCAGTTCGAGCATAACGGCGACACCACTAGCCCCATCATTAGCGGCTGGAACAGGTTTGGTCCTGTTGGCAGGTAGGCTGTCAGAATCGGCAATAGGGCGGGAGTCCCAATGCGAAGAAATAAAGACGCGCTTGCCAGCCTGCGGATTGATGCTGCCAATGATGTTTCGGGCGTTTATTTTTTTTCCGTCCCAAGTGGTAGCGACAAATGACTGTACGGTCACGTCGCACCCGAACTGCTTAAATTTAGCGGCCAAATAATCAGCCGTATGCACGTGAGCAGGCGTGTTGGGTACGCGTGGACCAAAGGCTAACTGCTTCTCTATGTACAAGTAGGCCGAGTCGGCATTGAAAGCCGGAGCGGTAATTGTTGCTGGCTGCTCGGTGGTTTGCGTACTCTCGCTTTGCGATTGCTTGGTTCGGCAGGCACCAGCCGTTAGTAGTAGTAAGGCTATAGAATAGCCTAAAATAAATTTAGTCATTGTAAATGGTCTCGGTCAGCAAGATGCTGACCGTTTATCATGCAAAAACGGTCAGCATCTTGCTGACCGAGACAGTTACTCTTCGTAGGCCCAGTCAATCTGATGCTTCATATCTTTGATTGCCAGGCCCTGCGCCTTGAAATACAAACGAATCTGATCAACCTTGTCGTATTGTTTCTGCTCTTTGTATTCACGGTAAAGAGTCAATAATCCTTCCAGAACAGGCTGATTATCTGTGCCTTCTTCCAGTAGGCCAAGCACATCCTGCATGAACGTTATAAATGACTTTTTAAGCAAATCAAATACCTCTTCGCCAAGCACCGATGCCTGAAGTTGATTAAGGTAAAGCATATTTACGTACTTCAGCAACGTAAATAGTTGCGCAATCCCGACGGCCGTATTGAGGTCATCGTTCATCGCGTCGTAAAACTGCTGAACCGCCTGCCGAATTTCTTGCTGTCTAGTTGCATCGGCAACGTCTGCGCCAGCAGTGCTTTCGTCTGGCTGATAGGTCATCGTTTTAATAACACGCAAGCCATTCGCCAACCGTCGGTAGCCTTTCTGGGCCGCTTTTAGGGCTTCGTTCGAGAAGTCGAGCGTACTACGGTAATGCGACTGAAGCATAAAAAAGCGCACCGTCATGGGGCTGTACGCCTGTTCGAGCAAGTAGTGGCTACCGGCAAAAAGCTCAGACGGCAGAAACGAATTTCCCAACGATTTCGACATTTTTTGCCCGTTGACCGTCAACATATTCGAATGCATCCAGTAGCGAACGGGATCAATTCCACTAAGGCCATCACCCTGAGCGATTTCACACTCGTGGTGCGGAAACTTTAAGTCCATCCCCCCGCCATGAATATCAAATTGTTTGCCTAAGTATTTAGTACTCATGCAGGTACATTCAAGATGCCAGCCCGGAAAACCTTCACCCCACGGCGAGTTCCAGCGCATAAGGTGCTCGGGCGCAGCTCGTTTCCAGATGGCAAAATCGAGTGGGCTTCGCTTTTCTGACTGACCGTCTAGTTCGCGAGTTTCGTTTAGTAGATCATCCAGAATCCGGCCAGAAAGTTTGCCGTACTTACCGCCCCGCTGATTATAGGTTTCGATGTCAAAATAAACAGACCCGTTCGATTCGTAGGCCAATTCTTTTGCCAACAGCGCCTGCACCGCTTCAATCTGTTCAACCATGTGGCCCGTTGCGGTTGGTTCGATACTTGGCGGGAACGTGTTGAACTGCGCCATCACGGTATGAAAATCATTCGTGAAGCGTTGCACGATTTCCATCGGTTCCACCTTTTCTAGCTTGGCCATTCGACCAATTTTATCTTCACCGTCATCACCGTCACCAACCAAATGCCCAACGTCGGTAAGATTACGAACGTAGCGAACTTTATAGCCGATGAACGTTAAATAGCGATAGAGTGTATCGAACGTTAAAAATGTGCGGACGTTGCCGAGGTGGACATAATTATAAACCGTAGGGCCGCAAACGTACATGCCCACATAAGGCGCATTAAGCGGTTCGAACAGTTCTTTTTTGCGGGCAAGCGTATTATATACGTGAAGTGGCTGCATTCGATTTTTTGTCATGGCTTAATCGCCCGGTCAGAATCGGGGCTAGAACAAGCTCCCAAAGTTAGGGATTGTTGAGCGGAAAACGGTAGCCTGCCTACGCGACCCGTAGCTTTTGGCTATATTCGCATTTTGTTTTAAAAATTGATCCGCTCCGTTCTGTGATGCAGGTAGTTGAGGTAGGCGAAAACGCCCAATATCAGAAAGGATTTATTCAGTTTCCCGTGCGACTTTATCGGGGGGATTCGTGCTGGATTCGGCCGCTGGATGCCGACGTGGAAGAAGTATTTGACCCGGCTCGCAATAAGCGGTTTGAACACGGCGAATGTGTCCGGTATTTGTTGTTGACCGATAAAGGCGAAACTATTGGCCGAGTGGCGGCTTTCGTCGACCATGAAATTGCCAACCTCGATAACGACCAGCCCACAGGTGGATTAGGTTTTTTTGAGTGTATAGATGACCAGTCGGCGGCTTTCACCTTATTCAATGCGGGAAAATCATGGCTACAAAGTCGGGGTATGGAATCTATGGACGGCCCCATTAATTTTGGCGACCGCGACCGGTGGTGGGGCTTGCTGGTTGACGGATTCGATCGGGAACCCAACTATTGCATGCCTTATACCAAGCCGTATTACATTCCATTTTTCGAGAATTACGGTTTCAAAGATTATTTCAAACAGTATACATTCGGCATTCCCACAACCTGGTCGAAACTGGTGGATATGTCGCAGGCGGTGAAAGACCGTGCCCAGCGCATCTTCCAAAACCCGGAGTACAGTTTTCGGACAATTGACAAAAAGCAACTGCCCGTAGCCGCTGAACAGTTTCGACATATTTACAATGCTGCCTGGGCAGGGCATAGTGGCGTTAAGGAAATGTCGGCTGCGCAGGCGCAGGTGCTCATGCAGAAACTAAAACCGGTCATCGACGAAAAAATCATCTATTTTGCCTATTACCAGAATGAGCCAATTGCTTTTTTTGTCTGCTTACCCGAGCTAAACCAAGTTTTCAAACACGTAAACGGCAAACTGGATCTAATTGGTAAATTGAAATTTCTCTGGCACATGCTCTTAAAAACAAACCACAAAGCTTTTGGCGTCGTTTTTGGTGTAGCTCCAGAGCATCAGGGGAAAGGAGTTGAAGCGGCTATTGCCTTACGAATGCCACACGAAGCTGACAACAACCCTAATTTCCAATACACCGAGCTGGAAATGAACTGGGTTGGTGATTTCAACCCAATCATGGTGCGGTTTGTGAGTCAATTAGGATCAAAAATTGTCAAAACGCATGTTACATACCGCAAGTTATTTGACGAAACAAAACCATTCAAACGTTGCCCGGTAATTGGGCGAAGGAAATAAACCAAGAAAAAATGAGCTTACTTACCGTTGGTTCCGTGGCGTTCGATGCGCTGGAAACCCCGTTCGGCAAAACCGACAAAATTATTGGCGGTTCCGCCACATATATTACGCTATCAGCGTCGTACTTCACGCAGGAAAATAACCTGGTTGCGGTTGTGGGTGACGATTTTCCACAAACGATGATTGACGACCTCAATCAGCACGGAGTTCGTACCGAGGGCTTACAGGTTCGGGAGGGAGAGAAGACCTTTTTCTGGTCGGGCAAATATCATAACGATATGAATACCCGCGATACGGTAGAAGTGCAGTTAAATGTAATGGAAGGTTTCGACCCCATAATTCCTGAATCGTATCAGGATTGCACGTACCTGATGCTGGGAAATACGGCCCCATCTATTCAGCAAACGGTCATTGAACGGTTGAAAAATCGCCCTAAACTCATCGTTCTCGATACGATGAATCTCTGGATTGAAATTGCCAATCCCGACTTAATGAGCCTCCTTAAATTGGTAGATGTGCTGGTTCTCAACGATGAAGAATCTCGTCAACTAACCCACGAATACTCTTTAGTGAAAGCCGCGGCTAAAATTCGGACGATGGGGCCGAAAACGGTTATCATCAAAAAAGGAGAGCATGGCGCACTACTTTTCAGTGAAGGCCAGATTTTCTTTGCTCCAGCGCTCCCGCTCGAAGAAGTATTTGACCCAACGGGCGCGGGCGATACTTTTGCGGGTGGGTTCATTGGCCATTTAGCCAAAACAGATGATATTTCGTTCGAAAATATGAAGAGAGCCATTATTTACGGCTCGGCCATGGCCTCTTTTTGCGTAGAGAAATTCGGTGCCGAGCGAATTATGAACCTGACACAACGGGAGATCCAGACGAGGGTAAACGAATTCGTAACGTTATCGGCATTTGGCTTATAACAACAGGTTACTCATGATTATAAACAAACAAGCCGTTGGTGATACACCAACGGCTTGTTTGTTTATGTAATCTCTACTCGTATTAGGCAAAGAAAGGTGCCACAAGAGCTAATACTGTAGGTTTGTCCAATGGCTCATCGAAAGATTCGGTGATCATATCCATAGTGATTGGAATTTTCAGCGACGCATTTCCTATCAATCCGGTCAAACCATTGGTGTTGTCTTCACCGGCATAATTACCGTTTAAGATAGCAGGCAGACCTGACGCAGTTGCGGTACCACCCGTGATCCATCCTTTCTGACCCCGCAGTTGACGTACATTAGCGGCATGGGCTGCTTCAGTAGCGTGGATTTGCAATGCAACTTGTAGAATAGCGGGTGCATTCATCAGATTGCCCGCCTGGCCCTTGTAAGCCCGAACGCCAGTATCTTCAAATGTTTGAGCAACGGCTGCAAACGTCTGGAAATTGCTGAATGTATCCGTAAAAGTGCCTTTAGCTGAGAAATCAAATTTTGGTTCGGCTATCGCATCTGCACCAAGTACCGATTTAAGCAATCGAACGTGTACTTGCTCATGACGACGGATTATCTCAAATGCATCTTTGTACTGAGATGGAATCATGCTAAGATTGTTGCCAGTATCGTAAAAGCGGAACTCTAAATATTCCAGAGCAAGGGCAAAGTTCAGCACGTCTTTCACGTTCTGTGGCAAAGCCTGGCCGTAAGATTTATTCAGGGCAGAAGCCATGATGGCTGGAGCAGCCAGTGCAATTGTTTTTTTGGTCAGCGAGCTAAACAAGCTCCGACGCGAGACATGGGCTAAGCGATCAAAGATTTCGCCATCCACTTTCTCAATTTCGCTAAATAAGTTCTGTAAGTTCATTGGAGTTGAGTGGTTTATGCCGTTAGGCTGGCTACTAATGCGCTGGCGTCAAGTTTCTCAAGAATAAATTTCTGTGCGATAGGCAACACAAACGTTGGTTCGTAAGCTTTATGCAAACCCGTATCACTGGTAACAATGGTTGGTCCGGCGAAAGCATCTGAACGAGGGTATTGCAGCTCGCGGATAATGGAATGGTGACGTGTCTCAACTGATACAATTTTACCAGCTAAGCCTAAATAAGTAGCATTTTTCAGATACTTACCAGCACCGTTGTAGGCACCAACACCGGTTAACTCAAAGTCGGCTGCTGCCAGCAGAACTGAGCCCTTGTCATTAAAGTCAATACCTGCGAAATTAAATGTCAGGTTTGGCACCATGTTACCAACAACTGATCTGAAAAATTCGCGGTGAATAATTTCATGACCTCCAATGTCGGTAAGAATTTGCTTCTGGGTTGACGTCATACCTGCGAAAGGTTTTGCCACCACCATCTCGTAGAAAGCAGCTTCGAGTTGCTCTAACACATAAGCAAAAGCCAGGATACCCACATCGCCGGTTGGCAATGAAATCATATCGCCGGCAGCTCGGGCACTACCAGAAGGAGCAACAGACGATTGGTCCGCATTGGAGCAAGCTGTCAGCAAGCCGCCTGTTACGGCTGCTGCTCCCGCTACTCGCAGAAACGATCGGCGGCTGGCTGCTGCCTCCGAAGTCGTCGTTTCAGGTCGATTTGTAACGTTTTTCATTGAGTAAAGATAGTTAAGTGATTATTCTTGGTTGTTTGCCAACCAAGACACTATATCTACGCGGATAAAAGAAACAGGGATTTTTAATAATTAATAAACAAGTTTAAATACTATATATATATAATGTAAGATACTGATAGTGAAAACTCTAGTTGTAGTTTTGATAAAAGGTTTGTGGAAAAGTGCAATAACCATATATGCAATAATCTATAGCCATCGTTACATGATGGCCGGTTTAATAACGGCTAAGCCTTTTTTGGCCCCATTTCTTTATAAAGAAGGGCTCTCTGGATTTAAATCTGGAAAAGTATATTGCAAAAGCACGATCAAGTCTTTTTTGTATTGCCTGCGCCTAGGAAACCAATGCCGTTGTACCCTTTTCAGGTTTTCTACCCAACGCTGTTTTCTGCCGAATAGAATGGAGCGCCAATTAAATTACCTCGTTCTGCTTTGTACCAATCTGGCCACCGGAAACTTCGGTTTATTGCCTGACTAATAAATGAACTAGGTAGAATTAAGCCAGTCTCTCAACCAAAAATTGACCGATGCGCTCCAGCCAAATAAGAGTGGGTAAAGCAATTGGATTCTTTATAGCATGAAAAGCGATATTTTCTGTAATTGATTGCCAAAAAAGAGGCTAGTAAACCATAAAATAGCCTTATTTTCGGTTCGGAGTAAAGTCAATCGCAAACCGTATGTCGAATTTTATTAATCAGATTACGTTCATCACGGGGGCCGGGTCGGGCATTGGGAGGGCAACTGCTTTGGCTTTTGCTAAAGCGGGTGCGCAAGTCATTGTTGCCGAAGTTAACGAGGAAAGTGGACGTGAAACCGTTGCGCAAATTCAACAGTTGGGACATGACGCACTATTTGTACGCTGTGATGTGGCTGACCCCGCCCAGATCGAAGCGGCTGTTCGGCAAACGGTTGTCGCGTATGGCCAATTAAACATTGCCATCAATAATGCAGGTATCGGTGGAAAGTATGGACGGTTTATTGATCAGACAAAAGACGATTTCGATCAGATAATGGCCATAAATGTTGGGGGCGTATTTTATGGCATGCAGGCCCAGATTCGGCAAATGCTAACCCAGCCGGAGGGAGGCAGAATTGTGAATTTGTCGAGCATTGCCGGGGTACGGGGAATGCCGATGGGAGCTCCTTATAGCGCGTCGAAACATGCCGTAATTGGCCTAACGAAAACAGCCGCCCTGGAATATGTTCGGCAGAATATTCGCATCAACGCCGTTTGCCCCGTTTATACACACTCTACCATGGTCGATGAGCTCATTAATACAGCACCTGGTATGGAAGAAAGGATGCGCCGGATGATCCCCATTGGCCGCTTTGGGCAACCCGAAGAAATTGCCCAGGCAATTTTATGGCTTTGCGCAGACGAAAACACCTTTTATACGGGGCAGGCTCTGCAACTAGACGGTGGCCTGACAGCCGGATAGGGTTCTCGATTTCTAGTAGTTGTGCGGTTTTAGGCTTGCAAATGGCTCATCCACTCGTCTTCTTTTGCCCGCATTTGCGCAGCTTCCTCTTCGGTTTTGTCGCCGTAACCGCAAAGGTGTAGCAAACCGTGAGCCAGAACCCGGTGCATTTCCTGCTCCGCAGTGGTAGACAGCTGATTGGCATTGTCGGCTACGCGCTCAACACTGATAAAAATATCACCGTCTATCTTGCCTTCTTCCTCGCTCTGGTCGAACGTAATGATATCCGTATAATAGTCGTGCTGGAGATAGTCCCGATTAACTTGTAATACGTGTTCATCGGAACAGAAAATATAGTTTAAGTCGCCAACGGTGTAGCCTTCTGCTTCCGCCTGTTGTTTCAGCCACTGGCGGGTTACTTGCTTCTGAGGAAGCTTATAAGGTACATCCTCATTAAAAAAACGAATCATAAGAGTTCAAAATAATAGCTTTCAGCCGTGTGCTTACGCGGTGTTACGGCTGCATTCAACAGATCACTCGTATCAAATTGTGTCAAATCAATTTCTTCAAGTCAGTCCATACGTAACGGTAAATGGTTGAGATCCCTCCGCCCGGACTGTTCTCCGAAACCATTTCGTGATTAGTTGCGCCTAACTTCTCATAGAATTTTTGAGCATTTGTATTTTGCGTCAGCACCCACAAATAGAATGTTGATTCCGGATTCTTATGGTACGCCCAACGAGCGGCCAATTTAATAAGCGCAGTTCCAACGCCTTGCCCTTTTAAGGCTTTATGAACATGCAGGTTATCGAGTAGCGTTCTCCAAACGGGGTCTTTGTCTAAATAAGCGCAGGCAAAGCCACAAATTACTCCTTCAGATTCTGCTACGACAACGTATTGATTCGAGGCTGATTGCGTTAAGCGCTCCTGCCAAACAGCCCGTCTATTGTCGAGCACTTTACCATCCAGAAACTCATCTCTCCAAATACCTCTGTAGTTTTGCTGCCAACTTAAACTATGCAGCTGAGAAATCGGCTCTACGTCTTCAGAAGTTGCCTCTCTGTAGGTTATCATGGCATAATCGGAATTATTGGGGTAGGTAAAGAAAGTTAGAAATTGCGTTAAAGTTCATTACATAACCACGAATCAGCCAATGAAAGCTATTTTGCTCCCCGCAAAAAATCAACCCGTACAGCTTATTGAGGCTCCCATGCCCATTGCCGGTCCGGGCGAAGTACTCATAAAACTAGAGGCTGCTGCCCTGAACCATCGCGATGTATATATTCAACAGGGTTTATATCCGGCTATTAAACTGCCAGCTATCTTAGGCTCTGATGGGGCCGGTGTCGTAACCGAAGTTGGTGAAGGCGTTGATGCTGCCTGGCGAGGGCAGGCCGTTGTTATAAATCCTGCCATGCATTGGGGCCCTAACCCCAAGTTTTACGGGTCAGATTTTCGGATACTAGGTATGCCCGGCAATGGCACCTTTGCCGAGTATGTGACAGTCGACAAAACCTATATTCATCACAAGCCTGCACATCTTTCGTTCGAACAGGCGGCTGCATTTCCGTTGGCTGGCCTAACTGCATGGCGGGCACTCATGACGCGGGCAGCCTTGCACACATCCGGCACACCCGAGAAGGTGCTCATTACGGGAATCGGTGGGGGAGCCGCCTTATTTGCCTTGCAGTTTGCTGTAGCCGCAGGGGCCGAGGTTTGGGTAACGTCTGGTTCTGAAGAAAAATTAGCCAGAGCAAAAGAGCTTGGCGCCACGGGAGGTATCAATTACCGAGAACCGGATTGGGCTAAAACACTCATGGACCGAACGGGAGGAGGTCGGGCCGGGTACTTTGACGTTATTATTGATAGCGCGGGCGGACCGGGTTTTGCAAAGCTAATTGATGTTGCCGCATCGGGTGGGCGAATTGCTTTTTTTGGTGGCACGACCGGCAACATCACGGACATTATTCCGCCAAAAGTATTTTTTAAACAGCTATCTATTTTCGGTTCGACGATGGGCACAGAAACTGAGTTTGCTGATATGCTTTCGTTTGTAACAGATAAGCAACTTGTCCCCGTTCTGGATGAAATTTTACCGCTGGCCGAGATTGAGCAGGCTATGCAAAAGATGAATACGGGTAAACAGTTCGGGAAAATCGTTCTTAAAATCAGTTAACAACTATTTTATTAGTTGATCATTTTTTGCTTTTTAAAGCATTTGTTTAGTTTCCTGCGTCTAATTCAGTCGTTATGCGACAGTTATCCACAATCCAATTGTGGATAACTAGCTACTTACACACATTTTGGCAATTGATGGTCCATCACTGGTAACTCTTCGCTCAGTGCCTTTTATCTTTGTTAATATGCTTACTTTAACACGGTCAATTACGCATACATTATCAGAACGGCTAGCGGTTTATCAACAGGCAGGCTTATTGCGGCAACTGCGAACCGCCGACAATTTCGTTGATTTCTGCTCAAATGATTACCTTGGGTTTGCTCGCTCCCATGAACTCAAAACGGCTATTCGACAAGCCGATACCGATCATACCAATGCCCGAACAGGCGCAACAGGCTCCCGATTGCTGGCGGGGCAAACCGTACTGGCCGATGAGGTAGAACGGGAACTGTCCAAATTTTACCAGACCGAAGCCGCACTTATTTTCAATTCGGGCTACGATGCGAACATCGGTCTGCTGGCTTGTTTACCTAGAGCTGGCGACACGCTCTTGACCGACGAATTGATTCATGCCAGTATGATTGATGGAGCGCGACTAAGTTATGCCAATCGGCATCGCTTCCGGCACAATGATCTGGCTGATCTGGAAACCAAACTGCAACAGGCATCACAACGAGAAGGGCAAATTTTTGTAGCGGTCGAATCGGTTTATTCGATGGATGGCGATCTGGCTCCGCTCCGTGAACTGGCCGACTTATGCGACCAGTATAATGCCGCTCTTTTGGTCGATGAAGCCCACGCAACGGGCGTGTACGGTTCTGGGCCAAACGGCCAACAGGGAGAGGGATTGGTGGTTGCGTTAGGGTTGCAGGATCGAGTGCTGGCCAGAGTTCATACGTTTGGCAAAGCATTGGGTGTTCATGGGGCCGCTGTGGTTGGCCCGGCCGTATTGCGTTCGTATCTTATCAATTTCGCCCGGCCATTTATTTATACAACGGCTTTACCTCCTCATAGTTTGTTAGCCATTCGATGTGCTCATGAGCAACTAAAAGTCAATATAAATGCCCATCACACGCTTCAGCAGCAACTCACTTACTTTCAGCAGCAAGTAAGTGCCATTTTGCCGGGTACTATCTGGACTGATAGCCAATCGCCTATTCAGTGTTTAATCATTCCTGGAAATGAAAAAGCTCGTGCTGTGGCTACCGAAGCGCAGCGAATCGGTTTGGATGTACGCGCTATCCTTAGTCCAACGGTGCCGGTCGGTCAAGAGCGTTTGCGGCTTTGTATTCACGCGTTTAACGCAACCGATGAAATAGACCAGCTACTGACCGTTTTACAAACGGCTTTGCTGAATAATTCTAACTTATGAGTCTGAATATCGTACCTCCCAAGCTTATCGTTGCGGGCATTGGGACTGAAATTGGCAAAACAGTTGCGTCGGCGGTTTTGGTTGAAGCGCTACAGGCTGACTATTGGAAACCTATCCAGTCTGGTGCCTTAGATGATTCAGATACCGACGCGGTGCGTCGGCTGGTAAGCAATTCAACATCCTATTTTCACCCGGAAGCGTATCGGTTAACACAGCCGTTATCGCCACACGCAGCCGCCGAGATTGATGGCGTAAAAATTCAACTGGATACGTTTACTGTACCTGAAACGCCAAATGCGCTAATTATTGAACTGGCAGGCGGACTCATGGTTCCACTCAATAACCACGACCTGAACATTGATTTGGTGCAGCAATTGGGTCTGCCGGTGATACTGGTCTCCCGAAATTATCTGGGCAGTATAAACCATACGTTGCTATCCGTTGACGTATGCCGCAGCCGCAATATTCCTTTATTGGGTATCTTGTTCAATGGCCCTACCGTTCTGTCTACAGAAACGTTTATTTTAACTTATACTGGGCTATCATGCCTTGGTCGAATAAGGCAGGAGGAGACTATAACAAAGGCGACAATTCGTCAATATGCGGCAGAACTATTACCAGGTCTTCACCAACTCGTCGAAGCGTTCTAACAAAAATTTCGATTTTGGTCCAACATGACCATCACCAATGGTTAAATCGCCGATTTGAGTAATGGAGAGTACTTTTTTGGTCGAACTGGTTGTGAATGCTTCGTCGGCATCATAGAGCTCGGAGAGAAGGATAGTTCGTTCTTCAACCTTAAAATCGCTTTGCGCTAACTGAATTATAGTTTTCCGGGTAATGCCGTGCAGAATGTGTTTGTCTGGGGTAATAAGTCGATCACCTTTAACGAGAAAGAAATTGCTCCGGCTTAGTTCGCTAATTTCTCCCCCCTTCTGATACAGCAAATCAGAGGCACGAGCGGCCCGAATAGCTTCGGCCATCAGAATGACACGCTTATAATCTGTGCTTTTTACTTCAGGCATCTCCCGGACATAATCATCCAGAATTACCTTGATACCCAGCTCGTATTGAACAAGGGGTACAGGATGAATCGGCTCGGCCATAATGAGCAGATTGGGCCGAACGACACTGATGCTATCGGCCGAGTAGCCACCAGTCAGAACAAATCGAAACCCTACATCAATCGGGGCTGCCAATCCACTGGTACGAATCGCGTCATTGCTCCGCTCCACAAGGTTCATGACGATGCCATAGGTTTCGTCCTTGCTGAGGGGTAACGGCAAGTGCATGCGGGAAGCTGAATTCTGAAATCGCTCCCAGTACCAATCCCATTGAAACGGTCGTCCGTTGTAAGTCAGGAAGTAGTCAAACAAGCCATAACCTCGAAGCAGGCTAAGGTCTGTAACGCCGATGGCGAGCTGATCGGTAGGAGCAATGGCCCCGTTGAAATAGCCGTAGTACATAGGAAATGCGTTAGGTAAGCTCGTGACCAAAGATACGTGAAATGCCCTGAATTCGATTAGGAAGAGGTTTTAACCTAAATCTTTAACAACCAGCTGAACGGTATAACGACTTTTTTGTTCCAGCAATAATTTCTTATTCGGCAACACCCGATCTATTGTGCCCTGATCATAATAGCGAATGGTAATAAGCTCAAGGCCATCGTTGTAGCTAACCCGAAAATCCTGCTTCAACAAGCCTAACAAAGCAGGTACCCGCTCGGGATTATTATCGACTACCACCGAAAAACTAATAGCCGTGTTTTGCATCAGGTTTATTTTAACACCAGCCTGTGCAAATCGACCAAAAATTCGACTCAGATTATCTTCGGCAATAAACGAAAAATCATTTGGATGAAGTGAGATTAATACCTGATTGACTTTAAAAATAAATGACGGAATCAAGAGATGACGCTCATAATTCCCAATAACTGTTCCTGGAGCATCGGGCTTTAAAAATGATCGGACATAGAGTGGAATACCCTTGTTTTGCAGTGGTTTAATTGTTTTCGGGTGAATCACTGTTGCGCCATAGTAAGCCAATTCGATGGCATCCTGATAAGTTAGTTTTTCTAATAATACCGTTTCATCGAACCACTTAGGGTCGGCATTCAAAACGCCTGGTACATCTTTCCAGATGGTAACACTTTCAGCCTGTAGACAATAAGCAAAAATAGCGGCTGTATAATCAGACCCTTCCCGACCGAGGGTTGTTGTTCTCTTATCGGCTGACTGACCAATAAATCCCTGCGTTATATAAAGGTCGTTTTTTGTTACGGCGTCCCTAATCCGCCGATTGGTCGTATCCCAGTCAACCCGGCCTTCGCGAAAAGTAGTGTCTGTTTGAATCAATTGTCGGGCATCCAGCCAATGTGCCGAAAGCCCAATATGCGTTAGGTGAGCGGCAATAACCTGAGTCGACAGAACTTCACCCAACGAAACAATCTGGTCATAAACTTCATCAAAGAGGATATTATTGATTGGTTGCTTCAGGTAGTTTTCAAGATGGCTAAACGTCTGATGAATAAGGCTAAAATCTCCGGTTAGTTCACTCATAATACCATTATGATAATCCCGGATACCTGCTAGCTGTGCGTTAATTTCGTTGGGCTGCTGGTTGATATACGCCTTAACGAGTCCTTCCAGGGCATTGGTTGTCTTTCCCATTGCCGACACGATTACAACCGCATTTCGACCCTGTGCCTTAACGATTTCGGCTAAATTACGGACACCGGCAGCATCCTTTACGGAAGCACCACCAAATTTGAAAACTTTCATATGGATAAAAAAATAGACAGGATTACAGGATTAATAGGATATTGCTACATCCTGTTGATCCTGTAATCCTGTCAAAAAGTCGATTAATTAAACCGTTATTTCCCGGCCTGTAAACAGCAATTCGCGAACAGCATCGGCAATTCCCTGTGAGTCAAAACCGCACTCATGAAATAATTCAATTTGTTCGCCATGCTCAATAACGGCATCGGGAATACCTAGTCGTTTAAGGCGAGCCATATAACCATGATCGGCCATGAATTCAAGAATTGCGCTACCAAAACCACCCATTACACAACCATCTTCAACGGTTAACACACGGTCGAAACGACTAAAGATCTGGTGCAGAAGTTCTTCGTCAAGTGGTTTTACATATCGCATATCGAAATGCGCCGGGCGAATACCTTCCTTAGCCAGCATACGCGTAGCCTCAACAGCGTAATTACCAATATGACCAATGGTTAAAATGGCCACGTTTTCACCATCAGCAATCATACGGCCCTTGCCAATAACCTGTTGTTCGAGGGGAGTGCGCCAATTGGGCATAACACCTTCACCTCGTGGATAACGAATGGTAAAGGCACGTTTTCCCCGCTGAACCTCGTCAGATTGGGCCGTAAACATCATATTACGGAGTTCCTGCTCATTCATCGGAGCCGCTACAATCATATTTGGAATGCAGCGCATATAGGCTAAATCATAAGCGCCATGATGCGTGGGACCATCGGCACCAGCGAACCCGGCACGGTCGAGGCAAAAAATAACCGGTAATTCCTGAATACAAACATCGTGAATAACCTGATCATAAGCCCGCTGCATGAAGGTCGAGTAAATGTTGCAGAACACAACTTCGCCCTGCGTAGCCATACCCGCGGAGAATGTAACTGCGTGCTGTTCCGCAATGCCCACATCGAAAGCCCGCTTTGGCATGGCCTTCATCATAATGTTCATTGATGAGCCGGATGGCATAGCGGGCGTAACCCCTACAATACGGGAGTTTTGTTCCGCCAGTTCGACTAATGTATTCCCAAATACGTCCTGATACTTAGGCGGCTGGGGGGTGTCATAAATTTTCTTCTGGATAACGCCCGTCACCTTATCGAACAAACCGGGCGCGTGCCACTTGGTCTGATCTTTTTCGGCGGGGCCGTAGCCCTTGCCCTTAACGGTTAATACGTGTAGAAGTTTTGGGCCGGGAATGTGTTTAAGGTCGTCTAAAACGCTTACCAGATGATCAATATCATGGCCATCAATTGGACCGAAGTAGCGAAGGTGCAACGATTCAAACAGATTGCTCTGCTCTAGTAACGAACTTTTGATACCCGATTGAACCTGCGACACTAAATCCTGCGCTGTTTTACCAAGCTTATCCATCTTGCCGAGCAAATTCCAAACTTCATCTTTTACCTTATTATAGGTCTGTGAAGTGGTTATGTCGGTTAAGTATTCGCGCAAAGCACCCACGTTAGGATCAATGCTCATGCAATTGTCATTTAGCACAATGAGCAAATTGCTGTCAGTCGCTCCGGCATGGTTCATGCCTTCAAAAGCTTCGCCCGCTGTTAGGGCACCATCGCCAATAACCGCAATATGATTACGCTGCGTGTTGCCCTGTAACTGCGACGCTACAGCCATGCCCAAGGCTGCCGAAATGGAGGTAGATGAGTGCCCAACGCCAAACGAATCATACTCACTTTCTTTCCGTTTAGGAAATCCTGAGAGTCCTTTATAGAATCGATTGGTATGGAATTTTTCCCGCCGACCCGTCAGAATTTTATGGCCGTAGGCTTGGTGCCCCACGTCCCAAACTAATTGATCATCGGGCGTATTGAAAACGTAATGAAGAGCAACCGTTAGTTCAACTACGCCAAGGCTAGCCCCAAAGTGCCCACCGTAAACCGATACATCGTCGATTATGAACTGACGTAGTTCGTCGGCAACTTGGGGTAAACGGGATTTATCGAGTTTGCGAAGATCGTCGGGGGTATTAATTGTGGCAAGAAGACTGCCAGGGGTAATCAGCATGGTGGTAGCAGATAAGCGTCTGTCTTACAACAACACACGTACAGAATCCATTGTTCTATTGACGGCTTGTCAGTAGCATTCGATTAACGAAGCTACTACAAATTTCAATAATTATAAAAAATCTAAGCCTTTGACTGCCCTTCTATATACGCAGGCGTCAAAGGCTTAGATTTTTGCAGGAATCACAAGTACTTGTTTTATATTACTCGTCGTGTACAGACCGATAAATAACTTTAATTCCGCTGACTGGCGCGGAAGAGTTTTTGCTTTTCTTCTCGGGTCAGGCTTTCGTAGCCAGACCGCGAAATTTTATCCAAAATTGTATCGACTTCATCCTGATCGGGTGTCGATGCCGATGTCGCAGTGGCACTAGTCGACGACACAAACGTACTCGCCTGTGTGTTAGCGTTGCTTCGCTGCCGATACGATACTTTGATAGCGGGTTTTGGTTTGAGCAGATTGCTCCAGCCATCTACAAGCCAATAGAGTGGTCGGCCAAGGTCAGTTCCGTTCTGTAATAATTTAACGTAGACAAATCCCATCAGCGCACCACCCAGATGCGCCAGGTTACCGCCTGCATTCGTACCTGCCGATTGGGCAACGGAAAGTATAATGAAGAAAAAGACAATATACTTTATTCGTACGGGGCCGAAAAAGAGCAGATGAAACGTATAGTTTGGTAGTAGTGTAGCGGCTCCAACGGCTACCGAGAAGGCGGCTGCCGATGCTCCCAGCATTCGAGCCGTATCGGCCTGATTCTGAAAGTAAGGTACTAGATTGTACATACATAAATACAGAACACCGCCAGCCAGTCCCCCCAGGATGTATAATCCCATGAGTCGGCGATTGCCCAAATACTCATCTATCAACCGACCGAACCAGTATAAAAACAGCATATTATAGAGAATATGGAAAATCTCATCATGCGTGAAGAAATACGTGAATAAGGTCCAGGGTTTATGCAAAAACGCACTAATATCGCCCGGAACCATTAATTGCTCCCGAACAAGGTAGTACACGCCTAAATTCTGGGCCATTGTTAAACTCACTTTCGTCAGCAACAGGACCAGAAATATGACGACATTAACTAATATCAATTGCACCAACGTATTGTTGGGCTTATTGAATTCGCTCCGAAAATCATCGAACAACCCGCTCATCCCTAATAAAACGTTTTTCGTTGTGAACCCCAGTATTTGATCAGTATAAATGCAAACAACATACCGCCTATATGGGCGAAATGAGCAACATTGTCGGCTTGTGACCGGTAAACACCCGAATAAAGCTCAATAGCTCCGTAGAAGATAACGAGGTACTTTGCCTTAACTGGTATAGGTGGAAACAATAAAAATAGTTGAGTGTTCGGAAACAATAGTCCGTAACCCATTATTACACCAAAAATCGCACCAGATGCACCTACCATTGGTTCATCAACCTGATTTGTAAAAATTCGGTTAATGATAGAAACGCTGTCTTCAATATTTTTACTATCGTTTGGAAACTCTTTAAACTTCTCAATAAAAGGGACTAAGCGATCATAATAAGAGCCGGCATGCTGGTCAACGAAGGCCAGGAAACTATCATAGCCAGGGTGTTCCCGGTACGTCTGAATCGTTCCATATACGTCGTGCATCTCAAAATAGTTTACCCCCGAGAATAAAAACGCAGCGCCTAAACCAGTAAAAAAGTAAAAGAACGTAAACCGCTTCGGCCCCCAAAATTGCTCCAGCATTGGTCCAAACACAATTAAGCCAATCATGTTACTAAAAATGTGGTTCAAGCCACCATGCAGAAACATGTGAGTCAATAACTGAATCGGATTAAATTTATCGGATAAAAACGAATGAAGCCCAAACTGCTCAATAATAGATTCATTAGTAACCAAAAATACCAATACATTTATTATTAATAGAACGCGAACTACTGGAGTAAGTGAAAACATCTTAATTGACAAGTTATGCTGATTAACCCAATTATCAGCGAAAAAGTCCCGCAATTTTATCCAACGACAACACAACCGTTACTGGCTCCCCAGTAGGTGTATAACTTGGGTTAACGGACGCAAACAGTTGGTTTACTAATGCCTTTCGTTCAGTTGAGCTCAAGCGGTTTACATAACGCATGGCCGACCGGCGTGCCAACGACCGCGCCATTGACTCAACTCGATCTAATTTTAATCGACCGGTATCGGCCCGCAATTGCGCCAGCAGGTTAGAAAATAGCTCTTCTTCATTTTCGCCCATAATTAGCGCCGGTACTCCCCGAATGACAAAGGTGTTTGCGCCCAACTCGTCAAACTCAAATCCCAGATTTACTAGGTCTTCGCGCAGGTCGAGTGCCAGCTGAAAATCAACGGGCATCAGCGTAATTGTTTTTGGAAACAGCAGTTGTTGCGAAGCTCCATTTCGTTTTGTAAGCGCTGCGTGAAATTGGTCATACAGAATCCGTTCGTAAGCCCGTCGTTGGTCGATCAGTAACATTCCAGACTTTATGGGAGCTAAAAGGTAACGGTTCTGTACCTGAACAATGTTATCATCTTCAACCAATACAGGCAAGCTCTCTCCCTGCGACTCTAAACCAACCTGCAATTGATTGGCACGACTTCCCATTGTAATGGGTTCATTATCAGGAGCAGTCTGCTCGATGTTTGTCGGTTCCTGTTTTGTCGGTCCCAACCAGTCGCCTTCTTCTTTGGGTGCATCAATTGAATGAGTCAAACTATCGCTGGTGCCGGAAACACCTTCATATAAGGTTTGCCAATTATTAACTGATGGACGGGGCATGGCCGACTTTTTAGGCATCTCGAAACCACTACCCGCAGCTCTGTCCAACGAATCGTTATGCAATGTACCTCGCTCATTGACTATCTGAGTTCCTCCTGACGCCCAAGATGGCGTAATAGGTCGGGCGTTTACGTTTGAGCTGGCATCGGCGCCACTGTTACGGTCAGATTTGACATCTGTCGTCGCGGCTTTCGACATGCCTGGACGAACACCGGCCAGAAAATTAACATCGGACTCAAAATCCAGCGAAGGGGAGAGATTATAAATACCAACCGCTTTCCGAACGGCAGCCATCATAATGGCATAAACAGACCGCTCGTCATCGAATTTTATCTCTGTTTTAGTAGGGTGAATATTTATATCAATGTGCGATGGGTCGATGTCGATAAACAGCACGTAAAATGGGTGGCTACCTTCGGGTAAAGTGCCTTCGTAGGCGCCCACCACCGCGTGGTGAAGATAATTATGTTTAATAAATCGGTTGTTGACAAAGAAGAATTGCTCATTCCTGGCCTTCTTTGCCGATTCGGGCTTGCCGATATACCCGTGAACTGTAACATAGGGCGTTTGCTCCTCGCAAAAGTTCAACTGCTCGCGGTAACTCTTGCCAAACATATCAACTATTCGGCGACTAAGCTTTCCGGCCGGGAGGTTATAAATCTCTTGGTCGTTATGAAAAAGTGAAAAGGCAACTTCTGGATTAGCGAGGGCTACGCGTTGAAATTCATCGAGAATATGACGCATTTCAACTGAATTAGACTTCAGGAAGTTGCGCCGGGCCGGGACGTTGAAAAACAGATTTTTAATGAGAAGATTCGTTCCCGGCAGGCAGGAAATGGCTTCCTGCGCTTTAATGTCAGAGCCTTCAATCCGAATGAGCGTACCCAATTCCTCTTCGGCCCGTCGTGTTCGCATTTCAATCTGCGCTACAGCGGCAATGGAGGCCAGTGCCTCGCCCCGGAACCCCATCGTGCGAATACGAAACAAATCGTCGGATGTGCGAATCTTGGACGTTGCATGGCGTTCAAAACTCATGCGTGCATCCGTCTCCGTCATACCAACGCCATCATCTACAATCTGGATTAAATTTCGGCCCGCTTCGCGAATAATAACCTGTACCGATTTCGCTTTAGCATCTACTGAGTTTTCAAGCAACTCTTTTACCACCGAAGCTGGCCGTTGAACAACTTCACCGGCAGCAATCTGGTTAGCAATCGAATCGGGCAGTAGCTGAATAACGTTTAACATAACGAATAAAATCTCCCAGAACGGCTATCTGCCGTAATGTACAATATACAAAAATAACCCGGTAGAAGCACGTATAATTCAACTGAATTACAGGGAAATTACTTTAGATACAAAAAGCCGCCCGTGCAAGACAGGGATAGTCTCACACGGGCGGCATCATAAGCCTTTAGCCAAAAATCGTTAGACTTTGATTTCTACATCAACA
>CAXVWN010000335.1:0-6505 GCA_964263725.1 Spirosoma sp.
CGGCATGGAGTTAGTGAAGTCAGGAGTGGTAACCGGGTTAACCTCGGTTTAATTTTTCATGATGCAGCATGATTCGGCATCCAGATCTAGGACCAACGCCTTTTGCCCGTTTGCGGGCGTTAGCCAAGTTGGTCCAAAATAAAAACATCACACTAGGCGGGCACCGGCCGGGCAAAATTTACGGACAACTTACCTGCCGAGCGGGTAAGCGCATGAAGGCAGAAAATCGCGTATTCTTCCGCGACGAAACCGAGGCCATTGAGCACGGATACAGACCCTGCGCGGTCTGTATGCCGGTACACTATAAGCTCTGGAAACAGAAACGATAAAAGCACTAAATCATCTTTTTTACTATCGCCACACTCTGCTCCAACTCATCCTCCGTACTCGACGCGAAGCCCAGCCGTGTTCCGTTAAGTCGCTGATTGATCGGATTATGGCTGGTACCGCTCGACAGAAGCAATCCCGCCCGTCCAGTTCGTTGGGCAAATAATTCCATGTCTATAGCCGAGTCGAATGAGGCCCAAACGGCTAGTCCGCCATCAGGTTTATTGAATTGTATAGCATCCGGTAACTCACTCGACAATAGATCGCAGAAGTGGTCACGACGGGCGTGGTAAGCGCGTAGGGTTTTGCGAAAATGCCGTTTCATATCACCCGTTTTGAATAACTGCCCGATAGCAAATTCGAGCATTGGGTCGCCCTGCCGATCAATGATCCGCCTGAGTCGAGCCAGTTCATCAATTAGAGTGGTTGGCGCCACCACATAACCCACTCGAAAGGCCGGTGCCACCGACTTTGTGAGCGAGCCTACGTAAACGACCATGCCTCGTCTATCGGCGCTGGCCAACGGCAGAATGGGCCGACTCAGGTAATGGAAATCATAATCGTAATCATCTTCGAGAATGACAAAACCGTATTGTTCAGCCAATTGCAGAAGTTTGATTCGCCGGTCTGCCCGCAACGTTACGGTTGTTGGATAATGATGATGGGGCGTTACCGATACCATTCGAATGGGTTGTTTTTGGCAGAGAGCCTCCAATGCATTGACATCTATTCCGTGTTCATCAACGGGAACAGAAATTACCGTTGCGCCCGTTTTCCGAAAATTCATGATGGCACCAGACCAGGTTATTTCGCCCGTTACGACGACATCGCCCGGTCGCAGAAGCACCTGGCAAGCTAGGTGTAGCCCCATAATACTACCGCGCGTAATCAGCAAATTGTCGGGCGTAGTTCGCAAACCACGGGTTTCGTTTAAATAAATAGAAAGTTGTTCGCGTAACAATAGATGCCCTTTTGTATCACCATAACCGAAGTGCTGCTGGGGGTTGCCCCATCGAAAATAAGAACGATACGCCCGGCTTAATTCCTCCATCGGTGCCAGTCGAATATCAGGAAAACCATCATCCAACCGTAATCCGTCCTGATTCGTCAACACGGGTTTGACCAGCAAATCGAGTGTTTCAAAAGTATAGCCTGGCTTTTCACTCGGCACGCTATAAGGCGAGGCAACAGCAGCATCGCGGTCTAAGCGCAATTCCTGCGGTTTAACTTCCGGAAAATGAGCTGCTACATACGTGCCACTGCCCGCTCGGCTTTCGAGCCAATCCTGCGCTATCCCTTCGTCATAAGCCGCTACAATAGTTTGTCGATTTAAATCAAGCAAATCAGCGAGTTGTCGAGTACCGGGCAATCGCTGCCCCGGCGCCAGCACTCCCGTATGGATAAGTTGGCCGAGTTGATTACTCAATTGAACGAAAACGGGTGTAGAAGACGCTTTGTCAAGCTGAATCAGTGACTTAAAAGGAATCATAACCGGACTAGCAAGTTTATCAAAAGTGGACGATTTACATAGACCACTAAAGCAAGACATTTGTTCTATAAAAAGCAAGAAAAGCCATGCAAACTGCCCGTACAACCCCCAGCCGATTAGCGAAACGCGCTCACTACGACGCCGAAACCATCCATCCCATTCTGGACGAAGCCTTATTTTGCACTGTTAGTTTTGCGGTTGATGGGCAACCAATGGCAATTCCTACCGCCCTCGCCCGTCAGGGTGACAAAGTTTATATTCATGGTTCTGTTGGAAGTCATTTTATTCGCGAAATTGAAAAAGGCGGGCCCGTTTGCATTACAGTGATGCTAACCGATGCGCTGGTTTTAGCCAAATCGGCCTTTCATCACTCGGTCAATTATCGTTCAGTGATTATTTTCGCAAATGCCGAAAAAGTAACCGACGAAACCGAACGAATGAATGTACTGGCCTTGATTACAGACCATCTCATTCCGGGTCGCTGGGATGACCTCCGCCCCACCACCGACAGCGAAATGCGCAAAACTACCGTGCTGTCGTTTTCGCTAGCCGAAGCGTCAGCCAAAGTCCGCACGGGTCCGCCAAGCGACGATCCTGAAGACGACGATTTACCTACCTGGTCGGGCGTGATTCCCATGCAAACGGTGCGGCTTACTCCCATTCCTGCAGAGACAAGCCTGACTACGCCCTTACCGGATTATTTATTATGAGGCTTGTTTAATTTGTCATTCCGAGGAACGAGGAATCTTCGGTAGTTAGTGCGAACCTAGCCTCACCCGAAGATTCCTCGTTCCTCGGAATGACAAATTCGATACCAAAGCAAAAGGTTAAACCAGACTGAATAAATTTATCAATTGATGCTGCCACTCAACGACTTACTTCTGTTCTCGCTGGCCGCGCTGGGTCTGGTGCTCAGCCCCGGTCCGAATATGATTTACCTTATTTCCCGCTCCATCACGCAGGGCCGACGAGCCGGATTGATATCGTTGATGGGCATCTTATTCGGATTTTTAGTCCATATATTTCTGATCTCATTTGGGTTAACAGCCGTATTTATGGCTATCCCAATAGCGTATGAAATTCTGCGTTGGCTTGGTGTCGGGTATTTGCTCTATCTGGCTTGGGAGGCTGTCAAACCGGGTGGGGTCTCCCCGTTTGAGACGCAGAGACTTTCGCACGATTCCGATACAAAGTTGTTTCGGATGGGCTTTCTAACCAGTGCACTTAATCCCAAAGTGGCCGTGTTTTATCTATCTTTCTTCCCACAATTTACCCGGCCTGAATACGGCTCATTACTAACTCAGAATTTCCAGTTAGGGCTGACTCAATTGATGGTCAGTGCAACAGTTAATTTCTTGATTGTAATGTCAGCAGCTCGAATGGCACGTTGGTTTCAGGCCCGACCGGCATATATTAGAGCGCAGAAATGGGTCATGGCCAGCATACTAACCGGGTTAGCCGTGCGAATGGCGATTGATAAAGGAAAATAATTAGTACTCAACCATTTATGCCAAACCTCATCCCGCTATGTACGTCCCAAAAAACTTTGTGATAGCCGACCGCGATACGCTATTTCAATTTATCCACGAGAATTCCTTTGCTTTACTTGTCACAACTGGCGACGATGGCGTTCCGGTAGCCACACACATTCCCATTGAGCTTTTACCCACAGATGAAAACCAGTTTCAGTTGGTTGGGCATTTGGCCAAGGCCAATCCGCAATGGAAATTGCTGGGTCGAGACACGCCTGCATTAGCCATTTTTTCAGGACCCCATCGTTATATTTCTTCTTCGTGGTACGATCACGTTAACGTGCCTACCTGGAACTATATTTCGGTGCATGTTACTGGTCAAACAAGTCTTTTGACTCAGGATGAAACGTTGGAATTTCTACGCAAACAGGTTGATAAACATGAAACTCATTCCACCTGCCCAGTATCCGTTAATAGCATGACAGAAGACTTTGTTCGGAAGGAAATGCGTGGCATTGTTGCATTCAAAATGACCATTGACAGCATACAGGGTGCGGCTAAACTAAGCCAGAACCGAGACGATAAAAACTATCAGAACATTATAACTGAACTACAGAAACAAGGCAATCAAGATGCCGAGTCAATAGCAACTGAAATGGCCGCCCGACGGTCTAACATTGGTCAATAACTGGTCGAGATCAGGTTACAGAATGTACACATATACCATTTAACAAACCAGAATAAATCATGGCCAAAGAGCATCATTACTCCCTGACAATCAGATGGACTGGCAATTCAGGACAGGGAACGAGTACGTATAGATCGTATGAGCGGAGTCATGTCATCTCGGCCGAAAATAAGCCAGAGATTATGGCTTCGTCTGATCCTGCTTTTCGGGGCGACAAGACAAAATATAATCCTGAAGAATTTCTGGTAGCATCGCTATCCAGTTGTCATATGCTATCGTATTTGCATCTATGCGCCGAGGCAGGCGTTACGGTTCTCGAGTACACCGATAAGGCAATGGGAACAATGGTGGAAACGACAGATGGTGGCGGGCATTTCAGCGAAGTAACCCTTTACCCTGTTGTTATTGTTACAGAGCCGACAATGGTAGATAAAGCAAATGAATTACATCATCAGGCAAATAAGCTATGCTTCATTGCTAATTCCTGCAATTTCCCGGTCCACCATCAACCAACTTGTCGGGTCGAAAATAAGGGATGACACCTCTCAGGCCTTGAAGTCGTCCAAGTTTTTCAAAATGAACAAGCTTTCTGTTATTCCGACGCCAGGAGGAATCATAAACACTCCTTATAGGCAACGTTAAGGTTCCTCCTGACGTCGGAATGACAGGAAAACCTGTCAATTCGATTTAAATAACTTCAGTCTATTTCTTTTCATGGTACACCAACACCGGCACCTCCGATTTTTCAATTAGAGCCGATGTGTGGTTCGGGTGAAGCAAGCTATCCAGGAAGCCCGATTGAGGATATAACTGCATCACAATCAGATCAACCTGAGCATCTTTAAGGTGATCTTCAGTAAGAACAATCAGTTCGGCATCAAAGGCTTTCACGAGCGATTCGGTCTGAAATGTCACCTGAGCCTGCGTCGTTTGTGCCTGCATGGCATACGCAATCGCATGTACCTGCACCGGTCGTATAGCCTTCCCCTCGGGTGTCGTTGGCACAATCAATACAGGACATTGAGCATCATCGGTCACACCGGTAACGGCACTGCCTGCCAGCCGGTCAAAGAATGTATTCAGTTCGCTACGCCCCATCACGATCAAATCGGCAGATCGCTCATGAGCTGAGTCTAAAATACCATCATCTACCGAACCAATGCGCCATTCTACTTCGACGGATAGACCTTCGGCCCGCAGTTGAGTCGCTAATTTACCCAGTTGCTGACGGCTGATATCTTCGATTTCCTGCGAAGCCATAATTCCCAGTCCCGGGTCGCCAACTGTAGGCAGTGTCGTATCGGGAATCATGGGCTGATAAACATGCAGCAAGGTAATGGTGGCGCCCGTTTTGTGGGCAAAAAGCCGCACCCAGTCCAGAGCAGCTGTTGTATGGTTCGAAAAATCGGTAGGGAAGAGCAGGTTTGTCATGTGTGCGTGAATCATGGTTTGTTAGAATGAACAAACGAAACGCCCAACGTTCCCAACATTTTTTGGATTTTGTCAGCTTATCACCGACCCGTTGCCGACGGGGGCGTAATGAGACCGCTTGATCCACCGCTACTATTCATTTTTTCAACAGCCAATAATTGCTTCATAGTTTTGTCCATGCCTTCGGTTGAGCCATCCAGGAAAATGACGTTTCCTTTACTGTGTTCGGCAAAATGCTTGATGGCTTCGGTCCAGATTGAGAACAAAATCAATGATGCATCCAAATTAGCTTCGGTCATAACTTTGGCCGACTCAGCCATCCCTTTAGCCACTTCTTCCCGGAATAAAGCTACCCCTTGTCCACGTAATTGGGAAGCTTTTTTCTCGGCTTCGGCCGAAATCTGAATCGCATTACCCTCGGCTTCAGCAGCTTTGGTTTTCGTAATGAGTAAAGCCTGGCCTTCGTTTTCGGCTGCGGCTTTCAGATTTGACGAAGCGACAACCTGAGCCATCGACCGCATAATCACTTCATCAAAAGCAATATCGTTCAATTGAAGGTCGGTGAGATGGTAGCCCCAGCTTTCGAGCAAAACATCGAGCTGCGATTTTACGTGTTCGATAATTTCGGACCGCAAAGCCAATATCTCGGATTGTCTTTTGGTGGCCACAAAACTACGGATCGATCCTTCGATGGTACGAATCAGGGCCTGCATAAAGGAGGCTTCGTCGATGAATTTGAAGGCAACATTTTTGATGGTTTCCTCGGCCTGATTGAGCACAGAGTAAACCAGCATCGCTTTGAAATTCACATTAGCCTGATCGGCGGTAATGGCCTGAAACGCCAGTTCGACGGAGCGATTCTGAATAGAAATGCGTCGGTAAATAATTTCAATAAATGGAATTTTGAAATTTAGCCCTGGCGCTAAAACACGGGCGTATTTACCAAAAACTGTGACAACTGCTACCGTGCCCTGTTGCACGATAACGACGGAGAGATAGACAACGATAAGCGCTATCACAAAAAGAACAGCCAAAAAGCTCATGTATTGACAGGTTTAGGTACAAAAAACGGATTCCGCATTAAAGTACGGAATCCGT
>CAXVWN010000336.1:0-5235 GCA_964263725.1 Spirosoma sp.
TTTCTTCCGAATCGATGTTGCGATGTGTACCCGGTCTCGAAGTAACACGTTCGTTGGTCATGCATTGACTCAGATGTAGTCAACTTTCTCCAGGATAAAAGATGAAAAGCGAAATTCCCATAAGTCAAGTACTTATGGGAATTTTGGTTGCCATCTACTCCATAATGGCAAAAAAAAAGCACGCTAAATGTCTACAAAACATTTAGCATGCCCACTAACATCGCTAGTACTTCTTATAGTCAACAAGAAGTTTTTCTTGCGTTAATCACTTATTACTTAGCCGCTTCCTGAAGCGAGTCTGCTCCAATCAACTTTTTGTACAGCGTTAGGGCCTGAGCCACAACCTGATCCATATTGTAGTACCGATATGTTCCTAAGCGGCCCACAAAATGAACGTTTGGCTGCTCATCCGCCAACTGCTTATACTGTCGGTACAAAGTCGCGTTTTCGGGCATTGGTATGGGGTAATACGGATCACCTTCGGCCTGTGGATACTCAAACGTCAAACTGGTCTTGGGGTGTTCCTGCCCGGTTAGTTTTTTGTATTCCGTAATTCGGGTATAGTCATGGTCGTTTGGATAGTTAACCACCGAAACAGGTTGGTAATCGCTAACGTCCAACGTTTGGTGATCGAACCGTAACGACCGGTATGGAAGCTTGCCGTAGCAGAAATCAAAATATTCATCGACCGGTCCGGTATAGATCAGCTCATCAAACGATAGCTGGTCTTTTACCTGTTTAAAATCGGTGCTAAGCATCTGATGGATATTAGGATGATCAACCATTTTTTCAAACATCTTCGTATAGCCATGAAGCGGCATATACTGAAATTCGTCTGTAAAATAGCGGTCATCCTGGTTGGTGCGGGTCGGAATACGCGACGTCACCATTTTATCCAGCTCCGACGGATCGACGCCCCACTGTTTACGAGTGTAACCCCGAAAGAATTTCTCGTATAAATCCCGGCCCACCTGACTCACAACTACATCTTCGGAGGTACGAATATCAGCGACCGGTTCACCCACAGTCTTGAAATAGTCTGCCAGTTCCTCCGATGTAAAATTAAAGCCATACAATTTGTTGACCGTATCGAGATTGATGGGAATGGGAAGCAATTGTCCATCTACCGATGCCAGTACCCGGTGTTCGTAAGGACGCCACTCGGTAAACTGTGACAGATAAGCAAATACGTCGGGGGAGTTGGTATGGAAAATATGAGGCCCGTACTGGTGAATCAAAATGCCGTCTTCATTAGGGCAATCATAGGCGTTTCCGCCGATATGGGGACGTTTGTCGATGAGTAAAACTGTTTTTTGGAATTGGCTGGCTAAGCGTTCGGCTAATACACTACCGGCAAAACCGGCACCAACAATGGCATAATCGTAATGCATAAAGAGAAATTGTGTTAGTAAATGGAAATCTCAAATACCTATAACTTCATAAATTAGCTAATTGTCTTCACAACTGCTTACTCTCTTAGGGAATGGTCCTAATCTTATTACCTGGCCTTATACGCCAATAGTTTGTAACGAACAAAACAGGGGCGACCAGAAATTGTGGCCACCCCTGTTTCTGCTAAATGCTCAGGTTTACCCAATTTATTTAAGCTCGGCAACTTCCTGAGTTCGGTATTTGTGTACGTACTCAATCAGGTCAGCTACGAGGCCCGTCCAGCCGGTTTGGTGATTAGCCCCAAGTCCCATGCCGTTATCGCCGTTGAAGTATTCATAGAACAGGTAGAGCCCTTTAAAATTAGGGTCGTCCTGCATTTTCCTGTCTATACCAAAAGCGGCAACCTGACCTTCTGCATCGCGTCGGAAGATATTGATCAGGCGCTCGGCTACCTGAAGAGTCGCTTCCTTTAGCGTCATAATCTGCCCGGAATTGGTTGGGTACTCAACCTCAAAATCGTCGCCGTAATACTGGTAAAACTTCAGCAATGAGTCAATAAGCAGGAAATTAACCGGGAACCAGATCGGTCCGCGCCAGTTGGAGTTCCCGCCAAACATGCTCATTTCGGACTCGGCGGGTACGTACCGGACCTGGAAAATTTCGCTGTTTAGCTCAAATTGATACGGTGTCTTTTCGTGGTATTTCGACAACGCCCGAATGCCATATTTCGATAAGAACTCCGTTTCGTCGAACATCCGTTTCAGAATCATCTTCATCCGGTGGCCACGCAGTAAACTCAGTAGATGCGTTTCGCCCTTACCGGGTTCGTGCCAACGGGAAACGAGCGACGCCAGATCGGGGCGATTGGTGAGTACCCACTCAACCCGACGTTTGAAATCGGGTAGTTGCGAGAGCAAGGCTTCATCCAGAATTTCGACGGCAAATAGCGGAATAAGCCCCACCATCGAGCGAATTTTCAATAGGCGGGCATTATGGTCGGGCATGTGCAGCACATCGTAATAGAACTGATCCACCTCATCCCACAGACTAATATTCTGTTTGCCAAGGTTGTTCATGGCCGATGCAATGTGCAGGAAGTGCTCAAAAAACTTGCTGGCCATGTCCTGATAGGAGGGACGCGTGAGCGAAATTTCGCACGCAATCCGTAGCATATTCAGCGTGTACATCGCCATCCAGCCAGTGCCATCGGCCTGCTCAATGCGCCCACCCATAGGCAAAGGCTGGCTCCGGTCGAAGACCCCAATATTATCCAAACCGAGGAAGCCCCCGCCAAAGATATTATTGCCGGATACGTCTTTTCGGTTGACCCACCACGTAAAATTCAGCAATAATTTATGGAATACCCGCTCCAGGAAATTCACATCGCCAACACCATTCTGTTCTTTGTCAATTTCATACACTTTCCACGTTGCCCAGGCATGAACGGGCGGGTTTACATCCGAGAAATTCCATTCGTAAGCTGGAATCTGGCCGTTGGGATGCATGTAATACTCGCGCAGAATAACCGCCAGTTGGCGCTTGGCAAAATGGGGGTCGAGTCGGGCCAATGTCAAGGTGTGGAACGCCAGATCCCAGGCCGCAAACCACGGATATTCCCATTTGTCGGGCATTGACAAAATGTTGTCCGTGTACATGTGCCGCCAGTTTTCATTCCGCGCATAGACACGACCCTGAAACGGCACCGGCATTTTAGGGTCGCCTTTCAGCCATTCGTTGACGTTGTAGTAGTAAAATTGTTTACTCCAAAGCATTCCCGCGTAGGCTTGCCGCTGAATCGCCAACAGCTCGGGGTCCGTAACATTATGCTGTAAATCGGCATAAAATGCATCGGCTTCATTGACGCGCTTATTCCAGATTTCGTTGAAATCGGCGAAGGGTTGCGCCAGGGTTGTTTGTTCGCTGAAACGCAGTCGTATGCTTACGCTACCGCCCGCCGGAACCTTCCGAACATACTGAGCAGAGGCTTTTGTACCTATCTGGTTCGGGTTGATGAAACTCTTTTTTCCACCCGATATAACATGATTGTTGATGCCGTCTTTGGTGTATTTCGACATGTTAGGCCGACCATAAAGACGTTCGGAATTGGTATCGTTGTCGCAGAAAAGCAACGCATCGGCATCTTCGCAGTAGAGTTTATACTTGCCTAATTGCTTGTGATTCACCTCAATCTGGTTGTTGGCAATGCCATTGAGCATCGGCCGGGCATTGTACTGTTCGTATCCCCACGACCAGGTATTGCGGAACCATATTGTTGGTAGTATTGTCAGGGGAGCAACTTTAGAGGAGCGATTGTGGGCGGTAATCGTCACTAACCAATCATTCTGGGCTGCTTTAGTATACTCGATAAATATGTCGAAATACTCGTCCTTGTCAAAAATCCCGGTATCGGTCAGTTCAAATTCTGGCTCCTGCCGGCCCCGTCGTGTAGATTCGATAACTAATTTGTTGTACGGGAATTCCTGCTGCGGGTATTTATACAGCATTTTCATATACGAGTGCGTTGGGGTGCTGTCCAAATAATAGTACAGCTCTTTCACATCTTCACCATGATTGCCTTCTGGCCCGGTTAGGCCAAATAATCTCTCTTTCAGGATATTATCTTTATGATTCCAGAAAGCCAGCGCGAAACAAATATGACCTTTGTTGTCAGAAATTCCGCCAATGCCTTCCTCTCCCCAGCGGTAGGCGCGGGAGCGGGCCATGTCGTGACTGACGAAGTTCCAGGCATCGCCATAAGGGCTATAATCCTCGCGGACAGTACCCCAGGAGCGTTCGGAAAGGTAAGGACCCCATTTTTTCCAGCCTTTATTGTCGGCTCGTTCGTAAATACGTTCTCGTTCAGCAGTAGGCATAATGGTCAGTAAATTTTCAGAACTTACGGTAGGCAATAAGAGTAATCCGGTGCATAAAGCTGTCAAATATAGTATGCATGCCGATTAATTAGTAACGAATTTCCTTTGTACTTATCCAGATTGGTGTCGCAATTGTTTTGCCAATCAATCAAAGAGCACAAAATATATTAGCAATTAACAACGGGTGACCAAATCAGCATTACGATAGATATATCAAAAAGTGTTCTCACCTGGCTCTTTAGACCGATTATTCTTCGAATTTGTCACACTTAATTTGCAGTAGGACAACTTTATAAATAAGAATACAGCTTACAGGTTTATTAACGTTTTTTGTGCTATGAACCCACAACCCAATAACCCATTACACGGCAAAACCCTCGAAATGATCCTGACCGAATTAGTTGCTCATTATGGTTGGGAAGAGATGAGCCAGAAAGTTAGAATTAATTGTTTTACGAGTAATCCAAGTATCAAATCAAGCCTGACGTTTCTACGAAAGACCGACTGGGCGCGGAAACAGGTTGAAGATCTTTATCTGTATATGAAACTGGACTAACAAAGTCGGGTTTACTCTTTCACCGCTGCCAGCACCCGCTTGATCAGCTCGTTTGGGTTGCCATTATGCCACCGCCACACAATGACAATATCGTGTTGTGGGTCTACCCAAACGGTGTTCGACCCGGCACCCAGAGCGGCATAGCTTGTGGTTGGTGCGTCGGGCCAGGCTTATTGCCAGATGAACTCGTGCCGGTGTTTAACCACCACAAATACCCGTAATCTGGCCCAACCGGGCTGGGCGTTGTGGCCTGTTTCACCCAATCAGACGATACAATTTGCCGATTCTCCCAGCGTCCCTGCCGCAGGAAAAGGTATCCGAAACGGGCTTCGTCGCGGGCGCTGATGCGCAGGCCACCGCCCCATCGGGTACCACCACTTACAGACGGCATTGGCTTCCCGTCTACATCGGCAA
>CAXVWN010000337.1:0-10468 GCA_964263725.1 Spirosoma sp.
TGTTGTGTATCACCTTCCAGACTCAATCGTCCGTTCTGCTCCTGTTTGACCACGATTCCACAGCCAACGCCACAATAACAACAGGTAGTTTGGTGAGTCATAGTTTTTAATGAATAATGGACAATGCACAATCAATAATGGCACAGCAGTCTGGTTATCAAACAATTATCAATTATTCATTATCCATTATCCATTTAATCTTATGCTGTTTGCAACTTTGTTTCTGCGGGTTCGAGAACGACGGATTTACCGAAGTTAACTAAGAATAGTAACAACCCTATTACGGCTACAATGCCACCAATGTACAGAAACGCCTGTCCGTAGGAGATAGATTGCGATTTAAACAGGAAACCCATCAGCATACCACCAACGTTTCCACCCGCACCGACAACGCCAGATATAACGCCAACGGCTTTCGGATTGACAAACGGAACGATGGCGTACGTGCTGCCGTTCGACATTTTCAGGAACAGCGCGAAGGTAATCATCGCCATAATAGCCATTGGCAGGTTACCTGCCTGCGCGAACAAGGTAATACCAACGCCTTCAAGCACCAGCATACCAGCCAGGAGGATTCCTTTTCCGCGCATGCCGTATTTATTACCCACCTTATCGGCTATGATACCCCCGAGTGCCCGGGCAAAAATATTCATACCGCCAAAGAGCATCGCCCAGAAACCCGCCTGTGTTTCGCTAAGTTTAAAGTTATCGAAGAAGTAGAGCGCAGCCACACCATCGAAGGTAATTTCCATACCAAAGCAGCAGCCATAAGCCAATGCCAGCGCCCATACGCGGATATCGGAGACCGCTTTCCAGAAACTTACTTTCTCAGTTTTTGCCGCTGAATAGCCAATTTCGTCATAATTGCCATTGGGTGTGTCTTTCGTGAAACGGAAATACACAAACGCCATAATGAGCATCAGTACGCCTGGAAAAATCATCGCCAAGCGCCAGGCCTCTGGCTTCGTGTAGCCAAATCCAACAATCATGGCCATGATAAGGGGCATGGCCAATTGTGTGATTCCACCACCAAGATTACCCCAACCACCGGCAACCGCGTTGGCCGTACCTTTAATTTTCGGCGCAAACATCATTGAGGTGTGAAACTGCGTAATCACGAACGAGGCACCAATGGTGCCAATCGCCAGACGGAATAAGAGGAACGTAGTATAATCGTGCGCTAAACCAACGAACATGACGGGTAACGATCCCAGTACGAGCAGCGCTGTATACGTTTTTCGTGGTCCCCACGTATCGCAAAGTTTACCGACGATCAACCGCGCAAAAATAGTAGCCGATACGGCCGCGATGATGATATTCCCGATTTGAGGTTTTGTCAGACCCAGATCGGCCCGGATAGCGGGCATTAGTGGAGCCAGCCCAAACCAGCCGAAAAAACAGACGAAGAAAGTAAGCCACGTAATGTGGAAAGTCCGCATCTGAATACCCTTAAAACTGAGTACGTTTAATTTTTCGAGCGGTTTATTGATTGATGCATTCATGATTATAACAAGTTTGCAAGAGTTGAAAAAATGTGTTTTAGGTGACGTCAGGTTTGAGAACCTGTCGAGTGCGGTTTTAAGAAACCGCGTGTACTATTTCAGACGGTTTTGAGAATCGCAACGGTGAACCGTCCGATCAGTATCGGGTTTGAGAACCCGACACCACAACAGTCATATCACTTTTTTGCCGCGAAAAAGTCGGGGCGAATGTTTATCATCAGGTAAGCCCACGTACCGATTTTGTCTTTCTGATTCATGGTTCCCTGCTTGGCATATTCAAGCGTATTGGTTCCGCTCATAATCGCGTAGCCAGCCTCTACCGTAGTGAATTTGTTGAGGGAATAATTCGCAATCAGGTCGTACTCCATACCTAATTTTGAGGCTAAAGGTGTAGCCGGAACCGCATCAGGCAACTTATTGAATGTTGTATTGGCCAAGGCAAAATAATGCATATCAAAGCTGGTTATCAGACGTTTACCTGTGTATTTAAATTTCAGATAAGCATCCTGCAAGCCACCCGATGGCGAACCCGTTCCAGCGTAGAAGTAGTCCATCATTCCCCGGAATTTGTGCGGAGTGCCATACAACGGGTCGAATCGGCTGGTTTCGCCTGCTTTATTAGTTGCATCGTTATTGCCGGAGAGAACTTCATAACCCGGCCCGGCACTTAGCTGACCGTGTTGAAACATCAGGTTCGCGCCGTAATGATAGGCGTTCTTGATTTGCAGGCCGTCGCGGTCTTTTCCACTTTGCAAATACCCAAATGCCTGCCAGGCAACAGGGAGCGTTTTGCCGACTAAGCCCGTCAGCATTGCGCCGTAGGTTACGCGGGAATTAGTGCCTAACTGATCGTAACGTCGCCCATATACGTAACCAGCCGTGGCCGAGCCAATGGAGTCAATGCGGTATTTCTGAAAATCGTCTTTAAAAACAAGTGCCGAGAATTTCGTCCGATTAAACTTACGGGTTAGGTAAATCATTTGAAACGACTTGAATTGCTGATTTTGCCCGTTTGTGCTAACGGCATTCGTAACGACCGGCGCACCACCTTTACCTGTGGTTGGCAGAAACCCTGCCGGTATCGCCAGCGTAATATTTTGAGTCGATAAGGCCGACGTGGGTACGTTGGCCGGTGTATAATATGTACCCGCTACGCCAAACGCATCGGTATTCTGGTTAAAACCAACGCCCAAATCCAGCGCCCAACCTTTATGCTGGGCTTTCAACAAAGCCGCGTCAAACCGACGCCCCTGCTGTAGCCAGTCCAGATTCCCAATCAGGCGGGAATCGTCATAAACCATCTCCTGCCGACCGATTTTCAGGGATAAATAGTCGATGAATTTCGTGGCAATTGTCGTATCCGCCCGATTAAGGAGAACAATATCAGCCCAGGCTTCATGAACCATCAGTTTGTTTCCGTCAGCGTTGGAGATGGTGGACGCATCCTGTCCCCAGACGCGCACATCCTGAATGGCGAGACCAAACGTAACGCGGTCCATCTTATAGCCAAATGTCAGACGCGCCCGTTGCGACGTAAAGGCAGCCGAATGCGCATCTTTTACGGGCAGATTGCCTACGCCATTACGCAGTTCGGTACGCGTACGGAGTTGCCCAATTAACGAGAACTGCGCTTTGAGCCGGGGTTGTAAACCCAACAGTATTATACCCAAAAGCGATAATCGCAGGAGGTAAGATTTCATCATGACAGGTGATTTAAAAGAGAAAATGAACGATGTTGACAACAGTCTCCCAACCCACGAAGATGTGGTGTAGATCAGACTGGTAACAGACGAAGAAGCGCGCGTTGGCAGAAGATAATTTGGCTGTTCAGCGGAACATCCAGGCCAACCGGATCGAAAGGCAGATTTGCTTTACCTGTGTTTTTTCATTTTCTTTGACATGTTTGTGTTTTTCGCATAGACAAACCCTGTTTAGCCGGTCCAAAGGTGCCCCCACACCGGATCGGCTTTTTTTATTAGTAGGCCATAGAAGCGCTGCGCAGACATTCCGCCAGATAGGACGGATGCAACGAAACAACTTCGCCGATGATAAGCACAGCGGGCGCCCCCACGCCTTGCTCTGCTACCAATTTCGGCATGTTCCAGACCTGACCAATTACGCACTGTTCATCAGCACGCGTCCCGTTCTGCACAACTGCCATCGGTACATGACCGCGTCCGGCCTGGCAATACATCGCACATATTTCGTTTATTTTACTGAGCCCCATCAGCACGATAACGGTAGCTTTCGACTGAACCGCCAACCGTAAATCGTCGGACAATTCACCAGTACGCGTCGTGCCCGTAATGACCCAGAAACTTTCGCTTACACCCCGGCTCGTAACCGGAATTCCTTGCGAAGCGGCTACGGCAATACTACTCGATATGCCCGGTACAACATCGCACTGAATGCCGTACTGGCGGGCATAATCATACTCTTCGAACCCACGCCCGAACACGTACGGGTCGCCCCCTTTGAGCCGGACTACGTGGCCATGTTCCTGCGCCAGCCGCACGATTAACGTATTAATTTCTTCCTGCGTAAACGATGGTTTTCCCGCCCGTTTTCCCACGTAGGTTTTCAACGCGTAATCTGGTGCAAATTCTAATAAGGAGACATTGGCCAGGTCGTCATACAAAACAACGTCTGCTTGCCGAAGCGCCCTGATCCCTTTTAAGGTGATCAATTCGCCGTCGCCGGGACCCGCCCCCACGAGTGTTAGCTTTGGCTGCATACTAGTAGCGTCTTAGTTAATAATAGTGGTAATGTACTATTCGTAGTGAAATACTGTTATTCTGTATTTCGAGTCAAAATTATAGTGTTAATTCTTAAAAACAAGTATTTATCGAAAAAATATGTTTTAATATTAACTATAAACGGAATATAAAGTTAGGAATTTAGAAAAATGCCTTCTAATTTTGACATGTCTTTATCGGGGGAAACAAGACTATATTCTTAGATTAATACAATAATTAAACAGGGTTTTCACAATGCTATAGTTAACATTAACTATGAACACAAACACAAACAAGCGTGTCGTCGTCATTGGCAACGGCATGGTAGGCTACAAGTTCTGCGAGAAACTGGTAGCTAAAGAAAAAAGTGGGTACAGTTTTACACTAACGGTTTTTGGGGAAGAGCCGCGTGTAGCCTACGATCGCGTTCATTTGAGCGCCTATTTTGCCGGGAAAACCGCCGAGGATTTAACTCTGGCGCCCGAGACTTGGTATGCCGAGAACGGCATCAAACTTTACTTGACCGACCCGGTAATCGACATCGATCGGGAACGGAAAGAAGTTCGTTCGCATCACGGCGTAGTCGTACCGTATGATTACCTGATTATGGCTACTGGATCGGGGGCGTTTGTACCATCTGTAGCCGGTGTTGAGAAAGATGGCGTTTTCGTTTATCGTACCATCGAAGACCTCGACCTCATTCAATCATACGCCCGTACTGCCAGAAAAGGGGCGGTTTTGGGTGGTGGATTATTGGGGCTGGAAGCGGCCAAAGCCTTAATGGATTTAGGCCTGGAAGAAGCGCACGTGGTCGAGTTTGCATCCCGACTGATGCCCCGGCAAATTGACGATGCGGGCTCTGGTGTTCTGCAACGGCAACTGGAATCGCTGGGATTGAACATTCACCTGTCCAAAAGCACGCAGGAAATTACCGGCGACGATGCTATAACGGGCATGCAGTTTGCCGATGGGTCGCATCTGGAAGTTGATATGCTGGTGATTTCAGCGGGGATTCGTCCGCGTGATGAACTGGCAAAATCAGCCGGACTTGATACGCATCCGCGCGGTGGAATTATTGTTGACAATTACCTGCAAACCTCCGATCCTGCCATTTTTGCCATTGGCGAATGCGCCGTAGCACACCATATGATTTATGGGCTGGTGGCACCGGGTTATGAGATGGCCGAAGTTGTGGCGTCGCAGTTGATGGGCGAAACCAAAGAGTTTAAGCCCTTCGACATGTCGACCAAGCTCAAGCTGATCGGCACCGACGTAGCGAGTTTTGGCGATCCGTTTGCGGCTGAATCGGACAGCCGCACTCCCAACTGCCGGACCATCGTTTACGAAAATAGAGCGAAGGGCGTTTATAAACGAATTAATATATCGGCCGATGGGAAAGAACTATTGGGCGGGATTCTGGTGGGTGATGCCGAGCAGTATAATATGCTGTTGCAGACCTGCAAGAACAAAACCATTCTACCTCCCGACCCCGAAGATGTAATCTTTGGCGCTCGCGGGGGCGATGATGCGGGAGCCGGTGTTATGAGCCTTCCCGACGATGCGTTAATCTGCTCCTGTGAAGCCATTACCAAAGCCATGCTCTGCCACGAAATTGGCGAGAACGGTCATAATACAGTCGATGCGCTGAAGAAAGCAACCAAAGCCTGCACGGGTTGCGGAGGTTGCACACCGATGGTGAAAGACCTAATTCAGGGCGTGATGAAGGCAAAGGGAGTCTACGTCCGTAATATCATCTGCGAACACTTCGATTACACGCGCCAGGAACTGTTCGATCTGGTCAAAATTAACAGCCTGAAAACCTACACCGACGTACTGAATAAGTTTGGGGATGGCGATGGTTGCGAGGTGTGCAAACCTGCTACGGCCTCCATTCTGGCTGGTCTCTGGAATGAGAATATTCTGGCTAAAGACCGCGCCCCAATTCAGGATTCAAATGATCGTTTTCTAGCCAATATCCAGCGGGGCGGCACTTATTCCGTGATGCCGCGCGTGGCCGGTGGCGAAATATCACCCACAAAACTAATTGTATTGGGTCAGGTCGCGCAGAAGTACGGTCTCTATACTAAAATTACGGGTGGCCAGCGCATTGACTTATTTGGGGCGCACGTCGGCGATTTGCCCAGCATTTGGGAAGAATTGATTGTCGCCGGTTTTGAGAGTGGACACGCCTACGGAAAGTCATTACGGACGGTGAAAAGCTGCGTTGGTACAACCTGGTGCCGGTATGGGGTTCAGGATTCCGTTACGTTCGCCATTGAGCTGGAAAATCGGTATAAGGGATTACGGTCACCCCACAAGCTCAAATCGGGCGTATCGGGTTGCACGCGCGAATGCGCCGAAGCCCAAAGTAAGGATTTTGGCATCATCGCTACCGAAAAAGGCTGGAACGTATATGTATGCGGCAACGGTGGCACAAAACCTCAACACGCCCAATTGCTGGCCTCCGATGTCGATAAAGAAACCTGTGTCAAATTACTCGATCGGTTCCTGATGTTCTACGTAAAAACCGCCGATCCATTGACCCGCACCGCTACCTGGCTAAATAAAATGGAAGGTGGCATGACCTACCTAAAAGCCGTTGTGATAGACGACGTACTAGGACTTGGTGCAGAGCTGGAACGCGAAATGCAACTCATCGTCGATACGTATGCCTGCGAGTGGAAAGAAGTGGTCGAGAATCCGGAACTCCGCAAGCGATTCACCCACTTCGTAAATGCACCCGAAGTAAAAGATCCAACGGTAGAATTCGAACCCCTGCGCGACCAGATTCGCGCGAAGGAATGGGCGTAAAGGTGTGATGTCAGTTTCTCAAAACTGACATCAGGCGGTTTCTAATAAATCGCCTGTACTTATTTTCAGACGGTTTTGACCGGGCTGGCGCTCCAGAAACCGCATACGTCAGTTTCTCAAAACTGACGCCACGAAACAAAAACAGTCGATCCAATGGAAACTCTCACTATTAATAAAGATGAAATTACCTGGCATGCAGCCTGTCAGGTCGATGCTATTCCTGAAGATGGTGGCGCTTGTGCACTGATTAATGGACGGCAGATTGCCATTTTTAACTTCACCCGTCGGGGCGAATGGTATGCGACCGATAACGAATGTCCGCACCGCCAGCAGATGGCGCTTGGGCGCGGCATGATTGGTAGCCAGGGCGACGAACCTAAAGTAGCTTGCCCTTTCCATAAACGAACATTTTCGCTCGAAACCGGCAAATGCCTCAATGACGATGCCTATCAAATCAATACGTATCCAATCAAAGTCAGTGATGGGATTGTGTATATTGGCGTGTAAATCAGTTTTTGTCATTCCGACCGGTTCGCCGGTGCAGAATGACAAAAACTGATTTAGTTTAAGCAAAAAACAGAAGCCTAAAATCAAGAAATCCAAGCGTGAAGCAACTCGATCAACAGGTAGCCCGCCGATTAACGCGGTTTTATGTAATAGCGCTCACCGTTATTGCGGTGTTGTCACTGAGCGGGCTACTGTTTATCAGACGTACTATTAGCACACATTACGACGATAGTCGGGTTGTAAATGTGGCGGGTCGGCAACGGATGTTGAGCCAGCGCCTGACGAAATTAGCCGTACTACACACAACGGGTCTATCGGCGGCCGATACGGTTTCGTTCGATTCGCTTTTGCACACATGGAGCCAAACGCATATTCAGTTACGCAACGGAACTCTCCATATGGAGAAGGCTTATACGGTCAGAAAAAGCAGCCGGTTAGATAGCATGTTCATGCAGATTGAGCCGTCATTTCAGTCTATCTATCAAGGCTTTAGTCGTGTTAGTAGTCGACAAACAACGCTCGCCAACAAAAAAGATGCCCTCCAGATTATTCTTCAGAATGAGCTCTCGTTCTTACAGCAAATGAATGACATTGTCTTTCAATTTGATACCGAAAGTTTTGGCCGCGTAAAACAACTCGAACGGATTGAATGGATTTTAGCCATCGCGACGCTGCTGACCTTGTTGGTTGAGGGCTTATTTATTTTTCGCCCAGTGGTGAGTTATACAAGACACGTCATTCACCGGCTGGATCGCTCCGAAAAAGCGTTGCAAATGGCAAATCGGCACATGGATATTGCAAATCGGGAACTGGAAGCCACCAATCAGAATCTGGCCTCCTCAAACCTGAAACTACTTGATACCCAACAGGAGCTACTGCGAACGACCGAAGAGAAATATCAATTGCAACGGGCGGAAGATACCGTACGGTCGGCGGCTTTACTGGAAGGTCAGGAAGAAGAACGACGGCGATTTGCTCGCGAACTCCACGATGGTATCGGCCAGATGCTAACCGGGTTGAAACTACACGCCGAAAAACTAAAATCAGTCTCGTTTGCCGACGAAAAACAACGGTTGCGCTTTGCTGAACTGTGCGATCTAATTGCCGACACAATTCAAACAACTCGGCAGGTGTCGTATAATTTGATGCCGTCGACGCTAAGCGATTTTGGGTTAGGGTCAACATTACAATTATTGGCCGAGCAAACCACCAGATCAACAGGAATTGACGTTATTTTTGAGGGAAATCGTGACGGTGAGCGGCTAAGTCCGGCCACGGAAATTGGTCTGTACCGTATCGCACAAGAAGCCTTGCACAATGCCGTTAAATATGCAGACGCGAAAACGATACGTATCAGCTTACAACAGGATAGGAATAAACTTGTGCTACAAGTTGACGACAATGGCAAAGGCTTTGCCGTAAAAGCCTTGCTTCCAGATGAAAAGCAACTGCCAATGGTTAACGGCCTCGACAATATGCGAACAAGAGCCCGTTTGCTTAAAGGCGAATTGACCATTGGTTCGAAACCAAAAAAAGGAACAACGGTCACAGTTAGTATTCATTTATCATAAGGTTTCCGCCATAACCATGTCCATACGAATTCTTGTTGCCGACGACCATTCTGTGGTGAGAAAAGGGATTCGGATGTTATTGGAAGACGAAGACGATATTCAAATCGTGGGCGAAGCGTCCGACGGCGACGAAGCGATTGATATGCTGGCCAACCTGCAAGCCGATGTCTTGTTGCTGGACATAACAATGCCCCGTATGTCGGGCATTGAAGCGCTTAAAGTAATCTCTCAGCAATACCCTAAAGTTCGGACGTTGATGTTTAGTATGCACAACAACCCGGACTATATTTTGAAAGCTGTGCAACACGGTGCCGCTGGCTATCTCCTGAAAGACACGGGTTTAGAAGAAATATTGAGGGCTGTCCGCAGTGTAGTTAAGGGCGATTTATACTATCCGCCAAATGCGTCTTCGGTCATTATCCGGCATTTGGTTTTACCGAATAACACCCCGCGACAGGCTGAAATAACGTACAGTCCGAAACCGTCGTCTTCTGTTTGGAACAAAATAACCTCGCGGGAAGCCCAGATTCTGACCTGTCTTATTGATGGTATGAGCAGCCCCGCCATAGCCGACCGGTTTGGCATAAGTCCCAACACGGTAGCGAATCAACGGGCAAGCATTATGCGAAAAGCAGGCGTTAAAAATACCGTCGATTTGATTCGGATGGCATTGCAGGAGAAAAATATGAATTAAAGCCAATCGGCTTATACCTTAATAATTACATTTTTCCGGTACAGCCACCAAAGAATACCGACCCAGATCAGCACGAATGTCAATGCTCCCGCCAGCGACGCATTTTTAGGGTCACTAAAGGGTGGCGCAATAAACGTCCGATACAAATATTCCTTTGAGCCAATTTCGGTGCCGTCGGGCTGGGCAATGTGAATTAAATTCATAACGCGAGGAATAAGTCCCGACAAGAAGAACACCGTAATGGCATTGACACCAAACGCAACAACCGGCAATACGCCCCATCGGTAGTCATTCACATCAATCAGCCAGTAGCATAACGCCAGTCCGATCATGGCCAATCCACCCGCCAGCAAGACGTATGAACTGGTCCAAAGCGCTTTATTAATAGGGAAGAATCCATCCCAAATCAACCCACCGAGCGTGATCAGGCAACCAGCGGCAAAAAGCCAGGCCACCTTCTCGGCCGCTGGTCGGTTTGATCGCAACCATCTACCTGTCAGCAGCCCCAATAAGCCTGTACCAATGGCTGGCACTGTACTGAGCAAGCCTTCGGGGTCCCAGACTTTAGCAGGTTTGTAAACGTGTGCTGGTGTCAGAATAATTCGATCGAACCAAGCCGCCATATTTGTTTCGGGTTCGAGGTTCGCA
>CAXVWN010000338.1:0-14996 GCA_964263725.1 Spirosoma sp.
CGGTTTGGGAACTCCCCAGGTAAGGGCATTGTACGTTCGCTCAATGGTGTGCTCAAAAAATTGCCGGGCAAGGTGCGTCATGGCATATTCCGTTTTGGCAATCACCATAAGCCCCGACGTGTCCTTGTCGATGCGGTGCACTAAACCCGGCCTGATTTCGCCGTTTCGCGAGGTGGGCAGATTCTGGAAATGATAGACCAGGGCGTTGACCAGAGTACCGTCCCAATTGCCGTGAGCCGGGTGTACAACCATGCCCGCCGGTTTGTTGAGTACTAATACGTCCTCGTCTTCAAAGACAATGTTTAGTGGGATATTTTCGGGTTTTATATCAGTGTCGCGGGGTGGGTGAGCCAGCGAAACCGTGATAACGTCCAGCGGCTTTATTTTGTAGCTGGCTTTGATCGACTTATCATTTACCCGTACCGATTCCGCATCAATAGCGGCCTGGATTTTAGTACGCGTGGCATTCTGCAACCGGTCCATCAGGAAACGATCAATGCGCAACAGGCTCTGGCCTTTATCCACCACAATGCGGTGGTGTTCGTATAATTCGTCGTCTTCAGGTAATTCGTCTTCTGTTTCCTCTAGCATTTTTCAACATTTTCAGACTAATTAAACCTATGAGGTTTTAAAAACCTTGTAGGTTTGTAGAACGCAAAAGTACGGATTATGAACGAACTTGACTGGCAGCTATCTGCTTTGGTAAGCAATTCGCCAGTTCAATGGCTTGAGAACCCATTTCCGGAACCCGTTCCTATTCAATTATTTCTAAAACGCGACGACTTATTGCACCCGTTGGTGTCGGGCAATAAGTGGCGTAAGCTCAAGTATAATCTACTGGCAGCCCGTGAACGGGGCAATAATACGCTGGTAACCTTCGGCGGAGCTTATTCCAATCATCTCTATGCGACAGCAGCGGCCGGTCGGGCGTTGAATTTCCGAACCATCGGGATTGTTCGGGGCGAAGAACTGGCCCATGCGCCGTTGAACTCGACATTAGCTTTTTGTCAATCGTGCGGAATGCATCTCCATTTTGTCAGCCGGACCGACTATCGACGAAAAGACACACCTGAATTCCTGGCTGAATTAACGGAACAATTTGGGTCATTTTACCTACTGCCCGAAGGCGGCACAAACGATCTCGCTATTTTGGGTACTGCCGAAATTATGCCGGAGCTGATTACGCAACTGGGCTATGCCCCCAACTACGTTTGTTGTCCGGTTGGTACGGGCGGTACGGTGGCCGGATTGGCGAAATCTGCTTCAACTGAAACGACCGTATTGGGATTTATGGCCTTGAAAATTTCGACGGTAGAAAACTCATCCGGTTGGATTCCACTAACTGATTACCACTTTGGCGGCTATGCTAAAACCACGCCTATTCTGCTGGATTTTATTCGTTCGTTTGAGAAACGCAATAATGTATTGATAGAGCAAGTTTATACGGGCAAGATGCTTTACGGCATCTATGACCTCGCCCGGCAAGGCTATTTTTCTGATGGAGCAACCGTTGTGGCAATTCATACGGGTGGTTTGCAGGGGAGGGGTGCAGAGTTGAATTAAGTTGGCTAAAGAATGACTGCTTTTACCGAAAAAAAATGATCTGATTCATTTTCGATACGTACTATTTTAGTAGGAGAAAATGCTATAATTTGCCCATCCCTATATCAAGATCAACTATGGAAACGATTTTCATCACCGAGCGTGTCAGGCCATTATTGGCACGAGTACGGGAATATGTCGAAACAGAACTCATTCCGCTTGAAGACGGATTTTCGCATACGAACCTCGGGGCTATCATTCCAATTCTTGATCAAAAACGGGAACAGGTCAAAGCCGCCGGGTTATGGGGATTGCATCTTGCTAAAGACATGGGCGGGCATGGTCTGACACTCTGCGAATTTGGGCAAATCAGCGAAGCGTTAGCTCACGCACCCTTTTTCGGACATTATGTATTTGGCTGTCAGGCGCCCGACATCGGCAATATTGAATTGCTTCACAAATTTGCATCGGATGCGCTGAATGAACGCTACCTAAAACCACTCATGGCGGGTGAAATTCGTTCCTGTTTCTCGATGACCGAACCCGACTTTGCGGGCTCAAATCCTACCCGGATGGCTACGCTGGCCGTTCGTGAGGGCAATGAGTACGTTATTAATGGCCGAAAATGGTTCACGTCTTCGGCCGACGGAGCCGCCTTTGCTGTGGTCATGGCGGTGACTAATCCAGATGCGGCACCGCACCAACGGGCCAGCATGATTGTTGTCCCAACCGATACGCCGGGATTCAAAATTGAACGCAATATTCCGGTATTTGGCGAAGCGGGCGAAGGCTGGTTCAGTCATGCCGAAGTGACCTATACCAATTGCCGGGTGCCGGTTTCAAACGTAATTGCTGGAGAAGGCATGGGTTTTCGGCTGGCGCAGGAGCGGCTTGGGCCGGGTCGCGTTCATCATTGTATGCGCTGGATTGGAAACGCTGAAAAAGCCCTTGACCTGATGTGCAAACGGGCGGCTACGCGCGAAATTGAGGATGGTGTGATGTTGGGCGAGAAACAATTTATTCAGGATTTTATTGCCGAAAGTCGGGCCGAAATCGACGCTAGTCGTTTGTACGTCCTCAATACGGCGCACATGATTGATACGGTCGGGGTGAGTAATGTGCGTGATGCCGTGTCTGCCATCAAGTTCTTTGTGGCCAATGCTTTCCTGCGGGTGCTCGACCGGGCTATTCAGGTCCACGGGGCTTTGGGCGTTACCGATGACACGGTGCTGGCCGCTATGTACCGACACGAGCGGGGTGCCCGTATTTGGGATGGAGCCGATGAAGTGCATAAGCAAAACCTGGCCAGCAGTATTCTGAAAAAATATGGCTTAGATATTAAACAGAAAGCCAAAGAACTACGTCAGTTTCGCCAGCTGATGGCTGCTGAACAGGTTTAGGTCTGATAAACAGGCTGTTTGTGCACGTTCTAATACGCTTTATTCTTCATTTCCTATGGTTGCTCCCGATGCGCCCCGCTCCGTTCGTTCGGGCGAAGAACTTGACCTGATTGCGCTTAACGCATACCTACAATCAAGCGCCCCCAAAATAGGAGACCTACTGGAAATCAAACAGTTTTCGGGCGGGTTTTCAAATCTGACCTATTGGCTCAAAACAGCTGATCAGGAATATATTCTGCGTCGGCCACCGGTTGGAGCTACCATTAAAGGTGGCCACGATATGGGCCGCGAATTTCGGGTATTGTCTCTGCTGAAAGGACACTACAACAAAATCCCCGAACCGATTATCTATTGCGAAAAGTCGGACGTTATAGGCGCGCCGTTTTATATTATGACGCGGGTGCCGGGTGTAATTTTACGGGCATCGATGGCCGCAACGCTAAACCACGCCCCCGAACGAATGCGCCAACTGTCGGAAGCATTGATTGATAACCTAGTGGCTATTCATCGCCTGGATATTGAGGAAACCGGGTTAATTCAACTGGGTAAACCCGAAGGCTATGTGCAACGGCAAGTGGAAGGGTGGATTAAACGCTACCGGAACGCCGAAACGGATAGTATCCCAGTAATGGATAATGTTGGCAATTGGCTCGAAGCCAACTATCCCGGAGAGCAAGTCCCAGCTTTTCTGCACAACGATTATAAATACGACAATGTGCTGTTGGCTTCTGAAGAACTGACAGGCGAACCAACGCCGGAAATTAAAGGCGTACTGGATTGGGAGATGGCTACCGTTGGTGATCCACTTATGGATTTAGGGGCCACACTGGCTTATTGGTCAGAAGCAGGTGACAGCCTGGCCTACAAAAACTTTAACCTGACATGGCTTCCTGGTAATCTGACCCGGCAGGAAGTCATAACTCGCTATTCGGAGCGGAGCGGTCGGGATTTGACCAATATTCTGTTCTATTACGTATTCGGCCTCTACAAAAACGCTGTGATTGCGCAACAGATTTATGCCCGCTGGAAACTAGGCCATAGCCAGGACGCTCGATTTGGCCATTTATTGCCAATGATTATCGAACTGGCAAACAAGGCGGTTGGGGCAATAAAGAGTGGAGAAGTTTAAAAACGCGGTGCCCTTACCGAGTACTGGCTCGTCGAAGTCGGTCGTTCATGGCCCAGCCCAGCCCTTCATTGGGTAGCGGTTCTGCGTAAATAATGTCGATGGGTAGTGCGTCCAGGGCTCGCAAATGAGCAAAGAGGTTTTTGGCTGCTTCGTTCAAATCACCGGTGGGAGAGAGGATACGTTGATGTTTGCCGTCAATTCCGCCAAACGGCTCGCGAAAAACAAGCGCTCCGGCTCGGTCATTGGGCTGGGGACTTTCGCCCGCTGATAAGAGAACGAGCGGTTTTCGGGGCGCATAATGACTGCTCAACATACCCGGTGCTTTGGGGTTCGACGTCGAATGAGTTCGCACAGATACCGGTCCGATTATCCGTTCAATCTGGTCAAGCGCCATGCCACCCAACCGAAAAACGGTGGCTACATTATTCTCAAATCCGATAATGGTGGACTCTATACCAACTCCAGCCGGGCCGCCATCCAGAATATAAGGTACTTGATCGCCCAACTGATCGGCAACATGTTGGGCTGTGGTTGGGCTGATGTAGCCAAATGGATTGGCACTGGGAGCTGCGAGTGGAAAGTTAAGAGAACGCAGTAAGTCGAGGGTGAGCGGGTGGTTCGGAATGCGAACCGCAACCGTTGAAAGACCCGCCGTAACGAGGTCTGGAATTAAGGCCCGTTTGGGCAGAAGTAGCGTCAGCGGGCCGGGCCAGAAGGCTTCGGCCAGTTGTCGGGCCTGGTCGGGGATGTCCGTAACGAACTGATCGAGTTTGGCGAATGAATCCGTGTGAACAATGAGCGGATCGAAAGCCGGACGATTTTTAACCCGGAAAATTGTCAGAATGGCATCGGGATTGAGCGCATTGCCGGCCAATCCATAAACCGTTTCGGTTGGGATCCCGACTACATTCCCCGCTTCCAGAAATGCTTTTGCAATTCCCTTATCTGTACCTAGTTGTGCCATGATATTCGTGGCGCAAAGATAGATAGGAATGAGTAAGGGTCGTTACGAATAGTCAGGAACACAACTAGTTTCGACCATACGTAACGACCCTTATTAAGCTTAACTTCACTTATTTTTAATGATGCCCACCGGGCCCATGAACGTGGCCATGCGACAATTCTTCAGGACTAGCATCGCGAACGTCAATTACTTCGACATCGAAATGTAGATTTTGGTCGGCTAGTGGATGGTTTGCGTCAACAGTTGCCGTTTCGGGACCAACTTTCGTAACCGTAATGACTTGTCCATCATTGGCTTCAAACTGCATACCAACTTCAATTTTCTGACCGCCAAAAGCCTTAAGCGGGACTTCTTCGATGAGTTGAGGATCGCTTTTGCCATAGCCTTTTTCGGGGCTAACATCCAGGTTCAGTTTGTCGCCCTTTGTGCGGCCTTCCAACCCTTCTTCCATACCGGGAATGAGGTTATTGGCGCCATGCAGGTAATACAATGGATCTCGCCCCTGGCTGGAGTCCAGTACGTTACCGTTGCTGTCGCGCAGGGTATAATGGATGGCGGCAACTTTGTCTTTTGTAATGTTCATGATTGGTTTTGCCCTATTTTGTTTCTTTAACCTTAACAAATAAACGGGCAAAGTTGCTCTAATTATTTGGTATAATTTACCGAAAAATGAGTTTTAGGTATGAGTATGAATCTGTCGGGGTTAGATCATATGCACTATTATCATGCCATTCTTGGTGATTTGTATGGACAGAATAACCAGCCCGGCCCCGCTCGGGTGCATTATTTGCGAGCCATACAACTAATGTCCTCAATGGCCGAAAAAGAGTTGCTGAAGCGCAAACAAGAACGAGTGTGAGCGTAGCTTAAATCGGTGGCATTCGGAAATTACTATCTTTGTTTTATGAATGAGCGGTTTAAGTTTTGGCTCAAACGAGTCGGTTGGGGTGGTTTTTTTTTCTTTCTGATCAAAGGTCTCCTTTGGCTCTTGATTCCATACCTTATTGCTAAAGGTATCCTGTCTAAGTAGCTATTTCCGATGCAAAGGTGATACGTTACCGGTTTTGTTATAACCCGTATAATAAATTAACTTAACTGACATTGCTGGTGAGTTCCGTAAGTTTATGTACATTCAGTGCTGTTTTTGATAAAACTGACTCGAAATATCTGAATAATTGGTACTGGCGTTATGCAGGGGGTAACAGGAGACGTTCCGCGTCTGGTAAGGGCAGGAATGATTTTGATTGCGAGTATACTGCTGACATTTAATGTTCAGGCAACACATATCATTGGGGGTGATGTGAGTATGCGGGCAGTTGGCACAACGCCCGGCCTTTTTGAGTTGCAATTGAATCAGTATTGGGATGAAACCAAAACCAGTGCGGGTAACCGCGATCAGTCGGTTATCTTATTGATTTATCGCAAGCAGAATCCCATTTTAGTTGAGCAAATAGAAATTCAACTTAAGGAAACAGTACCGCTCACATTTGACAACGCAGCCTGCGCCACCCTCCGCCAGTTGAGTTTTACACAAGCCAAGTATTATCAGACGTACCAGTTCGATACGCAGAAATATACAGATCCCGGTGGCTATTATATAGTTTGGGAACGCTGTTGCCGAAATGATAATCTTACTAATGTTAATAGTAGTACGGCGGCTGGAGTAGCTATGGTTTTTTATCTTGAGTTTCCGCCGATGACGAAAAACGGGGTAAAATTCAGCAACTCCGCTCCTGATTTCCGCCTGCCTAACGGCGATTATATCTGTGTCAACAAGCCATTTACCTTTAATGCAGATGCTACCGATGCGGACGGTGACCAGCTAAAGTATTCACTTGTAACGCCCCTCAATGGCTACACCAGTCGAAATTCGCCAACCAGCGTTGATCAATCGCCCCGAGCCAGCTACCCAACTATTCAGTGGGGAGCTGGATATAGTTTGACGAATATTATTCCGGGTAATCCGTCGCTAAGCATTAACCCGGCAACCGGTCAATTGAGCGTTCGGGCCAGCAAGGAAGGACTTTACTTATTTACGGTACAATGCGAAGAGTATCGTAATGGTGAGCGCATTGGCGTCGTTCGGCGCGATTTTCAATTGCCGGTAGTCGATTGCTCAAAAAATACACCACCACCAGCCGTGGTAATGGCCAATGGCCAATCGACCTCGGAATTAGTCTGGTGCGCCAACCAGCCATTGGTGCTTACAGTAGAAAAAAACCCGATTTGGGCGTATCAATGGCAGAAAGATGGCGCTAACCTACGGGGCTTTACCGCCGATACACTTCTTATAACAGAGTCGGGCGTTTATACTGTTGTGAAGAGCCAGGCCAAAGTCTGTGCCAACGATACTATGTCTCAGGCTGTAAAGATTACACTCATAACGTCTTCGTCTGTTAACTTATCTGTGGCTAGCACCATGCCTTATTGTACAGGCGATACACTTACGTTACTAGCCGACGGGGAACCGGACTATCAATACCATTGGCGTCGTGATGGAAAGGATATTTCGGGTGAACAAAAAAATAAGCTCCGCGTCTATCAATCAGGAAATTACACTGTGTTTGCCAGGTCTTCTGTCGCCGGATGTGATGGCCAGGATAGTCTGAATGTGATGATAAATGCCCGACCAACAGCCAACATCAGTGCAGCGGCAGGGAAAGTGTGTCCTGACTCGTCCGTTCAGCTTACGACAACAAGTGGCTATAGCTATGTTTGGCAAGCGAATGGGACAAAAATGACTGATACCGGAAGTCAGATCATGGCGCGTCAGGCCGGTACATATCAGGTCACGGTTACGGCCCCCACGGGTTGTACGGCTCTTTCAGATAAGTTTACATTAGGCCAATATGATCGTCCGGTTGTGCAGTTCGATTCCATAGCCTCGGTTTGCATTACTAATCCAACGGCTCTTTCGTTGCAGGGCCAGCCCATTGGTGGTATTTATTCTGGAGATGGGGTGCAGGGCAATCAGTTCGATCCGGCAAGGGCGGGTGTAGGAAGTCACAAACTAACCTATACAATAACATCGGCCGACGGTTGTCGGGCCTCACAAAGCCGCTTGGCTGTGGTGTCGGCAGTGCCTATACTAACAGGCCAGCGTACCTACGGCATCGTAAAAGGTAATACCGCCCGCTTGCTGATTCAGAGCGATGAGCCTATCAGTCTTTACCAATGGGACCCACCCATATCACTGAATCGGACTGATGTTGCAAGCCCCGAGGCCAGTCCGATCGAGACGACACCTTATCAAGTAACGGCTGTTGGTGCCGGAGGTTGTATTGCCACGTTCTCTGTATTGGTTGAGGTGGTAGAACCGTTGTATATTCCGTCGGCATTTTCGCCCAACGCCGACGGGTTGAACGATTCATGGATTATTCCCAATATCAGTTCGTTTCCGCAAGCCGAAGTATCAATTTATAGCCGCTGGGGCGAACTGATTTTTTTCTCCAAAGGATACAATCAACCCTGGGATGGTACCTATCAGCAGGTAGCTGTACAAACTGGCATTTACACCTACCAGATTCGTATCGGGACTGGTCCACTAGTAACGACCTATCGGGGCCAACTAACGGTTATTCATTAATCAATTGTGGTCCTTTCGCTCATTTTCCAACGCATCGGGCAATTTTCTGATACATACCGACCGTTTAATAAACAAAGCGGAGCGAGGTGCTTCGGGCTTGTCTGTAAGACGGGCCGTATGTTTCAAATTTCACTATATCCAAAATGAATAAGAAACCATATTTTAGCTGGGCATTGGCCTTCTCCCTACTTTTTGGTATGTACGCGTCCGTTGTCGCGCAGGATCAGAACTCGGCAAATCGAACGGCTACGACGACAACCACCGTAAAAACGGGTAGTTCAACTGGAAAAGATTTGGCAATTAGTGCCGCCAAATCGGCAAATCACACCATTCTGTTTCGGGCTTTGCGCGTATCCGGTCTTACGGAGCAAGCTAGTAGCAAAGGGCCGTACACCGTGTTTGCCCCAACGAACGAGGCTTTTGATAAGCTTCCGGCAGGATCGGTTGAAGAATTATGGAAGCCCGCAGCCAAACCTAAATTGATAAAACTGCTTGCCTATCACGTAGTAAAAGGCAAATACACTGCCGATCAGCTACAGGACGGTCAGAAACTTAAAACCGTAACGGGCGGTACACTGACTGTTGGTAAGCAAGGCGAAAACATAACCATTACCGATGGGGCAGGCAACACCGCAACGATAAATCAGGCGGATGTCGAAGCGACTAACGGCATCGTACATTCAATTGATACGGTGCTCATGCCGACGGCAGCTGGCCAATAATAAAGCCTATTCGTTTAGTAAAAAGTGGGGCCACCGTTTCAAACGGTGGCCCCACTTTTTGCAAGAAAACAATTCAATTCTTGGTTGGTTAGAACTAAGAATGATTACTCAAAACCCTAAAAAAACGTTATGGAAAATCAAGAAAATGATGATATTACGCGTGCCAAACAGGCTATTTCTCCGGCTGGTTTAGCTGATCAATCAATTGAAGGGAACAGTGGGCCGGGCAGTGAGATTGATGCTGAAGCGTTACCACCGGATGCCCTGGAAGACGAATATATGGATGGCGAAGAACCAGGGGCTAATGTACACATGACACACCCCAACCGCAATCCTAAGCCGGATATTGATAAACCAGCTTATAGTTAATCAGAAGGGCGTTTCCTGTAAGAAACGCCCTTCTGATTTTTCATGTATTCTATAGTAGTAACGCTAGGCCGACTTCACTATACAACAAAGTTACCTCGCCAGCACCAGTACTAAACTTTGCAAATCCTGATTAATGGACCGGACCGACGACTGAAGTTGGTTCAACATATTGGCCCGGTTATGAAGATCATCGGCCTGATAATTACCGGCCTTCCCAAAATACAATTTCTGTTGTTCTGCCGAAGCGCCATTCAGCGCATAATCCTGCCAGCGCTGCCGAATATTGTAGCTAATAGCATGTTCGCCAATATTACTGAACAGTTTCTCATTAAGCACGTACCATACCATTGGCGGATAAATCGACGATTGTTTTGATTGATACCAAATATCTGTCAGCAAATTGCGCTCGTGCCGGAACGAGACAGAGCGATTGGACGAAAATGCGGCCAAGCCACCAAATCCCGCGCTGATAACTCCGCCACCAACGCCCACGACTTTGTTGGCACCATCGGCATGGATCAGAGCGGTAGCAATGGTTGTGGCGGCTCCCAGAACGACCGATAGAATTGTAAGTCGCCTGATACGACGGGTATCACGTTGGTCTAGATACGTTGCGATTTGGTCGGCACGTTCGCCTTCGCAATCAAGCTCGGCGGCTAAACCAGAAATTTGAGTAGAGGCTAACTGGATTCGGCTAAGAATCTTCTGGCGTTTACTCAGGATTTCCAGTCGTGCATCGGTCTGGGAATTTCGTTCCAGATTGATCAACTCCCGAAGTAATGGCAGAACACCAACTGCATTGGCTAGTAATAAATCGTGTTGGGTATATTGACGGGATAAACTAGTGTCAGCGTCCAGTATCGACTCAATGTTAGATTGGGGCAGGTAGGTAGAATCGTATGTATATTGGATGGCCGGTGCACAGTAATTATCGGATAATTGTACGAGCGGCTGATCTTTGAGCGACCGGCAAGATGGTAGGAAAGCAACGAGAGAAAACGAAAAAATGATTTTTATAAGTACTAGCTTCATCAGGGAGTTAGCTAAATAAGAGCTTGCTTTTGGCTGCTGTTCTACAACCAACCGCTGACTTATGGCGTTATAGTTAACAGACATACCGAACAAATAAACATGAATTCACGGAGAATAGGAATTGGCATAGCAGTAATAGTGGGTCTGGTCATTCTGTTCTTTGTTGGCAGGAAACTCATAACGAATAAGACTGGGAAGCCAAATCAGGCTCAAAATGAGACGGGTGAAAAGCAGGCCCAAGCACCGGCCCGACAAGTGGCTCAACTATTACATCAGGCATGTCAATATGCTGAGTCTGTTGGAATTGACACAACCCGCTATAACAGTAAGTCGAATGTGAGTGAGGATAAACTGGCAAACGTATTATTGGAAATACGCTATGGCAAAAAACCATCTCGTATGGCCTTCAATGGCTTGCACGAGACAATAGACTCGGCCTGGGCAGCCAAAGCAGACCCCGCAACGCTGGCTTCACTCTCGACATTTGTGCCTTATAAACAACTCGTTGGTCATTATAACCGACTTCAGAAACAGAGTAAAACGAACCCGGCCATAGCCGATTCATTACGGTTAATCCGGCAAACACTTAATTTTTACCGATACATCAATCGGTTCGATCCCGATCAATTTGTGTTGGTCAATATTCCGGCGGGGGAATTGAACGTGTTAGACCGAACGGGCAAACGATTATTGCCCATGCAAGTAATTTCTGGGAAGCCCGACAAACAGACGCCCTGCATGGTCACCTACATTCAGGATATTGTAATGTATCCCTACTGGAATGTGCCTCGGAATATTGCTTTGGAAGAAATGCTGCCCCGAATGAAACGGAATCTGGCCTATATCTACAATCAAAATCTCCAGATTTTGGATGAGAAGAACCATGAAGTTGACCCGGAGGACATTGATTGGGATGGGCTGTCAACCACGAATTTCCCGTACCGAGTTCGGCAGGCGTCCGGTTGCGAAAACTCGCTGGGCTTGTTAAAATTCAACTTAGCAAATCCACTGGCAATCTATTTACACGACACCAACAGCCGCGACTTATTCGCCAGCACCACCGACCATTGGCGAAGTCATGGTTGTGTACGGGTTCAAAAACCCGTTGAGTTAGCTAACCTGGTGCTGGGTACAAAAACCTTTGATGCCGAGTTCATGAATAAGTGCCTGATTGATCAGAAACCCCGGACGCTGGCGATTCCAAAACCATTCCCGGTCTTTATTGTCTACAATGTTGCTGATGTCGATGCAACGGGCAAACTGCGTTTTTACAAGGACGTGTATGCGCTGGACAAATAGGTTGACTGCTTCAGGTAATCGGGGTTGGGCGAATAAACAAACAGGCACGAGCCGCCTTTAACGGCCTGAATAATACCTTTCGATTCGGCATACGGCACGGCGGGGCATCCCTGACTGCGGCCCAATCGACCTGTTTTTCGAATGAAGTCTTCGCAAACGTAATCGGCACCGTGCAGTACGATATTACGATTGAAGACATTGTCGTTGAAGCCTTTTTCCAGGCCTTTCAGTTGTAGCGAAAGACCGTGTTTGCCCATGTATGTGTTGAGGGTCTGGTAAAAACCAAGGCTACTTTGAAACGACGATTGGGTATTGGAAAACTGGTTAGCTACCAAATCGCCGGAGTTGCGACCGTGGGAAACGTAAGTATTGAAAAGTAACTTTTTGTGGAATAAATCAACCACATACAGCCGTTTATGGGATGATGGTTGACTAAGATCAACAATCGTTAGCATGGATTTGGCCGTGTCTATTTTCTGCCAACCACGTAACGCATATTCAAAAACGCTTTTTTGTAACCCCGCCTGACTCAGATGTAGCTGGTCGTAAACGTCGAGATGGGCAATGGATTTGACTCTTTTAGCCGCCGAAACGGGTGTTTTGACCGTTACGTTAGGAATAGTTTTGTATCCGGTGCTGGCGAAATAAATAGCTACCAGAGCTACCATCAGCAAAAGCACATTCTTCATACCTACTAAATAGCGACGTCGGGATTTATGAGGATGCATATGAATTAAACACGGTTACGGATAGTTTGATTCGATGAAGATACCACTTTTTTGCCAAAAATAAATTAGCATGACTCCTTACGAACAGGCCGTCCGAAACGAATTATTTCGCTGGCAACAGGCCATGCAAAAGTCGCCCTCAACCTTTGGACGGCTGTCGACATCGTTGCAACGGCGGATTAACCGAATCATTCCAGATCGCATACACGCTGTTATTACGGCGGCCATTAAGCAAATGACCCGTGCTGTTTTATTTGGCGCGGAGTTTCTGAATCGTCAGCCGGTAGAAGGGCAAACCCTGATTCAGCGCGACGCAGCCGTAGCCCGGCGCATTGAATTTTACAAAAAAACCAGTGCGGCCGAAGGGGGCGTTACGGGCGCGGGCGGCTTCCTGATGAGCCTTGCCGATTTTCCTATACTACTCAGCCTGAAAATGAAAATGCTGTTCGAGATTGCCAGCTTGTATGGTTATTCGGTGAGCGACTACCGCGAACGGGTTTTTATATTGTATGTGTTTCAACTGGCTTTTTCGAGTCAGGAAAGCCGACAGACAATCTATCAATACGTTGCCAACTGGCCCGAGCACAGCCGCCAATTACCCGACGACATCAACCAATTTGACTGGCTGACGTTTCAACAGGAATACCGCGATTACATTGATTTGGCCAAGATGGCGCAATTGATTCCCGGCATTGGAGCCGCCGTTGGCATTGTGGTCAATTACCGGCTCGTCAACCAACTGGGCCGCACCGCCATGAACGCCTACCGGATGCGCCTACTCGCCGAAAACCGTGCGTTGCTGACGGAGTGAGGGAGGGTTGGTAAGGTGTTGACTACTCACCCAATTCAAAAATGCATTTGCAGTGAACCAGTTATCCCCTAAAAACGCACTTACTTTCGACCTTTACACACCTGTTTTAGTTGGGCTGAGTTCCGCTCCGTGCGGGACCGTGCTTTCTGTCAGTGGAATGCTGCTCCATGCTCAGCGATCATAAATGCACTATCAACTCAGAACAAAAATTTAGTACAACTTTATTATACTTAAGTGAGATCCTTCTGTATTGGGGGATAGAGATGTTGTGTAATTATGGTTAATTTTCATCTGAATAACATCACCAGCATTTAATTTTAATACTTCATCTAATCTTGCCGTCGAATTCATACCTGAAGATAGATTGGACTGTCCAGTCCTTCTGACAGTGTTGCCATTCTTATAGAGATAAATTACTAAATAAAAATTAACAGGACTTGAGTCAAATGTTGCCGTGGTAAATGAGGCAGAAATTTGATAAACTCCGCCCGAAGGAACAGTATACGTGTCATTTGGAGCAGAAAAACCTCCAGTTCCGTAAGTAAATTCTGCTTCATCTAAATCTACTATTGATACATAGTTTGGATAATTTTTGCAACAACTTAACTGAGCAGAGAATCCTTCTTGTTGAAGCGATGATAATGGTTGCCAGCTAGTTCCATCGCAAGAATATAGTTTGTTTTCAGGCGTTTTAAATACTATTCTGCCAGCATTACAATCTGGTAAAACAGAAACCGATGGTATTTTAATGTAGTTAGGAGTAATTTCCCAAGTCTGCGAAAAACTAGTAAAACTTAAAAGCAACAAAGCAATTGTAAAGATTAATTTCATAAAATTTTGTATTTCTTTTGGTGCTTAAAGAGACGTTAAACCGGAAAGCTACCTAAGAATGTGAATGTACATTTGAATCAAGACCGAATTTAGTAAAGTTTTCTGTTGAGCTGAGTAGCCTATCGATCAAGAAACAGCCAATAAACTTAATCCCTCCTGTCGGTACAGGCAGTTTGCCACACGCGAATCAGCAAGTATACTGTTGACAAAATTGATTGTACCTGCTTAGGCCCTGCACCCAACATGTTATTATACGCAAGTTACTTAATTACATCTCTCTGATTATCAGTTAATACTCATCAATTACTTCTTCGATATTAATGACTTTTTGTTTAGTCAAGGTTGTCTTCTAAAAGCTGTAATGTTAAGTAGCTAGATCGACGCACACAAACGAAATGCCAAAAAAGTAAATTCAGAATGTTAATTGGTATATTGTCTTTTACAGAAGTCATATCCAGTAAGCTAAAACGAATAGGCTACCTGCGCCAACAGGCTTAGTTCGTAGGAAGAATCGTTTGTGCTTGATCCCCCTAATTGGCCTAATTTATACGACCATACGGGTTGAGCCATCAGGGTGTAACGG
>CAXVWN010000339.1:0-6670 GCA_964263725.1 Spirosoma sp.
CTCTGACATCGCTATAAAGCTGATGCCAATAAGCAAAAGTGCTACAATTATCATGACTATTTCTATGGTTTTGATGTCTGACAAATCTATTATGAGTAAGTTTAAAAATCAATTAAAATAGCTACGATAGTCTTAGTTAAAGCATATTTTTTCTATTCATCCTTAAAATTGACTCTGAATTTACATAATCATCTATCATTTTCAGCGAAAACCATTGAATATTCTTAATTTCATCAGAAAAACCAAATGTCTCGTTTGGGTCTGCTTCGAGCAAAAAACGAATATCGTAATGAAGATGCGCAGGCACTTCTTTACGGGATGGAATTCCATGAATATCTACGTCAAAAATACGACCGGCAACGAGTCGTAGAGAGGCTAAGCCGGTTTCTTCCTGTGCTTCGCGCAAGGCCACTGCGGCCACATCGGGATCACCATCGGCATGGCCACCGGGTTGAAGCCATCGGTCGAGTTTTCGGTGATGAATGAGCAGAACCTGCTGGCGATCGTGGCTAACAATCCAGGCTGATCCGGTGACGTGTCCAACGAGTAGCGACCGGTCAAAGCAGTCGGGGTTTCCCCTGACAAACTCAATGGTAGCCAGAGTCATAGCTTGTTCTGTAGCGTCGGCGGGTGTATGCTGTTGCAGCAACAAGAGCAATGGTTCACGGTGCATAAATTGGGTTTCTGGCTAAAAAACCGCAATTTGGTGCTGATTTTTCAAAAGTCTATAGACAATCATGCGCAAAATTTCGCTTACAGCAGCTACTATTTGTTTAGCTGCCCAGTTATCCACCGCCCAAATCAAACTGCCTTCGTCCAGCCCTGGCGCATCCGTTGTGCAAACTGTCGGCACTACCGATTTGACTGTAACCTACTCACGTCCAAGCCTGAGAGGCCGTACACCGTTCACCGGTTCTTTTGTCCCAGTTGGCAAAGTATGGCGTACAGGTGCCAATGGCGCAACGTTGTTTACAACCTCAACAGATTTGATGGTAAACGGAAAATCGTTGCCAGCCGGAAGCTATGCAATCATGTCGATTCCGGAAGCTGAAAGTTTTACGCTGATCTTTAACAAAGATAAAGCCGTTACAGAAGCATCGTATAAGCAGACAGAAGACGTATTACGGGTAGAATTGAAACCAACAGAAAGCACGGAGAAAATTGAAACCTTCACCATTGGCTTTAGCGACCTGACGGACAGCACCGCCAAAATGAATTTCATGTGGGCTAATGCGAAAGCATCAGCCGATTTAAGCGTGGATGTCAACGCCAATTCAGCCGCCAACGTCGACAAAGCCGTTGCCGAAAAGCCCGAAGATGCCGCCGTTTTGCAGGCAGCAGCCAGCTACAACGTATCGAAAGGCCGTAATCTGGAGCAATCTTTAGGCTGGATCGACAAGTCGATTGCCATGAAAGAAAACTTCCGTAACCTATATGTGAAGTCGCAGATTCTGGCCAAGATGGGCAAGTTTTCCGATGCAGTTCCCGTGGCTCAGAAATCGTTGGCCCTGGGTCAATCGTCTAACGATCCGATATTTCCGTTCTTTAAAGACGGTATCGAGAAAAGCCTTGCAGACTATACAACCAAATTACCGGCCATACCGGCAATGAAAGGTAAGGGTAAGAAAAAGGCGTAACTAAACGAGTTGTCTTCCCATTAAAAACCGGCACTGGCTGGCTACTCGATAGACGACTAAATTATTTTTTTGTAAAAATGCCAACGGGCAAATAGGGACTTCACCACCCCTGTTTGCCCGTTGGCATTTCTGGATCTCGTGGTTAGCCAACCCAGAACTTCATCCTTCTCTTTTTAATAATTAATCACAGGACCATTTCCTCATTTTACAAAAACATAGTCTTCAATCAACGGGTAGTGAATAAGCTTTCCCGATTGGTGGTAAGCTATCATATTATTAACAAGTAAATACTCAATGGAAAACCTCAACAATTTTACAAAATCGACGCCCTCCGTGGTAAATACCCACCGGCGATCTTTTCTGCGAACCGTTGGAGCCGCAGCCGTAACGGGCGGGCTTCTCACGGCTTGTTCTACTGCCGATGTTCAAGTTAGCCCAGATGGAGCACGGGCTGCCGCACCGGGCGATGTCATTACACTACCAGGCGGTGATTTGGGCATTCTCAATTATGCGTTTATACTGGAACAAATTGAAGCTCGCTTCTACGAATTAGTGCTGGCTAACCCTTATGAGGGTATTACAGCCATGGAGTTGCAGTTATTTCAGGATCTACGCAATCATGAGGTAACCCACCGGGCTTTTTACCGGGCCGCGCTGGGCAGTGCCGGTATTCCCGATCTAACGCTTGATTTCAGCAGTATCTACTTCCGCCAGCGAACCGATGTTTTGGAAGCTTCACGCATGTTTGCCGAACTGGGAACAGCGGCTTATAATGGGGGCGGCAAGTATCTGACCGATCCGGAAAATTTGGCCGTAGCGGGTAAAATTGTCTCAGTTGAAGCCCGGCACGTATCGATCATCCGTGAGATGGAATATATGAATCAAACCGCTTTTTCGGGCGATAATATTGTCGTTGAAGGTCTGTTCATCAAAAAGGAACCCTCCGAAGTGCTACCGATGGCCCAAAAGTACGTGCGAGAAGTAATTGATGCCCATAACCTGCCGACCAACATAGCCTAAACCCAGTCAACGACCATGAATTTACAATCCATTTTTTCCCAGCTCGACCAGGTCGACAACGAATTTTTCGATCGGCTTGAACACGTATCACGTCGGGGACTGTTTAACTCACTGACGAAAAAAACCGTGGCCTTGGCGGCACCGGCCATTATGGCCTCAGCGCTTACCGAAGCGTATGGTCAATCCAGCTCCCTCCCGGATGATGTAGTGGATGTGCTCAACTTTGCCCTTACGCTGGAGTATCTGGAATATCGTTTTTATGACACTGGCACGAACGTGACCATGATTCCTTCCCAGTATAAGGCCGCTTTTGAACTAATCCGGCGCCATGAGCAAATCCACGTGAAGTTGCTCCAAACGGTGCTGGGCTCCAAAGCGATTGCTGAACCCAAGTTTGATTACTCAGCTAAAGGAGCTTTCCCTGACACATTCAGTAATTTCCAGACGTTTACCGCTGTATCCCAGGCCTTTGAAGATACAGGCGTTCGGGCGTATAAGGGCCAGGCGCCTAACCTGATGAAAGTTAAACCTATCCTGGAAACAGCCCTACAGATTCATGCTGTAGAAGCTACCCATGCGGCCCGGGTTCGTTACTTACGTGGCCAAAAAGGCTGGATACCATTGGCTAGTCCATCGGGTTTGCCCCAAGCGGCTGCGGGGGTCTATATGGGAGATGACAATGTGGTTCAAAAAGGAATTAATCTAGCCAATCTTCTGTCGGGCATAGTGCCTATAGAGGGTATTACAGAGGCATTCGACGAGCCACTCACCCGCGATCAGGTTTTGGCTATCGTCACTCCTTTTCTGGCTTAGTCAGTTTCGAGATTAACTAAATCAATAAACGGCTCACCTCTGCGCAGAGGTGAGCCGCTTATTGATTTACCAAACGGAATAAAGCCATTGTTCACTTCTTTCTTTATGTCTACTTATGAACAACTTGATCTTAGCGGCCAGTTTCAGTTGTATTTAACGGAGACATAATTCGCTGTAATACCCAGGCAATGCCCACCACCAGCAGACAGCCAATGGCATTTAGCCATAAAAAGGCCGTTAGGTCGAGATACCAACTGACAACAACCAGCACTTCGGAGATAATGGCGGCCCAGAACGTGGCCCGGCCACCAATTGATTTGACGTAAAATGCGACCACAAATACGCCCAGAATGACGCCGTAAAACAGCGATCCCAGAATATTGACGGCCTCAATCATACTGCCGAGCCGATTGGCGAATTGCGCGACTACAATGCAAAACACGCCCCAACCCACGGTGGCCCAGCGCGAAACATTCAGATAATGCGCATCATTGGAGTCGCTCTTTATCAGCCGTTTATAAATATCTACTACGGTTGTTGAGGCCAATGAATTGTAGGCAGAAGCGATGGAACCCATCGACGCGCTGAAAATTACGGCAATGAGCAACCCGATCAATCCGTGCGGCAGATAGTCGAGCACGAAGCGTAAAAAAACGTAATTGACATCGTTGGTATCAGCCGACGGATTATTTTTTTGGATGAGTTTCGTAACATCCGCTTTAACCAGTTTCAGGGCATCGTCTGTTTCGCGGAGTATTATTGCGGCTGCATCCTGTCCTGCCTCGTTATCGGCGTGCAACGCCACTTCCATATCCGTAACGGCCCGCTGACGCTGTGTAGTTAGGTTTTGATGCTTGATTTCGGCAAGTTGATAAGCTCCGGCATACTGACTTTGTTTGAGTTTGTCGGTTTCCTGCTTGTTAAAAAAGGTTGGGGATGGATTGTACTGGTAAAACACGAAGACCAAAACACCCACCAGCAGAATCAGAAACTGCATTGGCACCTTCAGCAATCCATTCATTAACAAACCCAATCGGCTTTGGCCAACAGACTGACCCGTTAAATAGCGACCTACCTGCGATTGATCGGTGCCGAAGTAGGAAAGTTGAAGAAAGAAGCCGCCAATCAACCCCGACCAGAGGTTATAGCGGCTGCTTGGGTCAAATTTCAGATCAATTAAGTTCATGCGCCCGGCCTTGCCCGCTACATGCAGTGCATCCACGAAGCTAACGCTTTCAGGCAGCATATTAACGGTCAGATACCCAGCCAGCGCCATCGCAAACGTAACAACGGCCATTTGCTGAAGGTGTGTGTACGATATGGCTTTTGTGCCGCCCGTTACGGTGTAAATGAGTACCATGCCGCCCATGAGCAGATTAGTCCAGTATATATTCCAGCCCAGAATCGTGGAGAGAATAATAGAGGGAGCATAAATCGACAAACCCGTCGAGAGGCCACGCTGGAGCAGAAACAACCCGGAGGTCAGCGTCCGAACGCGCACATCAAACCGACTTTCCAGAAATTCGTAAGCGGTATAGATCTTTAGTTTATGAAAAATCGGGACGAACGTAACCGATAAAACAACCATGGCGAGTGGCAACCCGAAATAAAATTGGACAAACCGCATTCCATCCGTAAATCCTTGCCCCGGTGCCGACAAAAACGTGACAGCGCTGGCCTGTGTAGCCATTACCGATAAGCCCACATGATACCAGGGCAACGACCGACCGGCCAGTAGATAATCGTCCATGCTCTGGCTCCCCCGACTTCGTATAAGGCCATACGCCATGATACCCACCAACGCCAGCACCAATACACTCCAATCAATAACGCTCATGATAGCCAGTGCATTAACCCGTAAAAAAACAGAATCTCGGCAACTAAGCTACCAATAACAATCGCGTAGAGTTGGGTCCACGAACGGGCAAAAGGTGGTAAATCGGTAGGATTTTCGGGCATAAAGGCTTGTCTTATCTGACTATAACGGCGAAAATAACGGAAATCGGCGTATTGCGTCAGATTATCCCATCAGAACAAATTACTTCCAATTCCCAAATGGCAACTACCATAGAGAATAAACGTACTAGGGATAGCAATATGTAGGCCAGAAAATCAAAATAGAATAAGGCAAAGCGTTTCGTGGCAAAGTTGATTGACCAGCTACTTGCGACCAATAATCAGGTTATAGGCAATATAGGGTGAGAAATAAGCGCGCGTTTCGACTTGGGGAGGATAGCTGGTAGAATAAGAATAGTAGGGTCTCACTGATGCTAATGCGCCTAAATCGAAGGCATGCCGTCGGCGGTCGAAACGCAGCGCAACCGACAATTCAGCACTGGTACCGCCATAATAAGTGTAGTAATATGAATTCAGATAAAAGGTGTTATCACTTAGAAACGTCAGGTTACGCGCAATTTTATGCATAACCCCCACCGATACAAAAGGAATCTTTAGGGCGGGGTTATAGGTCGAATAAATACGCATACCATACCCAAGAGTAGCATTCCGCTGGCTGTTTCCAAACGACATTAGCCCCTGTAGTGTCAGATTCTCGACAAGGCTGAAAAAATACCCTTTTTGACGAGGCTGATAAATGGCATTGACCCCAACCCGAAACTGCTCACCAATTGGGAACGTCAACTTACTATTGAAACGAATGGTTGCTCCCAGCACTGCATCTCTGGGATTGTCCTTAGGATCATAACTGCCAAAAAGTGGATTGAGATTCACGCCTATACTCCAGTTATGTGTGATGCCGTATTGAAATTCATTGAGTAACAGGAATGTGTTTCGGTAATAAAGTCGACCTTTTTCGGGATTGTAGGCCGTTTGACCCGTTAGTAACCAGGGCGAAAAGCGGTTTAGAAACGCACGATTTCCAGGGACTGAGGATATGGCAGATGTTGACTCTGTCTGTACTCGTACTGTATCGACCCGGACGAGCAGTTCCGGCTCAAAATAAGTCAACTGACCATTATTTTTCCGCACGGTTATCATCGTACTATCGCGACGAACAAATTTCCCTGCTACCTGCGAACCATCTTTCAAGACAAAAATAGTGCCGGGCACATCACCTGAACGAACCGGCTCATCCGGACGAGTCGACGAGATGGTAACAACCTGATCAGCTTCGATGAACGTCATATCTCCGTCCCGTTTCTTAACCGTAATAACCGAACTATCCTGCCGAATTAGCTGGC
>CAXVWN010000340.1:0-67050 GCA_964263725.1 Spirosoma sp.
ATGTCAACACGCCAGCGCCTGTTGATGTGATTACGACCAAAGAATTGAGATCGTTTGCTCAACTCGAAATTGGTCAGATTTTAAACTATGTCGCTCCTTCATTCAGCTCAAACCGTCAAACAATTTCAGATGGTTCTGACCATATAGATCAGGCCACGCTACGTGGTTTGACACAAGTATTGGTGCTGGTAAATGGCAAACGTCGACATATGTCTTCCTTGGTTAACGTTAACGGTTCGGTTGGTCGTGGCTCGGTTCCGACCGATTTAAGTACCATTCCCGTAGCCGCTATTGAGCGTATCGAAGTATTGCGTGATGGTGCCGCTGCGCAGTATGGCTCTGATGCTATTGCCGGGGTTATCAACGTTGTTTTGAAGAAAAACTACAATGGACTTACTGCTTCGGTAACGGGTGGACAAAATATGACCACTATGAATTACACAGTGCCTACTATTAATGGAGGCACGGATAAGAGGAGCCAAAGCATTAATGACGGTGGTACGTTCCAGGTTGATTTGTCGAAAGGCTTCCGTTTAGGCAAAGCCGGTTATTTAACGATTGGTACGCAGTATTTAACTCGCGGACGAACAAATCGTTCCGGTGAGGATAATGTTCCAACTGAATACCTGGGTTCATCTGGCGGATTTCCAACTCCTGTGGCTGGAACAGATATAACGGCCTTCCGTACTACGTTGCTGGCTAATGATGCTGCCTTGGTTAAGAAAAATGGTTATGATCGCCATAACATGATCATTGGCAACTCGTCGTCCAATAATTTTTCAATTTTTGCCAATGGCGGTATCCCAATTGGTCAAAAATCAGAATTTTATTTCACGGGTGGCCTTTCGTTAAAAGAAGGCAAATCGTACGGAAATGCCCGTATTCCTGTGTCTCGTTCGCAACAACCATTACTGACGGATGGAACGATGCAATATCCGAATGGCTTTCTGCCGGGCATACAGTCTAACATCAACGATCAATCGTTGAGCGTAGGGTATAAAACGAAATTTACGAATAACTGGACGTTTGATGTAAGCAATACATCAGGAGCGAACCAATTTAAGTATACCATTTTCAATTCAGGAAATGCAACACTGAACAACGGGCAGAATAAATTTGATGCGGGAACGATGAAGTTCTTCCAAAATACGACCAATGTTGATTTTTCCCGTAATCTGTCGAAGGTTGGCTCTTTCAATTATATTAACCTAGCCTTTGGGGGTGAGTTCAGACTTGATCATTACCAACTTGTAGCTGGAGAGCCCGCATCCTATGGTGGTGCTTTGGCCACTGATAAATTAGTTTTAGTGCCAAATGCGCCTATTGTTGAGGGTGGAGCTCCTTACCCGAGCTACGTCTATAATGCAGATGGCACGCTAAGATCAGCAGCTACCACACAGGCAGCCTTACCATCTTCTCAAGTATTTCCTGGTTTTCAGCCAGCTAACGAAGTCAACAAATCACGTAACAGCCAATCTCTGTATGCGGATGTTGAAGCAGAAATAGGCAAATTATTAGTTGATGTAGCGGGTCGTTACGAACACTATTCTGACTTTGGATCGACCGTAAATGGTAAAATTGCGGCTCGTTTACAACTTGTCGATGGGTTGGCCTTACGGGGTGCAGCCAGTACTGGTTTCCGCGCGCCGACTCTGCAGGAGCGTTATTTTAATAACACAAGTACATTGTTTTCAAATGGTCTGCCTTCCAATACATTAATTGTAAATAATGATAGTCCGATTAGAAACGTTACCGTTGGTGCGGCTCCATTAACGCCCGAAAAATCGGTTAACCTGTCGTTGGGTTTGACAGCTAACATTGCGAAACAATTAACGTTAACCGTTGACGCCTATCAAATTCAGATCAATAATCGCATTATTTTCTCCGGACAATACACGGCCTCACAATTGGGCATAACCGATGCCTCGATCAACAGAGTGGCTTTCTTTGCCAATGCCGTTGACACACGTACTAGAGGTATTGACATTGTAGCGAGTGAAAAATTGAACGTTGGTGCCGGACGGTTAACCTTATCTGCCGCACTTAACTTCAATGAAACTAAAGTTACGTCGATCAATGGTACGCCCAAGATTGACGACCCTGCCAATAACAGCCCTACCGTCAATCCAAGTACGTGGTTCAAAACTCAATTGTTTGACAGAAACCAGGTTTCGTTATTGGAAAACTATTTGCCCAAAAGCAAATGGAATCTGACGGCCAATTATGCTATCGGCAAATGGAACGTGAATCTTCGTACGGTTCGATTTGGTGAAGTCTCTTACGTGAACACCACCGATCCAAATGCTAAAAAAGCAGACGGAACGTATTGGAACACAGCCTACTATCACGGTGCTGACGGTAAACAGGATAATACGATTATCGACCAGAAATTTGCTCCAGTCTGGATTACTGACATCGTAGTTGGGTATCAAATCAACAAAATGCTGACAGCTTCTGTTGGTGCTACCAATGTATTTGACGTGTATCCACAACAAATCAATGTCGATCCGCGTAATGCCGCTGGTTCACTTGATTACAATTCGAGTCGTGATGCGTCGAACCGTGGTCGCCAATTGTATCAGCCAAACCAGGGCGGTTATAATGGCCGGTATGTGTTTGGTCAGGTTCGTTTGAGTTTCTAGGTTTGTAAAAAACTATACGCTTTAAAAAAGAGTCGCTCGATTGGGCGACTCTTTTTTGTTGAAGAAATATATATTAGTTGGATTAAGATAAAAGCACTTGAGCAACAACTTCTTTCCAACCAAAACATCTTTTTTGTGGTCTACTTACCAGCTAAAAAGTAGGCAGTTATGAAAAAAGCTCTTGGGTTTTTATTGTTAATTAGCTTCTCAGTCAGTTGCCATAAAGACCCTGTTGAGCCGGAGATGAAAGCGACTATTTTGGGTATTGTATCCGGCCCTTATGCGGGCTGCCAGTTTAGCTATGCACTCCTGATCAATAATCAGCAATTTTTTACTAAGTATGTGTTAGAACCGTATGCTAAAGCAGGAACACAGATATGGATAAAGTACAAGTTGGACGAGGCTTGTATCCAATATATACCGAAGCCTACCAACATTATTACCATCACATCTATTCGAAATCAATAACTTATGTACTTGTTGCCATCCTTTCTTAAATCAACAGCAAACACACCAGCACCGCTCACGTAAACTCGCTTAAGCTGGCTACAAACTAACTTTAGGGTTGTCCTTTACCACCAGCAGAACCATAAATTTGACCTGTAGCATAGCTGGCATCACTCGCGGCTAGTTGAACATAAATGGACGCCAGTTCGGCTGGTTGCCCAGGCCGACCAAGCGGGGTATCACCACCAAAGGTCTTTAACTTTTCCTGAGTGGCACCACCACTCGGTTGCAAAGGCGTCCAGATTGGTCCGGGCGCGACCCCATTTACCCGAATGCCCTTTGGTCCTAGTTGTTTAGCCAGCGATTTGACGAAATTCATCGTTGCGGCCTTAGTCTGAGCATAGTCATACAGGTTAGCCGACGGGTCATAGGCTTGCTCTGAGGTAGTGCCTATAATGACTGATCCTGGCTGAAGATGTGGCAATGCGGCTTTAATAATCCAGAAAGGAGCATAGATATTGGTCTTCATCGTCCAGTCAAATTGCTCAGTCGATATATCCAGAATAGAATCGTGAGCTTGTTGTCGGCCTGCATTACTAACTACAATATCTAGTCCTCCAAGCCCACGCACAGCTTCGGCTACTAGTTTTTGGCAGAAAGCTTCCTCGCGGAGATCGCCGGGTATGGCTATTGCCTTTCGCCCCTCGGCTTTAATCAGTGCAATCACTTCCTGGGCATCGGGTTCCTCGGCTGGCAAATAATTGATGGCGACATCGGCTCCCTCTCGGGCATAGGCAATAGCGGCTGCCCGCCCCATGCCTGAATCACCTCCCGTAATTAAGGCTTTGCGCCCTTTTAACCGACCTGATCCTTTATAACTGGTCTCGCCATGATCGGGACGCGGGTCCATTTTGCCAGCCAGGCCTGGCCAGGGTTGGGGTTGCGCTTTAAATGGGGGTTTAGGATAATTGGTTGTGGGGTCCACCAGTGCTGCTGAGTTAGAATTATCTGAATGTTGACCTGGTGCAGCCGCTACTGGTGCAGTCATTACGGTGGCTAAACCAGCTCCCAATCCGTTAATAACTTGCCTACGGCTAAGTTGCTTTTCCTTATTCATAAGTGTATTCTGTTTTAAGTTTGCCCGTTGAGCGATGATTTTTAAGGTAACCAGTTTGTAAAGTCGATTCTGCTTAAGATTGGCTGAAACTTCCTTCAAGCAAGCATTCGTTTAACTGTTTGATTACTCTATTTGTTGAGTATAGTTTGTCAAAAGTAACGCAACGGGCAATCACTCAAATTGACTTTCGCCTGCCAATGACCGCTTACCGATACAGACGCGCGGGTATGGGATTTGGTACGTTAATGTGAGATTTCTCATGGCCACAAGCGTAAATCACCAGCGACTCTCCCTGCAACAAAACCGACGTAGAATTGGCTAATGAATCGGGAGCTGTACTGAAACCAGTTTCCAATTGCCAGGTCTGCTCTGCTGAGTCGAGCAGTTTATGCCAGTGTATGTTTGTATCTGATATAGCGAGCGTTATTTCCTGTGGCTGATTAGAGAAATTTATCAGACACAATACATGCTGGTCGTCATGCCAGCGATGCAGAAGCAGTGTTTGTTGATTATCACAGGCTGTTACTTCTACTTGCTGACGGTTCAGGTTGTGCAAAGCCGGTAGCTGCTGACGTAGTGCTATAAGAGTCTGATAATACCGGAGTAACGTTTGATGAGGGTTCTGTTGGATGGAGTCCCATTGTAATTTGGCTTGCTGGTATGTCTCCTCCGTATCGGGATCGGGAACTTCTCCTTTCGACTTGGACGTGCTGAACTCATCCTTTCGACCTTGCTTTATTTTCTTGGCAAGCTTCGGTTCAGACATGCTCGCAAAGTAGAAGAAAGGATTTGTTTCGCCCCATTCCTCGCCCATGAACAGCAAGGGAATGAAAGGGCTAACAAGCACAGAACCAGCTAACACTTTAAGGATATCGTAGCTATATAACTGACTCGAACGCTCACCCCGCTTACGATTCCCAACCTGATCATGATTCTGCGAGAAAACGATAAACTGGTTGCCCGGATTTGTATCAGCTTTATGCCCAAACAGCTTCTGGCGAACTTTCGAAAACTGCCCGTTGTATACATAGGCATCTCGAAATGATTTTGCCAGATTAGAAATGCCATCAAAGTCGGCGTAATATCCTGTTTGCTCTTCACCCACCGTCACCCGCAGGGAGTGATGAAATTCATCAATCCATTGGGCATCCATTCCATACCCATGTTCAGATAATGGCTTAATGAATCGAGGATCGTTCAAATCGCATTCAACCATCATGTAATGACGACGCCCCGTCGTTTCCATCAAGTGGTCGACCTGTTGTCTCAGTTCTTGTAAAATATGGACTGGGCTACTGTCTTTAATGGCATGAGCGGCATCCAGACGTAGGGCATCAATATGAAAATCGCGAAACCACATGAGTGCATTTTCAAGAACATGTCGTCGGACACCATCACACCAGGCATCATCAAAATTAACGGCCTTGCCCCAGGGCGTTTGGTATTTATCCGTTAAGTACGGCCCATAGTGTTCCAGGAAATTGCCTTCCGGTCCAAAGTGATTATAAACGACGTCCAACACAACGGAGATACCCTTGAAATGGCAGGCATTCACCAAATGCTGGAGGTCGGCGGCACCCCCGTAAGAATCTTGTGCAGCAAAAGCAAATACACCATCATATCCCCAGTTTCGGGCATTGGAAAACTGGCCAATCGGCATAATCTCAATCGCATTGACACCCAGCGCTTTTAAATAGTCCAGTTTTTCTTCAACCGCAGCAAACGTACCCTCCGTTGTAAACGTACCAACATGGAGTTCATACAATAGGTAATTCTCCAAAGGGGGCGTCACCCAGTTTTGATCTTCCCAGTAAAAAGAAGTCGTATCAATCGCTTTTGAAGGGCCTTCTACACCATCTGGCTGGGCAAGTGATGCGGGGTCCTGGCACTCTTTTTCGTCGTCCAGCACAAAGGTGTATAAGCTTCCGGGTTTGAGCAAGGGAGTCGTTATATACCAGTAACCAAGAGCTTCTTTAGTGAGCGCTATTGTTTCCGATATTTCGGTGAGTTTAATCGATACCTGTTTCGGCGTAGGTGCCCAAACCAGAACTTCAGCCATGCCATTTGGCAAAAAAGTTACACCAAGCGATCGTTTGTTTACAGTTAATGATGGTAGCATAATCTTAGTTTTTCAGTCGGTACCAGCTATACCCATAGCCTGCTACCTGAACCGAGTAATCGCCATTCTTTCCAACCTGAGTCTGAGTATTATCGAAAAGATTAACCAATATACTTTGGGCCTTCAACGACGATGATAACTGGCATTTTTGAGGCTCCGGACTGAAATTATTGACCATTACGAGGGAATGGCCCTGCCAGTTGTAGTGTATAGCCAGTACGTGCTCGGATTTGGTGTCGAGCACTTCCCATTTTCCCCACCCGATTTCGGGACATTGTTTTCGTAGCTGAGCAAACCGAATTACCTTGTTTAGTAACGATGCGGAGTCGGAACGTTGAGCCGCTACGTTAACTTGCGTATAGCTGTAAGGGCCCTGACCAATTACGGGACGTACTAGCTTAGTGCCCTCCGAAAATCCCGCGTTCGGCCCACTTGACCACTGCATGGGTGTACGAATCGACAGGCGTTCTTTTAGGTTTAAATCATCGCCCATACCGATTTCTTCACCGTATCGAATGACGGGCATTCCCGGCAAGGAAAACAAGACGCTGTAGGCCAGTTCGACCAGACGTTTATCGCCCAGCATCGGCGCTAACCGGCGACGAATGCCCCGCTCGTAGAGTTGCATGGTCGTATCAGGACCAAATTTGGCATATACCTTATCCCGCTCGCTATCGCTCAGCCGCCCAAGGTCAATCTCGTCGTGATTTCGCAAAAAGTGCGCCCATTGGGCCGTTGGCGGAATGTTTTTGGTGTCGTCCAGAGCTTTCTTTAATAATTTTGTCTCAGCTGTTGCCAGCGCATAGAAGAGGTGTTGATTGGCGAAGAAGTTGAACATTGTCTGCATGTTCTGGCCATCCTTCCCGAAATAAGGGTCCTGCTCTTTTGGGTCGACGTTGGCTTCACCCAGCAAAATGGCATCACGTTTATGCCATTGAATGTATTGGTGCAATTGGGTTATTATATCAAACTGATGTTCAGGTTTTTCGGGATCAAAATCCGGGCTGGCAACTTCAATCAGGAAGGGAACCGCATCCACGCGGAAGCCCGCGATACCTTTATCCAGCCAATAGCGAACAATTTTGCGCATTTCCCGCTGCACAACCGGATTCTGCATGTTTAGATCCGGCTGAAAATCGTAGAAGCGGTGATAAAAGTATTCACCTGCCTGCTTATCAAAAGTCCAGATGTCCTTCTGCACACCGGGAAAAACCATGCCTTTGTCCCATTTTTTCGGGCGTTCTTTTGACCAGACGTACCAGGACCGATACGGTGAATTTATATTCTGGCGAGCCTGCTTAAACCACGGATGCTGGTCGGAAGTGTGGTTGGTCACTAAATCCATCATTACCCGAATACCTTTCTGGTTTGCCTGCCTAATGAAGTTGTCAAAATCCTGTGTGGTGCCCAGGTTGGGGTCAATACCGTAGAAATCAGCTATGTCATAACCGTCATCTTTGTTCGGTGTCGGCTGGAAAGGAGCCAGCCAAATGGTCGCAACGCCCAATGCTTTCAGGTAATCGAGCTGTTGCGTAATTCCATTGAAATCACCGAATCCGTTGCCGTCCGAATCCTTAAAAACCTCAACATCTACACTATAAATCAGCCCATTTTTATACCATAATTCTTCAATAAAATCAGTTGGAATGGGCACAGAGGGTATTTTGTCTGATTCCGTTTCGGATGTATTTTTCTGACAGCCAGTGGTAAGAATACCAATACACAGGAAAAGAATTAGTTGTTTCATGGACCTAATGTTGAGTCTTTGTTGCTAAGACAAACTCGTTGAAGAACCATCCTGTTGACACTAATTTTCGTTTCCTGATTATGTGGTCTGCTTTTTTTAGCACACTTTATAAAATATATGACTAAACCCAGATTTTTGGCTCATTATCAATCAATTCTGCTTAACGGGAAGTTAGGGAGACATGGATAAAGAAGAAATAAAGTTGGGTGACTGGCAACGAATTTTGATTGGTGATGCCCCGGTCGAATTTTTGCTGGAAGTATTCATCCGTACAACACTAATCTATGTAACCCTGCTGGTTGTGATGCGATTGCTTGGGAAGCGAATGAATGGGCAGCTTACCAATCTGGAGTTATGTGTAATGCTCACAATGGGAGCCATTGTGTCTCCGGCCATGCAGTTGCCTGATCGGGGTTTGTTGTCGGGCGTGCTGGCACTGCTATGTGCATTGGTTTTTCTCCGAGAAACCAATCTATTGGGCTTCAAAAGCAGCAAAGCCGAAAAATTGATACAGGGTACAGAAACGGTTGTCATTAAGGACGGGATTATTCAACTCGACGTAATGGATAAAAACCGGCTTTCCCACCAGCAAATCTATGCCGCGCTACGTAGCGAAAACGTGTATAATCTGGGCAAAGTCAAGCGCCTGTATTTAGAAGCGTATGGCATGTTCAGCATTTATCAGGATGAGAAAGGTAAGCCCGGCTTATCTGTATTGCCACCTTCGGATAACGAAGTGCAATCAATTCATGAGCATCCAAAAGAAAAACTTCTCGCTTGTGCCAACTGCGGCAATACAATTCCAGCCCAACCAAAAACTGAATCTTGCTCAATCTGTCAGGCAAATGATTGGGTAGGCGCGGTACTTTAACTCAACTATGAAAAAGGAAGATATTTATTTGTACGACTGGCAACGCATTCTTATTGGCGAGGTTCCAGGCATTTTTTACGTTGAAATTATAATCCGGGCGGCTGCGATTTATTTTCTGCTGGTTCTCACAATGCGTCTGATGGGTCGGCGGATGGCTTCTAAACTGAGCCGGAATGAAATGGCCGCCATGATTTCAATGGCCGCTGCTATTGGCGTACCTATTCTGGATGCACATCGGGGTCTGCTGCCCGCTTATATTATCGGGTCGGTTGTGGTTCTTACCCAGCGTATTGTATCGTATTATGCGGCTAAAAATCAGCGATTTGAAGCCTTATCGCAGGGCGATAACAGTACACTCATTGAAAACTCAGTCATACAGATGCCTGCGATGGAGGAAGCACGTATTACGCGCGAGCTGCTCTTCGCCCAGCTTCGATCCAGCGGTTTGATTCATTTGGGCCATGTCAAACGGTTGTACATGGAAGCCAATGGCGCCTTCACCTTGATTGAAGAGCCGGAGCCAAAACCGGGTCTTTCGGTCCTGCCGGAATGGGATACTGATTTTATTAATCAGCTGGAAAAAGCACCGGGTCAGCACGTCTGTTACCATTGTGGTAATCTACAACTACAACCAGAGGCAAAGCAGAAAACCGATGCCTGTGGTAAATGCGGTTATAAAGAATGGGTTCCGGCCTTAAAATAACATAACCCAGAGCCCGGCTTATAAACAAACCTGGCTTTACTAAATGAATTTTGAAGAGTAGCCCGTATGAAGTTCAGCTGTTAGATTTGGTGAACAAGATCAATACAGTCCGATCGAAGTCCTGTAAATGCGGCACGGTTACGTATCTAGCGGTTCTACGTTTAACTCACAGTGACCGCTTCCCGACTAAGTTTTAACTGGATGGCTCAATTCAACAGGTCACTGTCTAAATCTGATGAATGCTCAAGTCAAAAATACAGGTGTTGGTTTCGCCTATAGTGGCAGTAGTGCCTATAACTACTGCTGGGGGGCTGAATTCGCAAAGCTGTTGTAATAAACAACCTGTTTTTATATAGTTGTTTTGTCGATTCCGAAGCGCATTTGCGCTTCGGAATCATTTTTTGTATTAGATGAATCGAGGATCAACCTAAACTTTATGCAGGCCAATTTGGGAGTTATTTAGGTAACGGTAAATTTTCAAATAAGTATTAATTATGCAACGCAGTGTTCTCCAGGTACTGCCTGGTATCTAAAATTCGACACACATACTACATAATCTCTTCGCTATTCTTCTGCCGATTCCAGAATATAGTCAATCGCAAACGCCTGAATCTGATAATCCGGTGGCTGGCAGCGATCGAAATAGATAAACTAGTTACTTCGGCCCCATTCGAATAGCGCCATCAAGTCGAATTACCTCGCCGTTCAGCATTGGGTTCTCAATAATGCTTTTTACCAGGAGTGCATACTCTGCCGGTCGGCCAAGACGCGAAGGAAATGGCACTTGCTGGCCCAATGACAACCGCGCTTCCTCGGGCAAACCAGCGAGCAAAGGTGTCTCGAAAAGACCTGGGGCAATGGTCATAACCCGGATGCCGGAACGGGCAAGGTCGCGGGCAATGGGCAGCGTCATACCGACAATACCGCCTTTTGAGGCTGAGTAAGCAGCCTGGCCTATCTGTCCATCGTACGCTGCCACAGAGGCCGTATTTATAATAACACCCCGTTCGCCATCGCCAGAGTTGGGTTCGTTACGTTCCATGGCCAAAGCCGCCAGCCGAAGTACGTTGAAGGTACCGATGAGATTAATGGAAATAACTTTCTGAAAAACGGCCAGCGAATGCGCGCCGTAAACACCATCGACCTTCCCAAGCGTTTTGCGGGCTTCGGCCACGCCTGCACAGTTAACATTTATGTGCAAACCGCCGAATGTTTCAATCGCCAGATTAATAGCGGCCTGCACATCGGCTTCATCGGTTACGTTAGTTTTATGAAATCGAACACTGGTGCCCAGCTCTTCGGCCAGGGCATTACCACGCTCGATGTTCAGGTCCAGAATAACGACGTTGGCACCATTGGCTGCCAACAAGCGTGTGGTGGCCTCACCTAAACCCGAGGCTCCTCCGGTGACAATGGCAGTTGAGTTTACGAATTGCATGAGGCTTCTGATTACAAAATTGCCATTAACTCTTTCAGGTGGCCAATGTCGTAAGTGGGTGGATTACTGACGGATTGGCGCGCCGGATTGTAAAATACGGTATCTAAATCAATGCTTTTTGCCCCCATAATATCGGCTTCATAGTTGTCGCCAATCATTAGACTTTCCGATACGCTGGCACTACTTAATTCCAGAGCGTATTGAAATACCAGTGGATCAGGCTTTTTAGCGTTGGCGTTTTCGCTGGTTACGATGTTCGTGAAATAGTGCCCAATTTCGGAACTGGCCATTTTCATAGCCTGAATTTCGGCAAACCCGTTTGTGATAATATGCATCGTGTATCGGCCGCTGAGGTAATCCAGCAACTCCCTGGCCGATTCGAGCAAATGCGTCTTTTTGGGTAACAGACGTAAGTATTCGGTATTTAGATCGGCATGAACAGCCGACTCATCGACACCTAATGCTCGAAATACCATCGGAAACCGGTGCTGACGAATGTAGCCGTGTTCAATAAGATTTTTGTCGTAGTCGGCCCATAGTTGCTGATTTATGGCGATGAAATGGCGACTAAATTCGTCAGACGAGCTAATGCCTACATCCGCTAACTGGAATGTATCGAACAACTCGGCAATGCACTCGGCCGAGTTGCGGTCAAAATCCCACAACGTATGATCGAGGTCGAAAAAAAGGTGTTTGTACATTTTGTTGAGCTTTCGGTTAATGACGATCGTAGCTGACGCATCATTAACCGAAAACACTAAAAATCTAATTTGAGCCGCTCTACGGGTTGATTGTTTACCAGGTGACTGTCAACGATTTCGGCCACATCAGAGAGTTGTACATTGCCATAATAGGTTCCTTCCGGATAGACAACCAATGTTGGGCCAAATCCGCAGGCGTCGAGACAACCTGTTCGTTGTGCCCGCATTTCCTTCAACAGACCGCGTTCGGCGAGTGCCGCTTTGAACGCATCGACCAATTCATTACCATGAGCTTCACCACAGGATTTTTTGGGGGCGGCTTTCTGGTTGTTACAAATAAAAACGTGCTTCGTGTATTTCATAAACTTGGTTAGAATCAATACACAAAGGTAATAAGAACCTGTGCAACGACCATTTGTTTACGTATACGCATTGCCGTATGAAGCTGCATACCGCATAATAAATTAACTAAACAAATTGATATTACTCAATTGTTGTATGGACACATATATCAGATAAATACTTTACATAAATCGCTGTTTATCTGATATATAGCTAAACCTACTTAGCACAATGTGCAGGAAATATACCTATAATCATCCATGAGCCGCTTAACATATCTAAATCAGGAACCCGAATTGCCTGACGGACATGGTTTAGCTAATCAACATGATTTCTTCATTTTGTACGACCGCTATGCCCCAGCGTTGTTCGGCGTTATCACGGAAATTATTTCTGATAAAGCCGAAGCTCTGGCAATATTAGAAACTACTTTCACTAAGGTTCGCTCAGAAATTGACTTGTTCAACGCTGAAAAACAACCAATTTTTATTTGGCTGTTAACTATCGCCCGCCGTGTAGCTTCAGATGCCCTCAAGGCTCGCAAACAAGTGTTAAGCCCTGTATTTCAAATTACTACATCGGGAAAAGTAGTTGATTCTCAAACAAGTACGGTAGCTGTGCCAACTCTTTTTGATACAACTTCGACAGACGGCCAATTAAAGGAACTGCTTGACTCTGTGCTGTTCAAAAACTGCACACCCGAAGAAGCCGCTACGTCGATTGGCATACCCCTTGACAGGGCACGCCAGCAACTGCGGTTGGCTATGCAACAACTGCGTACTTTACCTAAACCCTAGGCTACTTGCCGTTTTGGTTATCCATATGAACGGCCTTGTGTAAGCTGCTCCACGCTTTAATTAACTCGTTATCAATACGTTGCCAATCGGCTGCGGTGGTGCCGCCCGGTTTACGGCTCGACTCGTCGCGCAGTCGCATAGCATCGGCCCGTAGTTGACCATAGGTACTGAAAGGCTTTACTGGCTGGGCATATTGAGCCGCAGCCGTTTGGGCAAGGGCCTTCGCCAGATCGTTGTACGAATAGCGTTCGCGTTGGCGGTGAATAACCCACCAGTCTAATTCTAATGTTGCCACCTTAGGCACATCAAACTGCTCGATGCTAAGCGCTTGAATAGACTTGTAATACGAAATTAATCCGGGCAACGCTTTCTCGGAACCAGCCCGTAAACGGCCGCTATTCTTAAATTCAAAAGCAGCTTTTGCCGCCTGAAAGCCCAATTTGAACGATCGCCAGAACGGCGCGTGAAATTGCTGACGTAACCCACTGGCCAACTGCCAGAACAACAACACGGGCTTTCTTTCATAATATGAACGCCACATGTTTGTCTCTAACTCAGCCACTTTCTGCGGATCAAATTGCCGGATGCTATGCTGCCGTGGCACAAACAAATCTATCGCAATCCAGAGCATTAAAACCAGCAAAGCACTGTGCCAAAACCACCGGCCCGGTTTTTTTTGATAGGAGTGAGGGGATTTGGATGAACGATTTGTCACGGCAATTTCTGGCAAATTAAAACCAACTAACGACTGAACATATATACCATGAAAAGAGAAAGTTGGTTTTCAACGGTTGAACGAATTAGTTGGCTCGAAAATCAATAAACAAAATCCCCATTGAAACAGCCTGATTATGAAAGGCTACTTCGATGGGGATTTGATAGGTAATTTATGAATCAACTAAACCTTATCGGTTTGTAGTCACTAGGTTTTCTTACTCGTTGACTTTTTGGCCGCTACGGTTTTTGACGAAGTTGATTTCGTTATCGGATGTTGCTGCGTCATTGTGATCGGGTCCCAATGAACTACTTTTTGCTCGAAGTAGCTTTCATTGCAGGCCAGCACCGGAGCCGCAGCCCGGAAGCCAAACACGGGGTCTTCAAGTGTTCCCTGACTTCCCTTGCGTACATTGTCGAAAAAGTCGGCAAAGTGTTTGGCATGTGCATCATCATCCTTAGGTGCCTCAAATCGTACTTCTTTTACCGGATCAGACTTGCGCGTATCCGGCGGATATTGGGCATCATATTTCTTGGTAAATTCCTGTTGCACAGGCTCTGTAAACGTAAAGAAGCTATCGTAGCCACCATAACCGGGCGCAACGGGAAGCTTCTTTTTGGTCATAATGAGGTTGTTTTCCGAAAACTCAATTTGCCCTTCATTGCCAATGATACGGGTCACGTCGTTAATTTTCCCGGCATTGGCAAAATTGACTCGCAATACCATCTGGAAAGCTTCGTGCTGATCGGTTTTGGGGTAGTCCATAATGCACGCCATAATATCGGGAACATCGCGGCCATCTTTCCAGTAGGCCAGATTGCCCGACGAGTAAATGCGCGTTGGTCCCAATGTATTGGTTACGAAGTGAACGCCCGTAATCAGGTGGATAAATAAATCGCCGGCTACGCCTGTGCCGTAGTCTTTATAATTCCTCCAGCGAAAGAATCGTTTTTCATCAAATGGCCGCTTTGGCGCATCGCCCAGAAAACGGTCCCAATCTACCGTTTGGGCTGATGCATCAGTTGGAATCGAGTAATTCCAGGCACCAATGGCATTGAAGCGGTCATTGTTGGATTCGATATAATTGATTTGCCCAATGTCGCCCGCTTCAACAAGCCGCTTTGCTTCTTTAAACGCTGCGCTGCTAATGCGTTGACTGCCAACCTGCATGGTCTTGCCCGATTTTTTCCAGGCCTCAATTACGGCTTTGCCTTCATTGAGGTGCTGAACCATTGGTTTCTCGCAATAAACGTGCTTTCCTGCTTTTAGAGCGGCAATGGTAATATGATCGTGCCAGTGATCGGGCGTGACGATGAGAACCGCGTCAACATCAGGGCGGGCCAGAATTTCGCGGTAATCACGCGTGGTAAATAGGTTTTTGTCCTTGCCATAAGCTGTTTTGGCGTGTTCAAGTCGCCCACTGTACAAATCAGCACATCCAACCAGTTCCACATCGGGATTGCGTAAGGCAGCTTGCGTATCGAAATTGCCCTGAATACCCATGCCAATAGTAGCAAAGCGAATCTTGTCGTTCGGGCTGATCTTCATCAAATTTGGGATGTAAGCAGGAGCTCCGAATGGCTTGGCAATACTTTCGGTAGCTACTAAAGCCGAAGCTGCCGACAAGCTCTTTATAAAAGTTCGTCTGTTGGATTGCATAGAAATAAACGTTTGACAGATAAAGCCGTTTTGATCCCCAATTTACCCGCACAAATAGTGGCGGCTACCTATATTATGAAGGCAATTGTATGACCAAAATGAAAAATGGCCTCTATGAGATTGCAAGCCGTAAAAGGAGTTAGGCGGTTACTGAAAATCGGGCTGAATTGATGGGCTTACGTTTTAGATAGAAAGCTCCAGAGGCACAAGTAATTGCCCACGTTTTTCTGCTTTTACGCTTATCCATTCTATCAATACAACTCAAATGAAACCAGTTTCCCGTCGCGGTTTTTTGCAATCGTCTGCTGTTTTGGCTGGTAGTGCCGTATTGACACCGCACTTGCCAATGTGGAAATCAACTCAGAAACCATTGCGATTAGGCGGTCCTATTTTTCTGAAAAGCAATGATCCTGAAGAATTAGCGCGCGAGCATCGGCGGTTGGGTTACAGTGCCGCCTATGTACCAACTGTTGACATAAATGATACAAGTAAAATTGAGGCTATCCGAAAGGCATTTGCTGGTCAGAATGTGTTACTTGCCGAAGTTGGGGCGTGGGTTAATATGTTGGATCAGGATGCCGAAAAGCGCCGTAAAAATCTGACTTATATAACAGAACGACTGGCCCTGGCTGAGGCCGTTGGCGCCCGGGTTTGTGTTGATATTGGCGGCTCTTACAGCCCCACTCATTGGGACGGCCCCGATGTCCGCGATTTAAGCAAAGAATATTTCGACGCTACAGTCGAAAACTGCCGTAAAGTGATTGATGCGGTAAAACCTAAACGGACCAAATTCGCGCTGGAGATGATGGGCTGGAGTTTGCCCGATAGTCCGGATTCGTACCTGAAATTTATAAAAGCCATCGACCGCTCTTCTTTTGGTGCCCATGTAGACATTGCCAATATCATTAACAGCCCAACACGATACTATACTAATACGGCTGTTATCAACGAAACTTTCCAAAAATTAGGCCGCTGGATTGTATCGGCTCATGCCAAAGATATTGCCCCCAAAGACGGCCATTTTATCGAAACCATGCCGGGCCGAGGCACACTGGACTATGCTGCCTATATTCGTAACGTTACCTCATTACCGCAGGAAGTCCCGTTGATGCTTGAGCATTTACGCACATCGGAAGAATATGACGAAGCCCGGCAGTTTGTTATCCGGAAAGCGGCTGAAATTCAGATTCCGTTAGCTTAACATCAACAATATAATTGCCGCCCTATGCAGCATTCATTGTGAAAATTCCTCTTTTATACATGTTTAATCGTCAAACCCTCTACTGCATAATACACATGACAATCAAGGCTTTATTGGTCGTAATGGTATTCACCGCTACGATATTTCAGGGAGTTAGGGCGCAAAATCCATCGTCAACGGCTGATTCACCAGCCACAATCGTTGGCAAATGGTCAGGTACGTTTGAAGGCGCAGCGTCTGGAAAATTCGAACTGGTTATCAATCAGGATAGCAATGGTAAACTGGCTGGTCAAGTTATCATGCTGACGGATGATGGCAGTCGACAGCCTATCGACTTAAAAACGATTACCTGGGGAAAAGGCCAATTGGCCGCAACCTATAATGACCCAAACGATGGTGATGATGAGGTGAATTTTACGGGCACTTATGCTAAACCAGCTTTAAAAGGCACCTGGAAATCGGATGGTGGACAGGCAACCGGTACCTGGCAAGTGACCCGATGATGAATCATTTAACTAAAGCCCGCATAGACCCATTCTATGCGGGCTTTAGTTAAATGATTAAACTACTTTACTCAGCAAATGCGGACGTTCGGTGGCTACTTTAAGTACAAGTTCACCGAAGAGCGTATTGGCCCAGGCGAACCATTTGCGGGTGAATTTGGTCGGGTCGTCCTGGTTAAATGACTCGTGCATGAATCCCGTTCCAGCATGGGTTTTCTTCAACTGGCGAAGTTGCGCCAGAATTTCCTGATCGTCAATAGACGTGAGCGCGCGCATTGTCAAGCTCATTGTCCAGATGTTGTTAATCAATGTATGCGGGCTGCCCACTCCTTCGGCAGCTTTTCCCTTGAAGAAATAAGGATTGTCTGGACTGAGTACAAATCGTCTGGTGTTTCGATAAACCGGATCGCTGGCAGGCAAAGCACCCAAATAGGGGAGGGCCAGCAGATTTGGTACGTTTGCATCGTCCTGAAGCAGGTGATTACCATAGCCATCCACCTCCAGCGCGTAGATTTTTCCGTATTTTGGATGGTTATAAATGGCGTATTGTTTCAGTGCCCGTTCCACTTCGCTGGCCAGTGCCCGGCAATCGTTAGCCAGAGCTGGCGTCGGATGGATCTGGTCAATCATAGTGGCCAACTGCCGGAACGATACTACGGCAAACCAGTTTGACGGCACGTAGAAAGGATACACCGTTGCATCGTCGGATGGGCGAAAAATGCTGTGTATTAATCCGATCGGTCGCGTTGGGTTCCCGTAGCCATCGCCCGGAACCGTGTCTGTTGACCAGCTTGTTTCACGGCCAAACTTATATGGTCCCCGACTGGTTTTGCGTTGTTGCACCCGGCACGTTTGTAATACTAATTGCATCGCCTGTAGCCAATCGGTATCAAATGGCGTGGTATCGCCGGTTATTTTCCAGTAATGATAAGCCAGTCGGATAGGGTAACAGAGCGAGTCAAGTTCCCATTTTCGCTCGTGGAGGCCGGGTTTCATGGCTGTGACGTCTTTCTTCCATTCGCCTTCTTTGGTTGCATCCGCATAAAAGGCATTGGCATACGGGTCGCGACGAATGCATTGGCTTTGCCGCCGAATAACCCCCGAAATGAGTTGCCGCAGTGGCTGATCTTGCTTAATCAGCGGCAAATAGGGCCATACCTGCGCCGTACTATCGCGCAGCCACATGGCGTCAATGTCACCCGTAATGACAAACGTATCGGGTTGGCCGTTGCTCGTGCTAACCTGAACCGTGGTATCGAGCGTATTGGGAAAACAGTTTTCAAAGAGCCACGCTAATTCCGGGTCGCGAATGGTTTTATGCAGTCGCTCAATGGTCTGCTCAACGGCCGAACTGGTAAAATTGCGGCTAGCCGATACTGTCCGAACGACCGGAAAGGCTGATGTGGGTGTTGCCCAAAGTGACGATCCTGCCAGCAATCCGGCACTTGCCCCGGCTGACTGTTGGATAAACTGACGACGATTCATAGCTGATATTAATTGAGCACCGAGGCACGAAGAGCACAAAGAAAAATCAAAACTCTCTGCTTTTCATGCCTCGGTGCTCAATAACCTGTTATTATTCCAACAAGCCTTACCGTAATCTGACCGACTCCCGAAGGAATGGACCGGACCATAGGATAACCAAGTGGCCTTATCACCTGGAAAGGGGTAGGTAGTTTATCTAAAATTAGGACTTATTAGTCATCTAGTTGTACAAACTGGGAACCCAGTACTAAAAAGAAGTACATCGGCTCAACTATAGCTACTACTCAATTTTATCTTATCATGATTTGGTCATCTTTATCTACTAAACATTGTCTCCGTTTACTTGGGTCAGTAGGAATTATGGTTGGACTTTACGCTTGTTCGAGCACACAGCCAAACGTAAATCGAACGGCGGCCCCGGCTGCAACATCTGTTGTTTCGGCAACGCCCGATCCTGTTCCGACAACCGCTCCGATGCCCGCCCGCGTGCTGGTTTTCTCGAAAACTAAAGGCTGGAAACACACGTCGATTCCATTCGGGATTGCCGCTATTCAGAAACTCGGCCGGGAAAATAACTTTAGCGTCGATACGACAAAAAACGCGGACTACTTCAACGATGACAGCCTGCGCCATTACCAGGCCGTTGTCTTTATGAGCACGACCGGAAACATACTTAATCAGACGCAACAAGCTGCTTTTGAACGCTATATTCAGGCGGGTGGCGGGTATATGGGTGTCCATGCGGCTGCCGATACCGAATATGACTGGCCGTGGTACAACAAACTGGTGGGCGGCTATTTCGCCAGTCATCCCAGCAATTCCAACGTTCGCAAAGCAACGGTTGACGTAACCGACAAAAACCATTCATCTACTGCTCACCTGCCCGACCATTGGGAGCGCACCGACGAATGGTACAATTACCGGTCCTTCTATTCTGACCTGACCGTGCTGGCTAATTTGGATGAAAATACCTACGATGGCGGCATTAATGGCAGCAATCACCCTATCGTTTGGTATCATGAATTCGACGGTGGTCGCTCGTTTTATACGGGTGGCGGTCATGAAGATGCCAGTTTCGTCGAACCATTGTTTGTGCAGCATATTTTGGGCGGACTTAAGTGGGTGATGGGCAGTGGTAAACCACTGGATTACAGTAAATCGTATGCGGTTGTGATGCCCGAAGAAAATCGGTTCGTGAAGTCGGTTTTGGTCAATGATCTGAACGAACCGATGGAGTTAGCTATTGCCAGTGATGGCCGGGTGTTTTTCACGGAGCGAAGCGGTAATTTATCGGTCTATAACTCAAAAACAAATGAGCACAAATTGGTCTATAAGTTTCCGGTGCCCACCAAACAGGGGCACGGCGTACAAGGTATAACGCTCGATCCGAACTTCGCGACCAACCATTTTCTGTACATCTATTATTCGCCCGAAGCCGAAAAAGATCCCTTCTATAATCTTTCGCGCTTCGTTATCAAGGACGATAATACGCTCGATCTGGCCTCTGAAAAGGTATTACTGAAAGTGCCGAGTCTGTTCGAGCCGGGTTCGCATCATGGCGGTTCGTTAGCTTTTGACAAAGAGGGTAATTTATACCTGTCAACGGGCGATCACACGAATCCTTTTCCATCAAATGGCTACGCGCCGATTGATGCACGGCCCGATCATTTAGCGGCCGACGCGCGGGGGACAGCCGCGAATACCAACGATTTTAGGGGGAAGATTCTGCGTATTCGCCCCCAACCAGACGGCACATACACCATTCCCGATGGTAACCTGTTCCCAAAAGGCACCGCCCAGACCCGACCTGAGATTTATACGATGGGTTTGCGGAACCCGTATCGCATTGCGCTTAATCCAAAATCGTCTGTTTTATACTGGGGCGAAATTGGACCTGATGCTGGCAAAGACAGCAGTACATTAGGGCCGCGCGGCTACGATGAGTTTAATCAGGCAAAGAAAGCGGGCAATTTCGGCTGGCCGTTGTTTATTGGCAATAGCCAGCCCTATGGCGATCTGAATTTTGCAACGAACGCTGTCGGGCCACGTTTCGATCCGAAAGCGCCGGTTAATAACTCGCCCAAAAATAACGGTCTCCAACAGTTACCACCGCCTAATCCGGCCATGATCTGGTACCCGTATGCGGCCTCAAAAGAGTTTCCGGAATTGGGTCAGGGCGGTCGTAGTGCGATGGCTGGCGAGTTTTATACTTACGACAAAAACTCAGCCGCCAAGAATAAATTTCCTGAATACTATGATGGCGCACTTTTCATTTTCGATTGGATGCGTAACTGGGTCATGGCCGTTCGCGTCGATAAAAACGATAACTACATCCGCACCGAACCATTTATGGCGGCAAGTGGTGATTTCAGACGCCCAATTGATCAAGCTTTCAGCAAGGATGGCGTGATGTATATGCTGGAATACGGGTCTGTGTATGGGGCTGATAATGACGATGCCCGCTTAGTGAAAATCGAGTACAACACGGGTAATCGGGCACCTGTCGCAATGGCGACCGTAGTGGATTCGGTTGCAGTAGCGCAACGTAATGCCCGCTCATACCTAACCTCCGATCCCCGTGCACCGGTAATTCATGAAGCCAACGGTCAAGCGCCCCTTCGGGTGAAATTTAGCGGCCGGGGCACCGATTTAGACGACGAAGATAAGCTAACCTACCAATGGTTGTTTGATGGCAATACAGTTGGCGCAACGCAACCCAACGCCACATACACCTACACGAAACCGGGTGTGTATAATGCCATTCTGAAAGTGACTGATCAAGCGGGACGGGTGGGCATGGACACCATCGCCGTGAAGGTTGGCAATACCAAACCGGAAATTGAGATCACCACAACGGATAACAAATCGTTTTTCTGGGCCAACAAACCGTTTACGTATGCGGTAAAAGTGACCGATAAAGAAGACGCGAAAATTGATCCCAAGCGTATTAAGGTTTACTACCAATACAGTTCACAACCGAATGGTGCACCAACGATTGTTCCTCAACAGGGCCATCAGGACATGGCTCAGGTTGGCAACGGTTCGCTGGGAAAAAACTTGATTGCCAGTAGCGATTGTAAGGCGTGTCATACAATCGACAAACCATCGGTTGGTCCAACGTTTCTGGCCGTTGCCGATCGCTACAAAGGTCAATCGGGAAGCGTAGAGCGGCTGGCAAAGAAAATTATTGAAGGCGGTGGTGGCAACTGGAGCAAAGATCATTTGATGAGTGCCCATCCACAAATTCCGGCACAGGATGCTCAGGAAATGGTCAAATACATCTTCGCTTTAACCGATGCACGAAAGCAAAAATCCGTACCGCAACAAGGCACTCTCGCGCTGAACGAACACAAAGCTGAAGAATTAAGAGGGCAGTATAGTTTACTGGCAACGTATACCGATCAGGGTGGGAAAGTTGTTGGCCCACTCACCAGCACCGACGTTGTTACGCTGCGGAATGCCAACGTTAAAACATTGAATGCTGACGCCTATGTAGGTTTCCCCCGGTTTGGCAATCGCCTGTCGGCTGGTAGCCATAAAGCCTACGTTTTGTTGAAAGGCATTGATATGACCACAATCAAGTCGCTGACCTACGACTATTCATCAGTCAATAAAGATGGTGAAATTGAGGTTCGCCTGGATTCTTATGCCGGACCAGTTGTGAGCCGAGCGCCTTACAAAGCAACCGGCGATTGGAAAACAACGAGTCAGGTGACGGGTACATTCGACAAGCCGTTCACCGGAAAACATGACGTATATGTAATTGTTGTTAAGCGAGACAAGCCCAATAATGACATTATTCAGCTGAACAGTATTCAGTTTAATCAGTAATAGAAAGATTGCCCCGAAAAAGATAAAGCCAGAACCTAGGTTCTGGCTTTATCTTTTTCGGGGCTGCTTGATACCTTACTTATCAAAGCCCAACGCGTATATCTAACCATGCGGCATTGGTCGTACCATTCTAGAAACATTATTCATACTGGAGCTAATGGTAGAAAAATAATCCAGCTGAATTGTTTCCTTTAGCGATTATAATAAGCGAGTACGCTACCTCTCCCGTTTTCGCTCCCAAAATAGAGTCATCGCTTTTGTGTTACTTCTCTATTGAGAATGAATCTCTAAGAATATCATTTGACAATTAGATTTAGATTTAATTAACCTACCGTTTAATAAACAAACGATTCGGCGTATCTTGCGTAAATTATTAACATACAATATGTTAATCCATATACTAAATATTCTTTTTATCCAAAATATCACTGAATGCGATGAAATCATTTAGCCTGGGACACTATGCACTTTATCGAATCTTGTTAGTTTTTAAAATTTTATTGTTGGTTACGTGCGTAAGCTGGCAGCCAGTATCGGCACAAACTACATACTATGTTGCTAGCTCAGGAAATGATGCTAACAGTGGGCAATCGGTAGATTTGCCATTTCAGACACTAGGCAAAATCAATAGTTTATCCTTGCAGGCTGGTGATGCTATTTTGTTTCGGCGGGGAGACACCTTTCGGGGAAGTCTGGTCATCCGTCAGTCTGGTAATGCCTCGAAGCCCATTGTAATAGATGCTTACGGTTCCGGCGATATTCCCATTCTGGCAGGATCAGTTCCCGTCACTAACTGGACATCCGTTGGAAATAACGTCTGGCAGGCCGATTGTCCTTCTTGTGGAAGCCGGGTAACGGGCTTGTATCGTAACGCGGTAGCGCTTCCGCTGGGTCGCTATCCCAACCTTAGTGATGCCACAAAGGGTTACTTAACGGTACAGTCTCATAGCGGTAAAACGCAACTTACCAGTCAACAGGGTTTGTCAACTAACTGGACGGGGGGCGAAGCCGTAATTCGGCCAACGCAGTGGATTTTGGACCGGGCTACTATTACCCAGCAAAATGGCAATACGCTATCGCTAACCAATACCAGTAGTTATGATCTGGCCGATGGGTGGGGGTATTTTATTCAGAATCACCCGGCTACGTTGGATCAGGTTGGCGAGTGGTATTATAACCCGGCTAACAAAACGATCCGTCTGTTCGACAATCAAAATAATCCCAATAATCAGCTTCTCACCGCAACCGCCTTCAACGAAGGGGTAAATTTGACTAATGCCTCTTTCATAACCGTTCGAAACCTTCAGATTACTCAGACGATCAGTACGGGCTTACTCATTAGTGGCGGATCTAATTTTGTCTTATCCAACAATAGTATTACCAACTCGGGTGAGGACGGCATATCTATTATTGGTTCTGGCAACACCGTATTGGCTGAGAACAACATAATAAGTGATGCCAATAGTAACGGCTTTTATATTGGCCCCTACCAGAATTTTACCTTTCGCGGAAATACGCTTCAGCGCATCGGCTTGATACCCGGCCGGGGTAAAAGTGGTGATGGGACCTATTCTGCCTTACAGTCATTGTGTAGTAACAACACGCTGATTGAAAACAATGTGGTCGATAATGTTGGGTATAATGGAATTGCTGTTGTTACAAATGCTACAGTACGATACAACCAAGTGTCGAACTTTTGCCTGACAAAGAGCGATGGGGGCGGCATTTACACCTGGAATGGCAGCAGAAGTAATGTGGGTAATTTGCACATTTTGTCAAATATCGTTTTTAATGGAATCGGCGCCCCGGAAGGAACACCGGGTGGAGCCTATTCGGGAGCTAATGGTATTTTTCTTGACGATTGCTCTCAAAATGTGGAGGTAGCTACTAACACGTCGTTTGGATCGAGGGGCATGGGTATTTTTCTGCGGGGCGTATCCGGTATAACCGTGAATGCAAATACCAGTTTCAACAATACAGAGGGACAGCTCAAACTTGCCTACAATGGCTCTTGTCTCCTGCGTAACAATGTGATTCAGAATAATATACTATTCAGTAAGCTGGCAAACCAGATTGTAGCCGCTTATGAGTCCAATGCCAATGATCTATCCAGTTACGGTCAGTTCGATTATAATTATTATGTGCGTCCGTTCGAAGACCTGTTCAAAATTCGGGCGGTTTACAATCCCGGATCAGGAATAATCGGGGCTGATCGTACATTGACTGACTGGCAGTCGATGTATGGCAAAGATGCCAACTCCTTTAATAGTCCTATAACGTACAAAAGTCAGGTCGTTAGTCAGACCGGGGCCAGTAAGCTCGATAATTCATTTTCGAGTAATATCAACGGCTGGAGTGTATGGTCGCCGTATGGTAATGCTCGGAACGATTGGGATAACACGAACCGACTCGATGGTGGCTCACTACGGTTGTCGTTTGGGTCGGCATCCAACCAGTCGAATTCGTATCTGCTGGCTACCATAAATATTGGGGCCGTTACAAAAGGTAAAGCTTATCAACTTCTTTTCGATGGAGTAGCTTCGTCAACCAACAAACGCGTAGAAGTATATCCGCGTCAATTATCTGGAAGTTATAGCGATCTATCCCCCAGAACGGTACTGTTGATGGGAACAACCCGTCAGCAATATGAAGCCGTTTTTACCGCAACGGCCGATGAGTCGAACGCTATTTTGGTCGTTCAGGTGATAGAAGATGGGCAAACGGCCTGGTTTGATAATATTCGCCTGAAGGAGGCCACCCTGACGGCGGTTAACCCGGATGACAATATTAAGCTGGTTTATAACTCAACGGCTCAGAATAAAACGGTAGGGCTGGATGGTACCTACCGGGATGCCAAAAATGTAGTGTACACCAATCAAATTGTTCTAACAGCTTTCTCATCGGCGGTATTGATGAAAGATGTTGCGCCAACAACACCACCGGTCGTTTCGCTGCGGGATCCTGAAAACCCGGCGAATGCCGTGGCAGGGCTTAATTACCAGTATTACCAAGGAAGTTGGAGCAACCTGCCCGACTTCAACGGTCTCACTTCCGTCAAAACCGACGTTACAGCGACACCTACTATTGGGGTTAGAAATCGGGACACCGGCTACGGGTTACGCTTCACGGGTTACGTTAGTGTGCCCACCGATGGGCAGTACACGTTCTATACCTCTTCCGATGACGGGACAAAACTGCTCATTGGGACCACCGAAGTAGTTACCAACGACGGCGTTCATGGCGATCAGGAGAGGTCTGGCACAATTGGCCTGAAAGCGGGTGTCCATGCCTTGACCGTTCTTTACTTTCAGGGCGATGGAGGCCAGAACCTAACCGTAAGTTACAGCGGGCCGGGCTTAGGCAAACAGGCCATTCCGGCAACGGCTCTCTGGCGGGTGGCCACCGCTACTACACCTACCACACCTACCACACCCACGCCTGTTGCTGGTAATGGTACGGGTCTTTTAGGTCAGTATTTTAATAATATTAATCTGGCTACACCCTCTGTACTAACCCGAACCGACGCCACAATAAACTTTGATTGGGGTTCCGGTTCACCCGTTAACGGCACGATCAATACAGATAATTTTTCTATTAGATGGACCGGTCAGGTACAGATACCCGTTACGGGCAGCTATACATTTAGCACCGTATCCGACGACGGAGTTAGACTCTGGGTTAACGGTACACAACTCATTAATAATTGGACTGGTCATGCGGCCACCACCAATGACGGCACCCCTCTGAATCTGACGGCTGGCCAACGGTATACGATAACTATGGAATATTACGAAGGAGGTGGAGGTGCGGTGGCTAAACTGTTATGGGCCTACCCAGGTCAACCTCAACAAGTTATTCCTCAAGGTTATTTATACCCTGCAACGGCACCAACAACCAGTAACACCAGTACGTATTTATCCGACTTGACCTGGACGGCCGCCACCAGCGGGTATGGCCCTGTTGAAAAAGATCGCAGTAATGGGGATCTGAATGCAGGCGACGGACGAACCTTAACGCTCAACGGGGTGACTTATGCTAAAGGGCTGGGAGTACACGCACCTTCCGAAATTACGTACAATTTAGGCGGTCAGTATACTCACTTCATAACCGATATAGGTATTGATGATGAGATGAGCGATGCGGGATGTGGCACTGCTGTCTTCAATGTATATGTTGATAATGTGCTGGTTTATACCAGTGGTACGATGACTCCGGCAACGGCCACCAAGTCGATCGACCTTGACGTAACGGGTAAACAGACGCTGAAACTCGTTGTCACAACTGGGGGAGACAACTACAATTGTGATCATGCCGACTGGGCCGGGGCGCGACTGACAGGTTCTACAAATGCACGGATAGCCGCCAATGAAGCAATTGAGTTTATGCCGGAACTGATTATGCAGGTTTATCCGATACCTGCCCGTGAAGAAATACGAATAATTTATCAGAGTGAGACGGCTGGAGACGTACTAGTACAATTGGTGAATACAACTGCTCAGCCGGTTATCCATACAACTCATCAGGTTTCATTGGGCGAGAACCTGATACGTCTCCCCGTTGGCGAACTTAGCCGGGGTTTTTACATTCTTAGCCTGATTCAAAATGGTCAGCGAATCACCCGGAAAATAATTCTTTCGGAGTAAATAAAAGTTTCCAATCCACCAAGGAGTGAGCCTGTGCTTATTCTTGGTGGATTGGAAACAATAATAAGTATTTGGGATAGGTTGCTGGTTGGTAGATGGAAACTGATTTGAAACTGGCGCTCAAAAAGTATACCTTAGGTATATATATCCCTATTTTATCCGGCCCAGTTTTCACGGTCCAGACTCCGATACTGAATGGCTTCGGCCAGGTGTTCAATGCGGATTTCGTCGGTAGCAGCTAAGTCGGCAATGGTACGGGAAACTTTTAAAATACGGTCGTAGGCACGGGCCGATAAACCCAAACGCTCCATCGCCGTTTTGAGCAGACTCCGTCCTGCGTCGCTAATGATACAGATTTCTTTCACCATTTGAGAAGGCATCATCGCATTTGAATAAACACCCGGATGGTCAGTAAACCGTGCCGTTTGAATGTCCCTTGCCCGTATTACCCTTGCTCTGATAGTTTCGCTGGTTTCGGCGGGGCGGTTGCCTGTCATCTGATCAAAAGAGACCGGAGTTACTTCTACATGCAAATCAATTCGGTCGAGCAGTGGCCCGCTGATTTTGGCCAAGTAGCGCTGTACCACGCCGGGCCCACAAACACATTCTTTTTCGGGATGGTTATAATAGCCGCAGGGACAAGGATTCATGCTGGCAATGAGCATAAAACTGGCCGGAAATTCCACCGCCCATTTTGCTCGGGAGATGCTTACTTTTCGATCTTCGAGCGGCTGGCGCATGACTTCCAGAGCCGAGCGTTTAAACTCCGGCAATTCGTCCAGAAACAACACACCATTATGGGCTAATGAAATTTCGCCCGGTTGCGGAAAACTCCCCCCGCCGACCAAAGCTGCGTCTGAAATCGTGTGGTGGGGCGATCGGTACGGTCGGGTGGCAATCAGCGTTGCGCGGGTACCCAGCTTGCCCGCCACCGAATGAATTTTTGTTGTCTCCAGTGCTTCCTGTAAGGTTAGCGGTGGTAAAATACTCGGCAAGCGTTTGGCCAGCATGGTTTTACCAGCCCCCGGTGGGCCAATCATAATTACGTTGTGCCCTCCGGCGGCCGCAATTTCCAGCGCCCGTTTGATGTTTTCCTGACCTTGTACATGTGAAAAATCGGCATCATACGCGTTAATCTGGCTCATGAACAAATCACGGGTATCGGTCTCTAAAGGGGCGATTTCTCGCTTGCCCTCAAAAAATTCAATTGCTTCCTGAATGTTTGCCACACCAATTACGTCCAGTTGATTCACAATCGACGCTTCCAGTGTATTTTCAACGGGGAGCACAAAACCCTTATATCCGCGCTTGCGGGCTTCAATGGCAATGGGCAATACGCCTTTAATGGGCCGTAAAGTGCCATCAAGCGCCAATTCACCCATTATGACATAGTCTTCGAGACTACGGGTGGTTGTAATTTGTTCAGAGGCTTGCAGCACGCACAGCGCAATGGGCAAATCATAAGCTGAACCTTCCTTCCGAATATCGGCCGGGGCCAGATTAACCACGACTTTTTGGCGGGGCATTCGGTAACCGAAGAATTTTAACGAAGCTTCAACACGCTGTTCACTTTCTTTGACGGCACTATCGGGCAAACCTACCAAATGAAAATGCAAGCCCTGCGCAACAACGACTTCAATAGTAATAAGACTGGCATTAACGCCATACACGGCAGCGCCGAAAGTTTTGGCTAACATAAACTGTTATAAGTAAACGGTTACGAGCGATACGTGTCAAAACTACGTAGCCGGGAATCAAGAAAAAAGCCAATGATACGTTTGCCGTGTAGATAAAAACTCAAATCTTCTCGGCAATCCTGAGTTTCGCACTTCGGGCGCGGGGGTTGCGCGCTATTTCGTCGGGCGTGGCTTCTATGGGTTTGCGGGTTACGGATTGTAATGGTTTGAGATCATTGCCAAACAAATCTTTCTCAACGTCACCCTGGAATTTCCCCTTGCTGATAAAATTCTTCACCAGCCGATCTTCCAGCGAATGATAAGCCAGAACGACTAGCCGTCCTCCCGGTTTTAGTATCTCCGGTACCTGTTCCAGAAATTCCTCCAACGCCTGTAATTCTTCGTTTACTTCGATGCGAAGCGCCTGAAAAACCTGAGCGAAGTATTTGTTTTCTTTGCCGCGTGGCGCATAGCGTTGCAAAGCGGCTTTAAGATCATTCACCGTTTTTATGGGCCGGTTGGAACGGGCCGATATAAGAGCCGCAGCGGCCGTTCGGGCATTGGTAATTTCGCCGTACATACCCAAAATTCGGTGTAGCTCGGCTTCGGAATATTCATTGATAACTTGGCGGGCGGTTCGGTCGGCATTCTGATTCATACGCATATCGAGATCGGCATCGAAACGGGTTGAGAAACCACGTTCGGGCGTGTCGATCTGGTGCGACGAAATGCCTAAATCGGCCAGAATACCATCTACCTGCTCAGCTTTGTACAGTCGAAGATAGCGTTTGATATTACGAAAATTAGAGGCAACAAACGTCAGGCGCGGGTCGGCAATGGCCTGGGCGTTGACACGGGCATCGGCGTCCTGATCGAAGCCAAATAAACGTCCGCCTTCCAACTGATTCAGGAGTTCACGGCTATGGCCTCCACCACCAAATGTGATATCAACATAGGTGCCGCCGGGTTGCAAATCCAGCCCGTCAATGCAGGCCTGTAATAAAACTGGTTCGTGGTAATTACTCATTCAGAAACTAACCGTCTTAGGTGGTCGTTATTTTGGACATTGAAGCTTAGCTACCAGACGTTGTACGTAGATTTTAAAACGTACTCTCGTCTACTCGCTGCAACCTGCATCCTGAATTATCGAAAAAATGAAAAAACTCCTCCTTCCTATTGCAGCCATCACACTGCTTGCACTGCCATCAGCCTGCTCCGGTCAATCAACGCCGGCAACGGTTAAACCTGGTGTCTACCGGGCTGTACTGAAAACCCGGGGTGGCGACTTACCGTTCGGGTTAGACATTCAGCCAACTGCGGGCGACGCCAAAACATATACGGTCTTCGCCTTAAACGGCAATGAACGGCTAGCTATGGATCCCGCTACTGTACAGGATGATTCACTACATATTCCAATGGCCTTGTTTGAGTCGGAATTAGTTGCAAAGATAGACGGTAATCGGCTCCGGGGTGTATGGCGTCGGCGCCGAACGGCACAACAGTCGCAAACTCTGCCCTTTGACGCCCAGCATGGCGTAAATTATCGCTTTGCTCCTGATGAAAAATCGACAACCACCAACCTAACGGGTAAGTGGGCCACTGATTTCGGTAGCAAAAGCGGCAAAGTCGACACGGTGAACGCGGTGGGTGTGTTCGACCAGAAAGGCAATCATCTGGCCGGTACATTCCTGACGCCAACCGGCGATTATCGGTATCTCGATGGAAATGTAATTGGCGACAGTTTGTTTCTTTCCTGCTTCGATGGCTCCCACGTTTATCTTTTTAAAGCTAAATATGACCCAGCGAATAAAACCCTTACGGGCGGTCAATGGGCGGGTGTTTCGGGTTACGATTCATGGGTAGCCCGCTTCGACCCTAAAGCTGATTTACCCGATCCGGCAAAACTTACTTACCTGAAAACTGGGGCAAAAACACTCAACTTCTCGTTTCCTGAACCAAGCGGTAAAACGGTTTCGATAACCGATCCTCGTTTTAAAAATAAGGTGACGATTGTTCAGATAATGGGCTCCTGGTGCCCTAATTGTATGGACGAAACCAATTTCCTGAGTCCCTGGTATAAGCGTAATAAACAAAGGGGCGTTGAAGTAGTAGGGTTGGCTTTTGAGCGGTCTCCAGAAATGGCCGAGTCAGGACCGAAGATCGAGCGAATGAAACAACGGTTCCAGATTGATTACCCGATTGTACTGGCTGGCACAAATGATAAAGCAAAAGCCTCTAAAGTGCTGCCTGACTTAAACGCAGTCGTGGCATTTCCAACAACTATTTTTATTGATAAAAAAGGACAGGTACGGCATATCCACACCGGCTTTTCCGGCCCCGGCACAGGTAAATATTACGACCAGTACGTAGAAGAATTCAATCGGCTGATTGATAAGCTGATCGCAGAGTAGCCGCCGTAAACAGGAGTGCTATGATATCAGATTTAAGAATCTCGTATCATAGCACTCCTGCTTCATTAAAACAGTATGCATGCATACTATTTTCAAAAAAAATAGTAGATTTACGTCCAGAAGTTGGACAGGATGATACCTACCATGAAAAAGGAGAAAACCGTTGATTTTCATATAAAATGGGGTTGGCATGCCATTTCGCGCATGTACAACGCCTATGCGTCTCGTTTCGGCATCACGATGGCAATTGGCTATGTGTTGCTGAATATTGACTTAGACGAAGGTACGCCAGCTACCAAAATTGGCCCGCTGTTGGGCATGGAGCCGCGTTCGTTGGTTCGTATGTTGAAAAGCCTGGAAGAACGTGGGCTGATTCGGCGGGAAGTCGATGGAAACGATAAACGATTTGTTCGAATTTACCTGACCGACGAAGGCAAGGCAAAACGAGAAATGGCCCGCGATGGCGTTATTCAGTTCAATAATATGATTCGTGAGCGAATTCCACTCGATAAACTGGTCGTCTTTCTTGACGTTATGAAAGAGATCAACCTAATGGTTGAAGAAGAAAACAGTCGGATAAAAGCTGCTGAGCCCGAAGAGCTACCATTGGATTAAGATACATCTGACTCTTGCGCTATAAACTGATACAGAAAATTCCTAAAAATTAAGATGCCGATTTAATGAGATCAGTTATTAAATCGGCATTCCAATCATACCCGAGTAAAGCCAAAGCATGGAAGCAACACTAGAAAAACCCAAAGCTCAACTTAAAAACCGTACGATCCGGCGCGTAGCCGTGCTGGGATCGGGCATTATGGGGTCGCGAATTGCCGCCCATTTCGCCAATATTGGTGCCGATGTTTTGCTATTGGACATTGTTCCGAAAGAACCAAACGCGGTTGAACAAGCCAAAGGATTAACAACAGACAGCCCAGCCGTACGAAATCGTATCGTTACGGATGCGTTTCAGACGATGCTGAAAGCCAGTCCGGCATCGTTATATAGTCCCAAATTTTCTGAACGCGTCAAGCTGGGGAACTTTGATGACAACTTGAAAGAGATTGCCACTTACGACTGGATAATTGAAGTTGTGGTGGAGCGATTGGATATAAAACGGTCGGTTTACGAGCGCGTGGAGCAATTTCGAAAGCCCGGAACGCTGATTACGTCGAATACGTCGGGCATTCCAATGCACTTGCTGGCCGAAGGCCGAAGTGATGATTTTCGACGTAATTTCTGCGGAACGCACTTTTTTAATCCACCGCGTTACCTGCGTTTGCTCGAAATCATACCCGGCCCCGACACCGATCCGGCCGTTGTGGATTTCCTGATGAACTACGGCGATTTGTATCTTGGCAAAACGACTGTATTATGTAAGGATACGCCCGGTTTCATTGCTAACCGGTTGGGAATTCAGTCACTGATTCAAACCATTCGCGTTGCGGAAGAATTGGGCCTGACGGTTGAAGAAGTTGACAAACTTACGGGTCCGGTAGTGGGACGGCCAAAGTCCGGTACGTTCCGTTTATCGGATGTAGTGGGTTTGGACACGACCGTCAACGTGGCGGGTAATCTGGTCAAAATGGAGCACGATGAATCACGGGCGAGTTTTGAACTGCCTGCTTCGGTTCAGAAATTGATGGAGAATAAATGGCTCGGCGATAAAACTGGCCAGGGGTATTATAAGAAAACGAAAGACGAAAAAGGGCAGACACAAATTCTGGCTCTCGATCTGAAAACGTTTGAGTACAAGCCATCTCAGAAGGGAACGGGGGCGGCCATCCGCTTTGCCACGCTTGAGGGAACAAAGGCGATTGACAACCTTAAGAATCGCTTTCCAGTACTGGTTGCCGGCAAAGACAAGGCGGGTGAATTTTATCGCAAAACATTTGCCGACGGATTCCAGTATGCTACCCATCGTATTCCCGAAATTTCGGATGAACTATATCGCATCGACGCGGCCATAACGGCTGGGTTTGGCTGGCAGTTGGGTCTGTTTGAAACCTGGGACGCGATTGGCGTTAAGCAGGGTCTCAACATAATTGAAGCACAAGGTCAGAAACCCGCCCAATGGGTGTATGACATGATCGATGCTGGTTTCCATTCGTTTTATAGAGTCGAAGACGGCAAGCGGAAATACTACGATATCCCGACAAAAAGTTACAAGGCAATTCCGGGCGTAGAGGTATTCACCATTCTGGAAAACCTTCGTGGCGACGGACCGTCTAATAAAATTGTCTGGAAAAATGCGGATGCCAATATTTATGATCTTGGCGATGGCATTCTGAACGTTGAATTTCGGAGCAAGATGAACACCTTTGGGCAGGGTGTGTCAGAAGCCCTGAATAAAGGTATTTCACTGGCCGAAAAAGACTTCCGTGGTCTGGTTGTCGGTAATGATTCTGCCGAAGCGTTTTCGGCTGGAGCTAATTTGGCCACGCTATTTATGTTTGCCGTTGAGCAGGAGTTCGACGAAGTAAACCTGATGATTGCGCAATTCCAAAAACTCATTGCGCGTCTGCGTTTCTCATCCATTCCGGTGGTAGTTGCTCCGCACACGCTCACACTTGGGGGGGGCTGCGAAGCGGTGTTACACGCCGACCGCGCTGTAGCCCATGCCGAAAGCTATATTGGTTTGGTAGAAGTAGGCGTTGGCCTGATTCCGGCCGGTGGTGGCACAAAAGAAATGGCCGCCCGTGCCTCTGATCTTTATCAAACTGGCGATCCAGAACTGAACATTCTACAAAACGTGTTCATGAATATCGCAACGGCGAAGGTATCGACGTCGGCGCAGGAGGCTCGCGAGATGAACTATCTCCGCTCAACAGACCAGATCGTGCTAAACCGTAGCCGTCTGCTGGCCGAGGCCAAGCAAGCCGCTACTGAACTGGCCGACAATGGCTACACGCAACCCAAACCGCGTACAGACATTAAGGTACAGGGTAAAACGGGAATTGCGCTGTTTAAAGCCGGTTTAGCCGCTATGCGGATGGGGCGTTACATTTCGGACCACGACATGAAAATTGCTGATAAATTGGCCTACGTTATCTGTGGCGGTGATTTAAGTGCCCCGCAAGTGGTTTCGGAGCAGTATTTGCTCGATTTGGAACGGGAAGCATTCCTGTCACTGACGGGCGAAAAGAAAACACTGGAACGAATTCAAAGCTTGCTAACGGGTGGTAAACCATTAAGAAATTAGTAACTCCTTTTGCAAATAAATGTGACAGGTAATGAAAAAGCATCCCCGCAAATTCCATATTTGCGGGGATGCTTTTTTAGTTTAATTTTTCACTATAAACTCAGTTCCAATCATGACACTAGTACTGAAAATACTTAATACTGTGCTTATTCTTTTCGCTTTGTATATGGGCCTTAAACAGGGATGGGCTATGCTTACGGGGAAACCCGAAATGGTGGATATGTTCAGCAAATGGAATTTCAGTAAAATCGGCTTGTCTGTTCTTGGGATCTTTACGATGTTGGGTGCCGTGTTGGTACTTATTCCGCAAACATTCGTCTGGGGAAATTTTATTACAGCGGCTGGTATTCTGGTGATTATCGCTTTTCATGCACACGATAAAGACCTGAAAGGTATTGCTATAGAACTGCCCTTTTTCTTGCTTTCGCTGGTGATTATCTACTTACAACACCCTTTTGCAAACCAACGGTAGATGGGCTATGACGCAAATAAATGTGTACAGGATAGGTTTGTAAAATTAGCCTTTAGGCGAGGGGAGGATATCAATGATCGTTTAATATGACACAGTCGAACCTGTATATCCTCAGGTGATTTATCTTGTAAGTGACCTGTTTTTAAAAGTTTTAGTTGAATATATCAACTATTTGTCCACTATTAAGTACCAAGGACGGGTATCAATGTGCAGATTTACTAATACACATTCAATATTAATTATTTGATTTTGATTATGGGTAACAATACAAGAATTTAAAGGCAATATATTATATAATTATAGTACTAATTTGAGATTTTTGAGTAATGTAAGTCGACGTGTATCAAATTTTATGCCATTTAATATATTTATGCTAATTAAATGCAACTGAATATATGATGCTTTACGTAGATTGTAGACAGAATTGAATGCCTAACCTAGGTAAATAAACCAACCCATAAAATTAATGACTACTTCTTTGAGTGATGAAGAGATGATTCGTCAACATTTGTCTAGTCGACCGGCCCAGTGTTTTGAGACTCTTTACAATCGTTATGTAAACAAAGTCTATCGACGTTGTTTATCAATGACTAAAGATCCCCTGAAGGCCGAAGACTTTACACATGACATTTTTCTGAAAGTTTTTCACAAACTGGATGCTTTTCAGGAACGATCAAGTTTTTCTACCTGGCTTTACTCAATTGCCTTTAACTACTGTTCCGACCAAATTCGATTAGCAAGACGACTTCAGGTTACGGGTATTGAAGAGAGCTTTAATAACAACATACCCGAAGTAAAGGATGAACACTTACACGAAGAAACACTTTATCTGGTCAATCGGGCTATGGAGTCTCTTTCTGTCGGTGAACAGAGCTTGTTGCGGCTTAAGTATGAAGATGGAATGAGTATTACGGCCATTGCCGAAATGACCCAGTTGAAAGAGAGCACCGTGAAAATGAGACTTAAACGGAGCCGGGATAAAATTTACAAACTGTATGAAAAAACGTATACCGTATAGCGTGTCTTCTGTCTAGCCTATCTGATTTTTTGCCCGCATCATTAATCATAGAATGCCGATAAAAGAAAAATCCTAGACTTGATATATTCGTTTAAAGCGCCTGACTAATAAGATAGTCAGGCGCTTTAATAGTATCAAAACTGGTATTTTAATATTAATGCTCGAAAAGTAAGACCTAAAAAATTAATCATTTTGTGAAACTCATAAACTGGTCCAGCGCTGCCGGATTACGGACCGTGTCTCTACTGGTAGCCAGAGATGAATTCATTCCAGACAGGATTTTCTTGACCGGCGTCTCCAATTTTTTGCCGCTAATCGTGTACGGAACTTCAGTTATGGTATATACGGCATCGGGTACATGTCGCGGGCTAAACTGGGTTCGTAACTCATGTTTGATACGAGAAGTCAACTCATGGGTCAATGTAAATCCATCATTCAAAACCACAAACAAAGGCATAAAATACTGCCCGCCAGGCTGTTCTATACCCACTATCAAACTGTCGGCAATTTCGGGGAGACTTTCGACCGTGCTATAAATTTCGCTGGTGCCAATGCGGATACCATCGCGATTAAGGGTTGCGTCGGAGCGACCGTAGATAATAACACCATTGCGTTCCGTAATTCGGATGTAGTCGCCGTGTCGCCAGATACCGGGGTATTCCTCAAAATAACTTTTACGATAACGTTCATCGTTGCGGTCATTCCAGAAGTAAATGGGCATCGACGGCATTGGTTCTAAAATGACCATTTCACCCATTTCACCCCGAACGGGTCGGGCATTCTCATCGAATGCCTCGACTTTACAGCCCAATAACCGACACTGGATTTCACCTTCATAGACTGGCAAAAGGGGATTGCCACCCACGAAACCGCTGCATACATCTGTACCGCCACTGAACGAAATTAACCAGACTTTTGGCTTTACAGACTCATAAATCCATCGAAACCCTTCTGGCGGTAGCGGAGATCCTGTTGAGCCAATGGTTCGTAAATAGGGTAACTGTACGGTGTCAATAGGCCTTAATCCTGCCCGCAAACAGGCTAGATAGTAAGCGGCTCCACCCCCAAAATGGGTAATTCGAGCGTCGTCAGCCAGTTTCCAGAGTACGTTTATATTAGGATAACCAGGCGAGCCATCGTAAAGAACAAGCGTTGCGCCAACAAGCATGGAGCCAAGTGCAAAATTCCACATCATCCAGCCCGTAGTAGAATACCAGAAATAGCGGTCGCCGACGTGTACATCCTGATGCAGGGCCAGAACTTTCAGATGCTCAAGCAGACAACCGCCAACGCTATGCGTGATTGCTTTAGGCTTGCCTGTCGTGCCGGACGAGTAAAGTACCCAAATTGGATGGTTGAAGGGTACTGGCTCAAAAGTCAACCCATCGGGAGCTGGCGTTTCCAACACATCATCCCAGAGTATTGTGCCCTCTAACCGACTTTCGCTGTTTAAATACGGCACCCAAACGACACGCTGAAGCGTTGGTAACTTGGCACGTAATTCGCGCATGGCATCGGTTTTGTCAATCGACTTTCCATTATACATGTAGCCATCAGCCGCAATCAAAATTTTAGGTTCGATCTGCTTAAAACGGTCTACAACACTGGCTATACCAAAATCGGGTGAGCAGCTTGACCAGACGGCCCCAATGGCATTTGTTGCCAAAAATGCCACCACGGCTTCGGGACAATTAGGCAATATCGCTACTACACGGTCGCCAACACCGACCCGTTGCTGGCGTAAATACGTTGCCATGGCGGCTACCTGCTGTTCCAGCAAATCCCACGATACGCTCAAGAGCGCCGGTTGTTGTTCAGAAGAAAATAGAATGGCAGGCCGTTGAGTAGTGCGATGGCGAAAAATATGTTCTGCATAATTGAGGGTTGCCTCCGAAAACCAGCTTACCCCGATCATATCCAGCCGGTTCGGTCGGTAAATTACCTGATGATAGGGTGTATGACTCTGAACATCGAAAAATTGCCAGATACTCTCCCAAAAATGATCCAGATCGGTTACAGACCAATCCCACAAATCGTTGTAGTCGCGAAAATACAAGCCTTTCTTCACGAAAAGCCAGTCCATATATCGCTTCAAAAGTGCCTGTTCTGTGGCGTTTTTATCGGGTGTATAAAGCGGTGTTAATGTCGGTCGGGGCATAGACGTAGTCGTGAGTCAATAGATGGTCTTCAGTAGAAAAAGAGTGATCAGTACATTATGAGCCAATGTTGGCTGCTGACTGTACCAATGGCCCGGTACTGACTAACGACTAATGGCTTCTACGGATTGTTTTTGCGATAAAAAGCGTTTGCATAAAAAGGTATAGTTAGGTTCGTTTGAAAAGCCCTAACTTTGAGCCCCATTTTGTATTTTATTAAAAGAGGTATGCTGACAATCAGCCAGATTCCTCTATAAAAAAGCTGATTTACTGTATTTTTCCATGAGTCAAGATTCAGAGCAGAACGACCGGCCTACCGGACCGAGCCGTGATGGTGATCGTCGTTCATTCGGCCGTCGGGATGACGCCCGCAACAGCGGACCAGATAGGTCGCGCAGCAACCAGGATTCCGATCGTCCCCGGTTCAGCCGGGATAACAACGAGCGCCCAAAATTTAACCGGCCCGCCGATGGCGACCGTCCCCGTTTCAACCGCGAAGGCGGTTCTGGCGGTGCACCTTCGCGAGACTCCGGAGCACCGAACCGGCCTTTTCGACCAGCCGGACCACGAGATACAAATAGCCGTGCTGGCGGACCAACTGGAAAACCACGTTTCGACCGTGACCAGACCGACCGACCTAAGTTTCCGCGCCCTGCCGATGGCGAGCGCCCCCGTTTCAGCCGGGATAACAACGACCGCCCAAAATTCAATCGGCCAGCCGATGGCGACCGTCCTCGTTTCAACCGTGACGAGCGCACTGGCGGACCTTCCCGAGATTCTGCTTCCCGACCATCTGGCCCACCGCGTGTGAGCCGGGATGAACGTGGTGGTCGTTCGGAGGAGCGCCCCCGGTTTAGCCGGGACAACAACGACCGTCCAAAATTCAACCGACCGGGTGACGGAGATCGTCCCCGTTTCGATAGTGATCGTCCTAAACGCGATGATCGCACAAGTGAAGAACGGCCTCGCCTTACCCGGAACGAGGTTATGGGCAGAGGCAATCGTACGAATGACTCAAGGAATACGGGAGCGTCGCGTTTTCCGGGCGATCGGAAGCGTACCGGAGGTCCCTCAAGACCTGATAAGCCAGCTTTTAAGCGAGTTGGCGGTTTCAACCGTGAAGCCGACGAACGCAACAGCGGTCGGGCGGGTAACGACGAACAACGAAGCAGCGACAATCGACGTAATCACCGGGAGGAAGAATCCAGTTCCGGTTTTACAGGTCGGCAACGCAAAGAGTCCGGTGATCGGCGTACGGGAAATTACACCAAAGCGCCAGATTATAATCTGGAACAAACAAGAGCGGCTGATTCATTTAAACGAGGTCGTAATGACGACCGCCGTGGTAGTGCTCCCGAGCCCGTCGAAAAAGGTAAACGTGAGCCAGCTAATGATGGAACAACTCGCCTGAACCGCTACATCGCCAATTCGGGCGTTTGCTCGCGTCGAGAAGCCGACGAACTCATTTCGCGGGGCGATATTTCGGTAAATGGCAAAGTCGTTAACGAAATGGGCTATAAAGTAAAAGAGGGCGATATGGTCAAATATGGCACCAAAGCCCTTAGCCCTGAGCGATTTGTCTATGTGTTGGTGAACAAGCCAAAAGACTACATTACAACGACTGAAGATCCTGAAGAACGCAAAACCGTAATGGAATTAGTGGCCGATGCGGGTAACTTCCGGATGTATCCGGTAGGCCGTTTAGATCGCAACACAACCGGTTTGTTATTGCTGACCAACGATGGTGAACTCGCCGACAAGCTAACGCATCCGTCGAATAATATCCGTAAAATCTATCAGGTTGAGTTAGATAAACCCATTACCGAAGAGCATTTTGAGGCTATCAAACAGGGTATTGAACTGGAAGATGGTCCTATCAAACCCGACGCGGTGAGCATTGTAACGCCCGATGGTTATGTGGTTGGTATTGAAATTCACTCGGGACGTAACCGCATTGTGCGTCGAATATTCGAGAGTTTCGGCTATGAAGTGTCTAAACTTGATCGCACGACCTATGCTGGTTTGACCAAGAAAGAGTTACCACGCGGCAAATGGCGCTTCCTCGACCCTAAAGAGGTTGTGAAATTGAAGTATCTAAATTCTTAAGCTCTGTTGAGTGACTGAAAAATGAGTGATTGAGTGAATAATTGTCCTAAACGTTATTCACTCAATCACTCATTTTTGCGTTTACTTATTGATAAAATGAACCACCTCTTCCCTTACATTGAACGGACGCTTTTGCATCCCGGTGTAACCCTCAACGAGCAGTATGAAGCGCTCGATGAGTTAACACAACTGGGACTGGCAGGGATGACGGTTGCACCGTTTTGGGTGAAGAAATTCCGGCGTGAAATGGGCGATACTCACCCGGCGGTACTCTCAACCGTAATCGGGTTTCCATTTGGCTATCAACGCACAGAAGCCAAACAGGTTGAAATTGAATGGGCACTCCGCGACGGAGCCACTGAAATTGAAGTCGTTCTGAATACGTCGGCCTTATTTTCACCGGCCTCCGTTTGGCTAAAAATAGAACTGGCTAAGTTAGTGACGCCTGTTCATGCGTCCGAAAAATTCTTTACTGTCATTCTGGAAAGCTCCCTGCTCAACCCTGAGCAAATGCAGAAAATGATTAAGCTGGCCTCTGATGCCGGAGCCGATTTTATTAAAAACTCTACCGGATTTTCCACCGACCCAAATGGGTCTCTCTACAACCATGAGTCAGCCTTGGCCTTTCGGCAGGCAGTGCCCAAGTCGGTTGGGGTTAAGATTGTTGCCGATGGTGCCACTGTGCAGCAGATGGAGGAATTGGTTTCGGCTGGTGTTGAGCGGTTGTCGTTGGGACACTCCTGGCAATAGCACTTCATTTTAGAAATATGTAGTTTAAACACTTTTTTCCAGAACTCCTGAGCGGTGCCGGGCTGGTACCGTATTAATTTATTTTCACTATTATATATTTATTGGTTACAAAATCCTTACTAATAATCTGTATTTTCAATAACTTCGGGCCGATTGTTTTAGCATCTGCACATGAAGAATTGGCTTGTCTTATTTTATCTGCTTGTTGGCTCATCCGCCATTGCCCAATCTATCGTTTATCAAGCGTTTGAGGCAGACAGTGCTGCCGAACCCCGCGGTGGTGTAACGGCTTTTAATACATTTCTACAGGTAAATTTACAGAAGCCAATACTGGCTGAATCAAAAGGCATAGGGGGAATTGTCGTACTTAGTGGTATTGTGGAAATAGATGGTCATGTATCGAATGTGACTATTACAAAGAGTGTTCGACCCGATTGTGATCGAGAAGCGTTGCGGGTATTTAATCTATTCAGGGCTTGGAAACCAGCCTTGAAAGATAGTAAAGCCGTCCGGCAGCAGATAAGTATGCCAATTGTGTTTAAGCCGAATACACCGTTTATTTATGATAAAGGCGAACACATCTCGTACCTTGATGCCGATATTAATTTGCTTCTAGATAGTAATGAACGAGTTAAGTTCAAGCATATCAGCCCATTAGATACCAACAGTCTGCCCAATGGTGATCTTGTTATTTACAAGCTATCTAATAAAAAATGGGAGGAATATGCGCGAGACTCGCTTGTTTATCAGCGAAATGGCCAAGTCGATCTGTCGGGACAGCCCATATACTTTCTTGGCCACCAACTAGCGTTGTTAAAATTGAAAGGCGATCTATACACTGTAGATGCAAATAGAAAACGAATGACGAAAAATAGCTACGAGGTTGGAAAGTTATTCGGCCCGCAGTTTGTCTATCATGCAAATGGGGGAGTTGCCGAAAAGAAAGAGTATAGTGACAATAAAGAAGTAATCATATCTTGGTACGCTAACGGCCAAATCCGGCAAATTCAAGAAATAATTACAGGATCTTCCTTGGAGCCTCGTGTTTTGGACAAAATCACGGCACTTTGGGATAGTACTGGTCAACAATTGATTAAAGCGGGGAATGGATGGGCTACTTTAAACAAGGTCGTAAAATCATACAAGGATAAAACCTTAGAAACGTCGCTTGTAGAACAGGGAGCCTACAAAGATAATTTTAAACAAGGAAAATGGATAGGCCGCTATGCTGATGACTCTTATTATTACGAAGAGCAGTATGATAAAGGTATTCTAATCGCTGGAAAATCCCGTTTGGCCGGACAAGATATGGTTGCTTATGAGATGGAGGATCAGCCTCCCACATTTCCAGGAGGCTTAAAGGGGTTAGGCCAGTTTTTAAACCAGAATTTGCGATATCCTGAAAACGCCCGACTGGCTAGTGTACAAGGTCAGGTATGGGTCAGTTTTATCGTTTGTACCGATGGCACATTGTGCGATTATATGGTAATAAAAGGCGTTCAATCTGATATTGATCGAGAAGCCCTGCGGGTAGTAAAGAAGATGAGCGGTCGTTGGACTTCCGGTATTCAGCGTGGGAAAAAAGTTCGGGTAAAATATAACCTGCCGATCAACTTTACCCTCAACTAACGTTAATCTGAACTACTACAGGTTGAAACCCATAGATAGATTTGTAAATTTGCCGGATAACCCCTGTGCAAATGTCGCTTAAGCAAGTTCCTCTTCATCACATTCATCAGCAGTTAGGCGCGAAAATTGTGCCGTTTGCGGGCTTCGAAATGCCCGTTCGCTACTCGTCAGACCTCGACGAACATAATACCGTTCGTAATGTCGTCGGCATTTTCGACGTCTCGCACATGGGTGAGTTCATCCTTAAAGGTGAAGGGGCGCTGAACTTGATTCAACGCGTGTCGGCCAACGATGCCAGCGTCCTGTTTGATGGCAAAGTACAATATAGTTACCTGCCCAACGGTCGGGGTGGCATTGTCGACGATTTACTGGTCTACCGGATTAGTGCGCTGGAATACATGCTTGTCGTGAATGCATCGAACATCGAGAAAGACTGGAACTGGATTAGCCAGTACGCGTCTGACTATGCGTTGACGATGGTAAACGTATCCGACGATATGTGTCTGTTTGCGGTGCAGGGACCGCTGGCTGCCAAGGCGTTACAGTCGCTCACTACGGCAGATCTCGATTCGATGGAATACTACACATTCGAGAAAACGGATTTTGCCGGGTATGCCAATGTGATTGTATCGGCAACGGGTTATACGGGTGCGGGTGGTTTCGAAATTTACGTATCGAACCATCAGGCCGAAGGTGTCTGGAATGCCATTATAGAAGCTGGAGCGCCATTTGGCATTAAACCCATTGGGTTGGGTGCGCGGGATACGTTGCGCCTGGAAATGGGCTATAATCTCTACGGTAACGACATTACCGACGAAACATCACCCATTGAAGCAGGCTTGGGCTGGGTCACGAAATTCACCCATGATTTCATTGATGCCGATATACTAAAAGTCCAAAAAGAACAGGGTGTTCCGCGTAAATTAGTCGGTTTTGAACTACTTGACCGGGGCGTTCCGCGTGGCCATTACGAACTTACAGATTCTGAAGGGAATCAGATTGGCGAAGTGACTTCCGGCACTCAATCGCCCACGCTTGGCAAAGGAGTTGGTTTGGGTTATGTGGAAAAAGCATATGGCAAGCCCGGAACCGAAATCTTCGTAAAAGTCCGTGACCGGCTTCTTAAAGCGCAAGTCGTTAAACTTCCTTTCGTGAAAAAATAACTATTCTTTCGTCAGACTGGCGAGGGAAGCATCTTTATGGTGTCGGTTTTAAGCGGTTCGCCGTTGCGGAAACCAACACCACATCCAATCAAAATGAAACAAATTGACGTTTGCTTAACGCCTGATTTACTCCATCTGCATACTATTGAAAATACAATTGTGGTCGTGGCAGATGTATTCCGGGCCACTTCGTGTATGGTAACCGCCTTTGCTTATGGCGTGAACAGCATTATTCCCGTTGCAACGGTTGAGGAATGCCGACTTTGGCAGGAGCGCGGCTATCTGGCCGCTGCTGAACGAAATGCCAAAAAAGTTGACGGATTTGAGTTAGATAATTCGCCGTTTACATACATGGATGAGCGGATTCGGGGAGCAAATGTGGCTATGACCACCACCAACGGAACGTTGGCCATTACCAAGTCGCGCTCGGCGGTGAAAGTGCTTGTGGGGTCGTTCCTGAATTTAGATGCTATTGTACGCTATCTAAAAACGGATGGCTACGATGTTATGGTGCTGTGCGCCGGGTGGAAAGGTCGCGTCAATCTGGAAGATACGCTTTTTGCGGGTGCCCTGGTAGACCGCCTGAAGGATACGTATGCGATGGCCGAAGATAGTGCTATTATGGCTTGGCGGCTCTATTGCCAGGGGAAAGATAATTTACCGAGCTACTTATCTAATTCTTCTCACATTGGTCGGCTTCAACGGTTGGGTATTCAGAAAGACATTACCTATTGTTTACAACATGACCTCTACGACGTTGTTCCGGTACTGCGAGGAAATGCGCTGGTAAGTATGCAGGTGTAAAAAAGGCCCGGAATCAACTTCCGGGCCTTTTTTATGAAATTAAGCGATGGCTTGCTCCGCTTCTAAATAAGTCAATACGTCTTGCAACGTGGTTAGTTTGTCGTAATCCTGGTCGGGAATGCTAATCCCGAATTCTTTCTCAAGTTGCATGACCAGATCAACAGAATCGAGACTGTCCATTCCCAAATCGCGCGAGAAATGGGTCTTATCCGTAATCGCTGATTCTGGTATGCCAAATTCTTTTAGAATCTCAATGACTCGCTTTTTCATGGTAGCTCTTCGTTTAGTTCAACCTGCAACACGCTTATAAAAGCTATTTTAAGGGCAGTTTAGTATATACGTTGCGGTAATTTTAACACTATTTAATCTCAGAGCAGGGTTTCTCCCAATAGTCGCTTTAACTCCAACTGGTTAAGCATTAACTGATATTGGAAATTTAATCGACCGAGTTCGGCTTCTTCTACCCCCGTTTCGGCACTCTGCAATTCCACATTCGTAATGACCCCATTTCGCAACCGGGCATTGGCAATCTGAAGCGCTTTCTGCGATTGCTCGACCTGCGTTTCAAGATTCGCCAGCCGCGTTAGGTTGCTGCGAATGTCGGCGTTGAGTTGAGCGATACTTTGGCGAACCTGAGCATTGGCATTCTCAACCGCGTAGCGGCTGGCATTGAGCGTTAACTGTGCCGCCTGATTTTGCAATTGATATCGCTTACCCGCGTAAATAGGCACAGCCAAGGCTACACCGGCCGCCACATTGAACTTAGGCGTATTGATGTCGGGCAGGTACCCGTTGCGGAAACCCGTCGAACCAGAAAAACTTAGACTCGGACGCCCCGTTAAATTAGTCACCAGAATATCGGTTTCGGCCTGACGAACGCGGTCTTGTGCCAGTTGCACATCTTTATTGCTCAATAAAGCCGATTGCGTGTCGCCCGCCAGATTATACGGTTGGGTTACGACTCGACCGCTCATCGCTTCCAGATTAAACTGGTTGAGCGCCCGGCTAATATCAGGATTTGGATTGCCAGTCAGATACGTTAACACCGCCAGTTGGCGCTCTAACTGATTCTGAATTTCTATTCGGCGATTCTGCGCTATTTTTACGCGCACCTGTTGTGAAAGCACATCATATTGAAGGGCATCACCATTTTGCAAGCGTACCGCTAATAGACGAACGTTAGCCCCAGCCGTACGGATAACCGAATCCTGCACCGCCAAACTCTTTTGTAGAAAGCCAACACCATAATAAGCAGCGGCTACCTGAAAGGCCAGTGTTTGTTGGGTAATCTCCAGGTTCCGGCGCAAGACTTGTACATTGTCGGCCGCTTGTTTTACCGATGCATTGGTTCGGCCCCAATCATAAATAGTCTGACCAATACCAATATTGGCATTCAGGTTGTGATTGGGCGCGAATTGGAGTGTTCGATTTACCCCGTCGATCGGTAAAGTTGCTTTCGCTACCGGGTTCAGGTATTGATATGTTGCATTGCCTGAAACATTAGGACGCATTGCTGTTCGGGCAATATCGACCCGTACTTCACTGGCCTGAATTTGCTGTTGCTGCTGTTTCAGTACCGGATAGTTTGTATTCGCCTGCTGAACTAACGCCCGTAAATCGTCGGGAAGTTGCGACGGCTGGTTCTGCGCCTGCGCTGCGCCAGCCGTTAGCAAAAGGGATATGGTAAGAAGTTTTGGTATCATGATTTTTTCAGTGAGAGATTTCAGTAGGCAGTTTACCCTATCCGTCAGGAATACTATTGATGGATGTGTAGGACAAACTGCCAATTGGCATCAGTGGGATGCATCGGCAACGGCTTTCGCCGTAGCGGCATCCATTTTTTTGCTTTTAAGTAAGAAGATCAGCGGGAATGAGAAAACGAAAAACAAGCCTGCCAACTTAAACGTATCTAAATAGGAAAGCATGAGCGCCTGTCTGGAAATGATCAGGTCCATGTTTTTATAAGCTCCCGTCACCGCATCAAAGGAATTAATGCCTTTGGCTACAAGGCCCTGTGTTAACGCATTTAGCCGTTCGGTAGTGAGCATATCACCCGGTTGCAGATTCGATACCAGGTCGCCCCGGTGAACTGCCATGCGCTGTGTAACATAGGTATTTGTAATCGCCACCCCGAAGGCACCACCCACCTGCCGCATCATATTCACAATAGCAATACCGGTAGGCAGTTGCTGAGGTGAGAGTGTTGATACCGACTGGTTAATGAGTGGTACGTTAACGAATGCCAGCCCAATGCCTCTAATCATCAATGCGTAAATGAAGAAGTTGTCCGACGTCTGCATATTATAGGTAGACATGATGAAGCAGAACGTAGCAAAGGCAACATAACCCACAATAACGTTTATTCTCGGCGATACTCCTTTAGCCAGCAACCGGCCCACCAGTGCAAACATTGGCAGTGTGAGCAAACCGCCCGGAATAAGCAGTTTACCCGTTTGTGTAGCCGTCAGACCTACGATACGCTGGGCAAACAAAGGATACAACAAGACCGATGTAAACAAGCCGTAGCCGACAATGACCATCAAAAGTGATCCGACGCTGAGATTTCGATTTTTCAGCGTACGAAGATCGACCACGGGTTCTCTTGTGCCCCGTAATTCCCACCAGATAAAAGCCGGAATGGCAATAGCAGCGGCAACCGCCAGCCATTGAATGATGCGGTCATCGAACCAGTCATCGGCTTCACCCCGTTCCAGCACGTACTGCAAACTACCAATACCAACGGCCAGTAAAAGAATACCCAACTGATCAATCTTGATGGCACTGCGGTTAATATTCAACTCATCAGATTTCTTGTCGATGTAAGCCGAACTCAGCATAACGGCGGCAATACCAATCGGGACGTTGATGTAAAACATCCAGCTCCAGTGGTAATTATCAATGATATAACCACCGAGCGTTGGTCCGAGTGTTGGACCAAGCACAATACCCATTCCGAATAAGGCCGATGCAACGGGACGTTGCGATGGTGGAAACGCATCGTACATGAGTCCTTGCGAGGTCGATAGTAAGGCACCACCACCAATGCCCTGCAAAAACCGGAAACCAACCAGCACCCATAAATTATCGGCGAAACCGCAGCCGTAAGAGGCTATCGTAAAGAGAATGATGGACCCGATATAGTAGTTTTTTCGACCAAAATACCGCTGCAAAAAACCAGTCATTGGTATAACGATGACGTTGGCAATGGCATAGGCCGTTACGACCCAAGATACATCTTCAACTGTAACGCCGAGGTTCCCGGCAATGTCGGTAAGGCCGACGTTTACGATGGAGGTATCGATTAATTCAATAATGGCCGCCGAGATAGCTGTAACGACGATAATCCATTTTTTAAAGCCCGTTGGCAAAGCCAACTGCGTAGGCAGGGCCAATGTTTGAGTTGCCATATTATTGATAAATAATGTATAAAAAAAGCTGTATACTAGTTAGTGAACTGCTGAAAAACAGGTCATTATACAGGTTACATTATTTATTACTTTGCCACTCGTATTTCTGCATCAACGCTGAGACCCGCCCGTAGTTGGTTCTTGTATTTTTCCGGATTCAGAATTTCTATCTTGACCGGTACGCGCTGCGTGATTTTTACGAAGTTACCCGACGCATTGTCCGCCGGTAAAAGCGCAAACTTAGCACCAGTGGCATCGGATAGTGAAGCGACACGACCTTTGATGTCGAGGTCAGGATAGGCATCTAACTTAATATCGACAGCCTGACCGAGTTGCATTTTTTCCAGTTGAGTCTCTTTGAAATTAGCGACAACCCAAAATGTCGAATCAGCGACAATCGTGAATAGATTCTGCCCAGGCTGTACATACTGGCCAACAACCACATTCTTACGACCGATTTTACCCGCAACCGGAGCAGCCAGACGGGCATAACCCACGCGCAGTTTCGCGTTGTCGATGGCGGCTTGTTTTACTTTCAGTACTGCCTGAATTTTTTGGATATTCGCTTGTGCTCTGGCAATGCCGGCTTGAGCAACGCCCTCCGAGGTTTTGGCAAGCGTAATTTGCTCCACATTTGCATTATACTGGCCAGCCTGTATATCCACATTACTTTGCGAATCGTCCAGTTGTTTCTTCGTCAGCGACTGCTCTTTGTAAAGGTTTTGGTCACGCTGCAAATCCTGCTGGGCTTTATTCCGTCTGACAGCCTGCACCTGCGCGTTCGACTGAGCAAGCCGGGCATTCTGCACTACATTGCGGGCGGTGGCCTGTGCCGTTTGTAAATCGGCTCGTGCTGTAGCGAGGTCAGCCAGCGATTGCTGATAGTCGGCTTCAACCTGCGTCAGTGCCACATCATATTCTTCAGGATCAATTGTCACCAGTGACTGACCTTGTTTTACGAGGGCGTAATCATCAACATTAACCGATTTCACGTAACCAGCAACGCGCGCTAGTACAGGGGCAGAGTTGCCTTCGATTTGAGCGTTATCAGTTGATTCATATTGTTGGCTGTGTACAAAAGCTTTGTAGCCAAAGTAGCCACCAACTAATACGACGAGGGCAATAATTATGCGGGGTAAATACGCTTTGATTCCGCTTTTCTCTTCTGTGGTAGACATTTCTTCTGTTAAGGTTGCCATTTTTTCAGTGAATTTTTAGACGTAGCCTACTGATAAGCTAAAGAACTAAATTTATAGTCAACTTGTTTGACTATTATGCTACAAAAGTAAACCAGGTTGACTACAAAGTCAAGCAAGTTGACTATATTTGTACAATATTTTATCGTGAATTGTTTCCGTGTTTTATAATTTGCCTTCATGTTCGTGGAAAAAGATAAAAGTTCCTTTGATTTTGATCAATTCAGGACTGTACGGGAACGGTCTGTTGGCCGTTTGTTCTGGCGGCTCAAACGATATACTGGCAACTTAATTGAGCCGCGTTTACACGCGTTGGGCTATACTGATTTCAAAATGAGTTATTTGATGTTCTTGGCAAACATCGAAGAGCATGGTATCACCAACAACGAACTGGCGAAACGTGCTTGCGTGACAAAGCAAATGATGAGCAAAATTGTTGGGCTGCTGGAGAGCGAGGGTTATATCTACACGCAGAAAAACCCGAACGATTCGCGCTCCAGCATCATTTTTATTAATGACCGGGGCAAAGAACTATTCGTGACGCTTGAAACGTGCATGCAGGAAGTTCGCGATAAATTTGACCAGATTGTTGGTCATGAGAAAATGGAAGAGGTTATTGACACAATGGTCTTCCTGATTTCTACATTGGAAAGTGAGGATGAGTAAGAGCCGAACAGGCATCTTTTTGGTTATTCATAGACAAGTAACCGAAACACATCTGTCCAATGGCCTTCTTATCTATAAATCCCTATTCGCAAAAGCGTTTAAAAACATATCAGGCCGATGGCGTGGCAACTATCGAGCGAAAGCTTAAACAAGCCGACCGGGCATTTGCCGACTGGTCGGCTTTGTCATTGCTGGACCGCACCAATTATTTGCGTAAGGTTGGTCAGTATTTAACCGCAAACAAGCAATATTACGCCGAAATAATGACCGCCGAAATGGGTAAAACCTTGCGGGAGGCTATCGGCGAAGTGGAAAAGTGCGCCACGACCTGCGTCTTTTACGCCGATCATGCTGAAGCGTTTTTAGCCGACCAATTCATAGAAACAGAAGCCCATAAGAGTTTCATCACGTACCAGTCATTAGGTCCGGTGCTGGCCATTATGCCTTGGAATTTCCCGTTTTGGCAAGTTATGCGGTTTGCCATTCCGGGATTGATTGCGGGCAATGTGGGCTTGCTCAAACACGCCCCTAATGTATTTGGTTGTTCGTTAGCTATTGACGATCTGTTTCAAAAATGTGGCTTGCCAACAGGCGTTTTTCAATCGCTTCTGGTTGATGTGCCCGTTGTCGAAAAGCTATTAAAAGACAAGCGCGTGAAAGCGGTTACGCTTACAGGCAGCGGACGGGCGGGCTCATCGGTAGCTAGTATTGCCGGTCGAGAAATTAAGAAATCGGTTCTGGAACTGGGTGGGTCAGACGCGCTGATCGTGCTGGCCGACGCTGATCTGGACAAAGCTGCGGAGGTAGCCGTTAAGTCGCGGATGCAAAACGCCGGGCAAAGTTGTATAGCGGCCAAACGCTTCATTATCGAGAAGTCGGTGAAAAAGGCGTTTACCGAACGGGTTTTTCACCAAATAAGTCAAATTAAGCAAGGCGACCCGATGGATGATGCCACAACAATGGGACCTATGGCCCGGCTCGACTTAGCCGATGCTATTGAGCGGCAATGTCATGATACGCTGGCAAAAGGAGCCAAACTATTGACTGGTGGCAACGGTTCGGCGGTCCGACGAGATGGGTGTAATGTGCAACCGATCCTCCTAGATAAAGTTAAACCCGGTATGGCGGCTTTTGATGAAGAAACCTTTGGCCCGCTGGCTGTTCTTATCGAAGCAAAAGATGAAACGGACGCTATCCGTCTAGCCAACCAGTCTGATTTTGGTCTCGGTTCTGCGCTTTGGACGAAGGATCTGGACAGAGCCGACCGCTTGGCACGACAAATTCAGGCAGGATCTGTATTTATAAACGGGCTAATGCGGTCCGATGCGCGGGTACCCTTTGGTGGTATTAAAACCTCCGGTTTCGGGCGTGAATTGTCGGAAATAGGTATGAAAGAATTCACGAACGTAAAAACGATTTGGATAGAGAAGACCTGAATCTAATCGTTCACTTGCTCTGTTTTTTTGCCTTTTCGGGCGTTGAGATAACCTTTAATAACGGTAAAGGTCGTAATGGCCAGGAAGAACAGGATTATGTACTGTACGTAATCGACAATCCAGGGGAACCGTTCGCCGAAGAAAAAACCTCCACCCACCAATGTGAGTACCCAAATGCCTCCGCCAATGACATTGTAACTCATAAAAAACTGGAATGGCATGTGAATCAGGCCAGCCAGTAAGGGCGCAAATGTTCTAACAATGGGCAGAAATCGGGAAATAATTAACGCACTATTGCCGTATTTAATAAATGCGTCTCGTGTGTTGTCGATGTATTTCTGTTTAAAAAACAGCGAATCGGGCCGATTTTTTATCTTTCCACCAAAGTAATAGCCCGTTAAATAACCGATTAATGAACCCAATACGGCTGCTCCAAAAATACAAGTCAACAATAGCCACAGTGGCACATTTAACAGCTTGATCCCGGCAAAAACACCCGATAAAAACAATAGATAATCGCCGGGTAAGAAGAAACCAAAAAAGAAGCCGTTTTCGATAAAGACAATAAGCGTAATCAGCACAAGTCCGCCTGTTCGGATGATTTCTTCCGAGTTAAGCAGGTAATGAAAAAAGTTGATAAATTGATCCATAGCTAATGAGTGAAAGAGTGAAAAAGTAAAAGAGCAGACCGTGAACCACTCTTTCACTCATTTACTCTTTCGCTCTTTAAATAATTTCTGCCAACTCAAGCCAGCGTTCTGATTTCTCAGTAATAGTTTGGTCAATTAGCTTAATTTCCTTTGCCCAAGCCACTAATTGCTCATGAGATCCGCCCGTATTAAGTAAAGCAACCACGTTGCCTTTGTGTTGTTCCAATGACTCAATTTCTTTTTCGAGCGTTTCATACTCCCGAATTTCCTTGAACGATGGTTTCTTTTTGGTACTGTTCACGTCGCTTTTATCCGGTGCCGAAGAAACAACCGGCGAGGACAGTTGGTTTTTGGTTGCGGTGGAATTGGCTTTCTCATTTCGCGCACTGATTTTGGGCTGCGCATCCCGCCAATCACGATAGTCGGTATAGTTGCCCGGAAAATCTCTCACTTTTCCTTCGCCTTCCAGAACGAAAACGTGCTCGACGAGTCGGTCCATGAAGTACCGATCGTGGGTTACAATGAGTACGCATCCCGGAAAGTTGAGCAGAAAATCTTCCAGTACGTTCAACGTCATGATATCCAGATCATTGGTTGGCTCATCCAGAATCAGGAAGTTCGGATTTTGTACCAACACCAGCAGGAGTTGCAACCGCCGTTTTTCGCCCCCGCTCAATTTGGCGACAAAGTCATACTGTTTGGAGCGGTCAAACAGAAACCGGCTCAGTAGCTGAGTTGCCGTAATGGTGTCGCCATTGGCTAATTTCATCACCTCGGCCACATCCTGCACAACGTCGATTACCCGCTGGTTTTCGGGCAAATCGAGTTCAGTCTGCGTATAATAACCAAACTTAACTGTGCCGCCCGTTGAGATTTTTCCTGAATCCGGACGTAGTTGGCCGGTTAGCATATTCATCAGCGTGGTTTTACCCATGCCGTTTTTGCCGATCAGTCCCACACGGTCGGGTCGCTTAAAGGTGTAGCTGAAATGATCGAGCAACACCTTATCACCGAAACGTTTGCTTAGGTTTTCGACTTCCAGAATCTTGCTGCCCAACCGGGCCATGCGAAGATTAAGATCTAAGTCGCCGTCGCTCTTTTTGCCACTGGTTTTTTCTTTCAAGTCTTCAAAGGCATCAATTCGGTACTGGGCCTTTGTGCCCCGCGCTTTTGGCTGCCGACGCATCCAGTCCAACTCACGCCGGAATGTGTTTCGATCTTTTGTTAATTCAGACGCAGCCGCTGTTTCACGTTCATCTTTTTTCTCCAAAAAATACGCGTAATTGCCCTTGTACGTGTACAGTTGGCCGTTGTCCATTTCGGCAATCTGATTGCAAACCCGGTCCAGAAAGTATCGGTCGTGGGAAACCATCAGCAACGTGCCGTTGTTGGTCGTCAGAAAACTTTCGAGGTATTCAATGGCTTCCAAATCGAGATGGTTGGTCGGCTCATCTAAAATCAACAAATCCGGATTCTGAATAAGAACCCGCGCCAGTGAGACCCGTTTTCGTTGTCCACCCGATAGCGAACCAACCATCTGTTCTACGTCCTGAATACCCAGTTCACCCAAAATTTGCCGAATCTGCGCTTCGTAATCCCAGGCTTCGAGCTTTTCCATGTCCGACATGGCTTGTTCGAGACCGGCATGATCATCGTGAGCGAGGGCATGTTCATAAGCCCGCACAGCATCGAGCTGAGCGCTTTCGCCCGCCAGCACCACCTCCATTACGGTAAGCGCATCGTTAAGATCGGGCTGCTGGTCGAGATAACCGACCGTGATGTCTTTACGCTGGCTGACAAGACCAGCATCGGGAGCCATAGCTCCGGCCAAAATCGACAGCAATGTAGTTTTGCCGGAACCATTGGCACCAACAATAGCGATTTTATCACCCCGGCTTATTCCAAACGTCAGGTTTTGAAACAGGGTGCGGTCGCCGTATGATTTTTTTAAATTTTCAGCTGATAGATAATTCATTCGTTAATCTTGTATCGGACTGATGGGAAAAGGCTACTCTGTTTTAGCGATTTAATCTGCTCAACGGATGTGCCAGCCCAGCCGCGTTCTCATTTATTTCTACAAAGGTACAACAAAGGAAATCGTTCGTACTTTTACCTGTCAATCAGTTAGACTCCCTTTTCCTATAATAACCAACAATGCGTCTGAAATATCTCTTATCGACCATACCCTTAATTGCTGGCGTTGTGGTTAGTACGAACGCTCAAACCACAACCGACTTTAAATCATACACCCAGGTCATTCCGGGCAGCAACCAAACCTATGCGATGGTTGCCATTCCGGGTGGGAAATTTCAGATGGGCAGCCTATCCAATGAGAAAGGGCACAAATCTGACGAAGGTCCTCAGCACGGCGTAACTATTGAGCCATTTTACATAGGCAAGTACGAAGTAACGTGGGATCTTTATGACTTGTTTGCCTTTACGAATATGGAGAAAGAAATGGCGACAAAATATACTGAATCCGACGCGAATCTGACCAAAACGGATGCCACTACACGGCCTAGCCCGCCCTACGTGGATATGTCGTTTGGCATGGGTCGGGCGGGCTATCCAGCCATCAACATGACCCAGTATGCGGCCATTAAATTTTGTGCCTGGCTCTATGCAAAGACAGGCGTTTTCTACCGGCTGCCCACCGAGGCCGAGTGGGAATATGCTTGCCGGGGGAATGATAAAAATGCTACGCTAGCGTATTCATTTGGTAACGACGTTAAAAAATTGGGCGAATACGCGGTGTTTACCGGTAATAGCGATGGTGGCTACAAGAAAGTGGGTACTAAAAAACCCAATTCGTTCGGTCTGTACGATATGCATGGCAACGTGATGGAATGGACTCAGGATCAGTATATTGCCGACTACTACAAAGAGGTTGCCAGTGGAAAAATAAAAGAACCCTATGCGCCAACGACCGCGCTTTACCCTAATGCCGTACGGGGTGGATCGTGGGACGACGAACCCGAAATTCTGCGATCGGCAGCCCGGACACCGTCGGCCCCAGCCTGGAAAGCGCTCGATCCGCAAAGTCCTAAATCGGACTGGTGGTTAACCTCTGCCTCATTTGTTGGTTTCCGCATTATTCGTCCCGCTAAAACACCTAGCGAAGAAATTATTAAAGCCTATTACGGCATCAAAGCACTTAAAGACTACTGATGATGAAAGAGTGTAAAGAGTGTTTTGCGCAGATATGCATTCTTTCATTCTTTCACTCTTTCACTATGATTTACCTCCTCCTCGGTACGAACCTAGGCGACCGCATCCAAATGCTGAACCGAGCTATTGATCTGATTGCCGAACGCGTTGGGACGGTGGTTCAGCAATCGAGTTTGTACGAAACAGCACCTTGGGGTGTTACGGATCAACCTGATTATTTGAATCAGGTTTTGACGGTTGACACGAAACTGAAGCCCGAAGAATTATTGGTGCAAACGCAGGCTATTGAGCAGGAGCTTGGCCGCGTTCGGTTAGCGAAATGGGGCGCACGGGTGATTGATATTGATATTTTGTATTACGATCAGTTTATTCTGCAAACCGATACGTTGACAATTCCGCATCCGTATCTGCATCAGCGACGCTTTACGCTGGTGCCATTAGATGAGGTTGCACCGGATTTTATCCATCCCATCTTGCATAAAACAACGCGCGAACTATTGGCAGAATGTGAAGATAGGAGTGAGGTGACACTGTTTCTGTCCAACGAATAAAAATCAACTTAGTAATACATTCGCTGGTATGCCTAGTTCTTTATGGAAGAACTTAGCCATTTCGAGTGTGAGTGGCTTGCGCCGGTTCAATACAGCTGATATGTAACTTTTACTGCCGACTTTCCCAACCAAATCCTTGTTGCGGTACCCTTTCTCGTCCATTTTGAGCCGAATAGCCTCAATTGGATCGGGAGCAGGAACCGAATAATATTCGTCTTCGTAGGCTTTTATAAGTAATAAAGCTATTTGGACGGTCTCTCCATCTGAGCTATTGGGGGATGTTTTTTTATCGAATTGCTTGTCAACCCATGCCATTAACACATCGTAATCTTGTTCAGTCTTGAGCGGCTTCAGCTTCATAGCTATTCGTATTGGATGGTCGTTACATCAATTTTGTCATACTCAGCATGTGTGCCAAACCATTTAACTTGGATGGTTTTGTAATCAAATACCACTCGCACAACTAGCCGATACTTATTACCCATGATATTAAAAACTACTCGGTCATCGGTAACTATACTGGCAGAGCCATAAACTGCTTTTAATTCGTTGAAATTCGCAAATTCACGCTCCCGCCACTCAGCGTACCATTGTTTCAGTGCATTTGCCGCCAATGGATATTGTTTGCAGTAGTCAAGCAAGGTACGTCTTGCTATTATGTTGAACATGCTATTTATTGTAAAAGTTTACTCATAGTGGACAAGTAGTCTAATCTTATAAAACGAATAACAACACAAATAGAGGGGAAACTACAAAGTAAACAATTTTTAATTCTTCAAAATCCTCGCCCCTCCACTGAAAACGTAATACCTTTGCGCCGGACCGCCAGAGCGGTCAGTTTGTTATCATTTTCATAAAACATTCCCGATTATGTCTGCCACGCTTGACACCGTGAGTTTGTTAGCCGACCGCATTAACGCGCTGGAAGAATCGTCCACGCTGGCGATGACCAAAAAAGCCCGTGAATTGGCCGCACTGGGTCACAAAGTAATTAGCCTCAGCGTTGGAGAGCCGGATTTTAAAACCCCTGCACACATCTGCGACGCGGCCAAAAAGGCCATTGATGATGGTTTTCATGGCTATTCGCCCGTGGCTGGTTATCCTGATCTTCGCAAAGCCATTGCCGATAAGTTCAAGCGCGACAACAATATCGATTGGAAACCCGAAAATATCGTCGTTTCAACCGGTGCTAAACACTCCCTGGCCAATGTTATTCAGGTGTTAATCAACCCCGGCGATGAGGTGGTTATTTTCTCGCCCTACTGGGTTAGTTACTCCGAAATGGTAAAACTGGCTGAGGGCAAGGCAGTTGTCGTTGATGGTAGTTTTGAAAATAACTTTAAAGTGACACCAGAACAATTTGAAGCCTCCATTACCGACCGGACCAAAATTGTGATGTATGCGTCGCCTAATAACCCAACGGGGTCAATTTATTCTGAAGCCGAACTTCGCGCTATTGCCGAGGTTGTTGCTCGTCACGAAAATGTTCACGTGCTGGCTGATGAGATTTATGAATACATCAACTTCACCACTGAAGGCCATTTCAGCATGGGGTCGATTCCTGAAATTGCTGAGCGCGTGATCACGGTTAACGGCGTTGCCAAAGGATATGCTATGACGGGCTGGCGCATTGGCTATATCGGTGCGGCAAAATGGATTGCTGATGGCGTAGAGAAATTGCAGGGCCAGGTTACGTCCGGCACAAACTCTATTGCTCAGAAAGCTACGGTTGCTGCCTTGAACGGAACACTGGAACCATCGAAAGAGATGGCTAGAGCCTACCACCGTCGGCGCGATTTAGTTGTGAAACTACTTAGAGACGTACCACATTTTCGCACGAACATTCCTGAAGGGGCTTTTTACGCCTTCCCCGATATCAGCTATTATTATGGCAAATCGGATGGTACGACGACGATCAAAAATTCTGACGATTTTGCATCGTGGCTGCTTAATACCACCTATGTTGCAACCGTTGCTGGTTCTGGATTCGGGGCTCCTGATTGCCTGCGTATCTCAACAGCCGCATCCGACGAATCACTAGTCGAAGCCATACAGCGTATTAAAGACGCGGTGGCAACGTTGAAATAAAAAGCGAAACCTGATAAAAGCGGGCGGGGTGGTTGGAAAGAAGAAAGAGTTTGCCTAGTAGATTTTCTACTTTCCAACCACCCCGCCCATTTTTTATCTCTTACTAAATGTGGTATCACCTTTAAATTATAGATGAATTATTGTTTAAACAGCAGCTACTAATTTATGTTATGCCCACTTAAAAGGTAATACTACAAAATAAAAATACATTGATTAATGAATTATATAGAAATAATATTCTGCCAAGATTGAGAACACTTACTATTTAGTGTGTAACGTTATGGAAATGCCAGCTAGAGTTTATATCTTAGCTGTATCGCTCATTAACTTAATTTAGCACACTAAAGGATTGGCACAATAATTGAGAATAAGTGGATAGGTTCTCAAAGTGACAACAACTTTACTGGTTTATGGGCAAAAGTTAATATATTCGATACCAAACTTTTTCAGATCCGACTTGTTTTTGTACTAAGACAAGGTTAATTTTGAATATGAACAGAAATGTTAGCCAAGCCCTTTTAGTAAAGTAAACACTTTCTCATAACCGTAAACTTAACTTTAAAATTATCCCTTAAATCGATGAGAAATTTTCGTTTGTATATGATTTTTCAGTGGGTTTTCTTCCTACCCATTATTCTGCCGTTATGTATAATATTCGGTGCTCTACGCGGGATTATACAAATGGTTGAACGTGTGATGGAGCAGATTATCTCGGATATAGCGCCTGTTGAACAAAGCACTACGTCTACACTGACTGAGCACTGATTTACAATAGTTTATATATAAGAAGGGCCGCATTTTCTGGGGATCAGAGAGTGCGGCCCTTTACTTTGAGATGAGTCTTAATCCTAAGTTTACTCAAATGTGAAGTCTATATTCTTGTCCTTATAGTTTTCGTCATCCAAATCCAGAAACTCTTCCCAGAAAGGATCATTAGGTAAAGCCGCTTTGCAGATGAGTGGTCGGTCTGGCGCTCCAGCTTGCTTTACGGGGTGAATAAAATATAACCGCCGGGCATGAAGATAAATTTTCTTGTCGGCAACAGCCCGGTCATAGCCGTATTTGATATCACCTCGAATAGGACAACCTATATGAGCTAATTGCGCTCGAATTTGGTGCGGCCGACCCGTAATTGGATTTACTTCTATCAGATAATGCTCATTAATCTTACCAAGCACCCGGTAAGAGAGTTCAGCTTTTAGCGAATTGGGTACCTCGTTATCGTAGACCGTTACCTGGTTTTTTTGTTCGTCCTTTATAAGCCAGTTTATGAGTTTATCGGCATCTTTGGGTGGTTTTCGCCGAACGACGGCCCAGTAGGTTTTCTGTACCTGCCGCTTTCGAAAAATTTCATTCATACGTTCCAGCGCTTTCGACGTGCGGGCAAACACGACTAGCCCACTCACAGGACGATCGAGCCGGTGAACCAATCCTAAGAAAACTTCGCCTGGTTTATTGTACTTCTCTTTGACATAGTCTTTTAATACATCAAGCAATGTAACGTCCCCTGTGCGGTCACCTTGTACCAAAATGCCCGGATCTTTATTAACAATGAGTAAGTGATTATCTTCGTAAATAACCTGAAATGGTTTCTTGTTCATAAGTAATGTGGTGATGCGGCATTCCGATAAAACTCCGCATTTTGACTAATACTGCGGACTTCCACCGCATGGCAATCTTACGCAACGGTAGTCCCGTCCGCACTATTTAACTCAATATGCTTCTTTCTCGTTCGGGAAGTCATTGGTTTTCACGTCGTCTACGTAATGTGCAATGGCTTCGGTCATAATCTTATGTAGATTGGCGTACCGGCGGAGGAAGCGCGGTTTGAACTCATTGGTGATGCCTAAAAGATCGTGAATAACCAGAATTTGGCCGTCGGCATCTGGTCCGGCACCAATACCGATCGTTGGGATAGTCAGGCTTTTAGACACAGTTTTTGTCAATGCAGCCGGAATTTTTTCGAGTACTATTCCAAAGCAGCCAATGTCCTCAAGCATATGGGCATCCTCTATTAATTTCTGCGCTTCGGCCTCTTCTTTAGCTCGTACGGCATAGGTTCCAAACTTGTAAATGGATTGTGGCGTCAGGCCAAGGTGCCCCATTACAGGAACACCGGCACTCAGGATACGTACAATTGATTCCTTAATTTCCAGACCGCCCTCCATTTTTACGGCATGGGCGCCAGATTCTTTCATAATCCGAATAGCCGAGCGTAAAGCCTCGGTCGAATTGCCCTGATAAGAGCCAAATGGCAAATCGACTATTACCAACGCTCGCTTAACACCGCGCACGACCGAACTGGCGTGATAAATCATTTGGTCAAGCGTGATAGGCAGCGTTGTCTCATGACCTGCCATAACGTTTGAGGCTGAATCGCCCACCAGAATCAACTCGACGCCAGCGGCATCGACAACCTGAGCCATTGAATAGTCATAGGCCGTTAAGGCTGAGATTTTCTCACCCTTATTTTTTAGTTCCTGAATGGTGTGCGTCGTAACGCGCTTGATGTCTGGGTTGTGAATGGACATTCTTACAGGTATAAGGTTGTAAAGTTAGGCCCGGCAAAGCAACTTAGTAGAGTTACAACTGCATAGACGCATTAACTTTACAACTAGCTTTATCTTGGATTTAGCCACGATTCCGGATTGAGTTTAGTAAACTCCTTCCAGATCTGAAATTGGATTTCTGAAACGCCATTTTTATCGGTTGCCACCGTGCCAATAGATTCACGGGCTTTCACCCGTTGCCCAACCCGCACCGATACACTACGCAGTTTGGCATAGACGGTGAAATAGTCGCCGTGCTGAATGGCTACGACATTATTCATACCGGGCATATTGGCTACGTCCTGCACAATACCGTCATACACCGACCGAACGCCTTCACCAGCATTTGTTTGAATATCAACGCCTTGGTTTTCAACGAATATTCCTCTTAGAACAGGGTGGGGTTTACGGCCAAAGTGGTCGGAAATAAACCCTTTTGTGACGGGCCACGGCAGATGCGCTCGCGAGTTTGTAAAGGATGACGCCAGGGCAGTTTCTTCGTCGTTGAGGTTATTGTTGCGCCGTTCGTCGGGTCTTTTCGCGGCCGGTTCCGGCTCGGCCGGGCGCTCAATTTTAGCTACGTCAGCGGGAGCAGGTTTTTCTCCGGCTTTCTCGGCAGCAGCAATAGCTTCTTCTGCACGTCGGCGTTCGGCTGCTTTTCGGGCCGTCTCAAGCCGGGCAATTCGATCACGCTCGGCGCGTTCACGGGATTCCCGCTCAGCGCGCTCCTTTGCTTCGCGCAAGATCAGACGTTTTATCAATGCTTCAAGTTGCCCAACGGCCCGGCGGCTTTCGGCGAGTTCGGTCTTGAGTTCTGTTTCTTTCTGACTTAACTCCTTAACTACCTCGTTTTTGGCCGTCTTTAATGTTTCAAGATTTTTTGTCTCATCTACTTTCGCTCCAATGGTATTTTTCTGTTCCTGACGTTTGCGCTGCGTGGCCTGTTGCTTCCCCTGCAACATTGTTTTGACATTGCTCATTTGCCGTACCTGACTTTGTCTGGCATCGGAATATTGGCGTAAATAACGGTAGCGGGCAACGAGTTGATTGAAGTTATCGGCGGCAAACAAAAAACCCAACGGATTCACCTGTTGTCGCCGTTTATCGGCCGCATAAACCATAGAGCCATATTCGGCCCGGAGTTTGTTAAGGTCTTTTGTGAGCGTTGTGCTTGCCTGCCGAAGTTCACTAATTTCGGATTCGGTTAGTCGAAGATCTTTATTGAGCAGGCCAATTTGTTGCGACTGGGTTTGAATCTGTTGGTCAAGCGCTTTTAACTGGCCCAAGCCAGCTTGTTTCTCCGAAGCCGTTTGTTTTAGTATTGTCCGAATCTGGGTCATTTTCTCCAGATTCTGCTTTTTTTCTTTCTCCAAAACCTGCCGGTCGCGCACGCTTTGTTGTGCCCGTATCACTGTCGTTGGCCATAGGCAACAAAACAGGATCAGGATATTGACCGACCAGTGAATAGTGTAAGAAGTGTGGAGAAATTTGGGGTGCATAGGGTTGAAGCCAACAAATAAACTTATGGTCGACGGGTATAATTAGACGGAATTGTAAATGGGAATCCCGGATTTTTATCAACCAATTCAACTTTATTATGCTTGATGCGCAATAGCGTTTGATAGAACTGCCCATCTGTCTGCGACTTATAATCTACCGTAACCAAACTGGTGTAAGGAAATAGGAAATTACTGAGTGAAGTAAAATCCTCATAATCCAGCCGTAGTGTATTCTTGGTTGGCTGCTCAGTCACCATCAGTTTTTTTAACTTCCGATCCTGCTCGCCAATGTAATTTTCAACCAGAACCTTACCCTCACTCTGCCGTAACAAAAGATAGTCGCGCTCATTCTTGATTTTTTGCGCCGGGCGCTTGGGTAATGGCAGATTGCCAACAATCAGGGCCTGAAGCAAATCGAAGTTCATGTCGAAGTTGAACTGTTTGCTTAGTGCGGGAAAATCGTAAACTGAGTATTCGCGGTGAATCTTGTCAATAATCGTGATGGAATCGCGGGTGATCAAGCCACGAACGGCCTCTATTCCCAGCTTAGAAACCGACATCCAAATCAGGCTATCTTTCCGAACCCGAATGTTGACATTAGCATTATCAATATCCTGCTGATGGCTTTTAAACGAAATTTTCGACTTGGCTGCCAGATAGCGAAAATCGATTTCGGCGACGTTGGCGCGGGCTTCGTCAATACCGGGTCGAGTTATGTGAGGAGCTACTAATGAATCGACGGGGAGTTTTGGTGTCGAATTTACGGCAGTGGTTGAATCGATTGGAGCAGACGAGACCAAGGATGGCCCAGTGCCGTGCGACATATGATGCCGTCGACAGCCCTCCGAACTTAATAGCACGCCCAACAGGAACGCAAACAATAGGTATTTATTCATACATGGTTGTGGCCAGTGCTTTGTTGCTGGTGGCCAGTTTTCATTTGGTAGCCACCATTCGTTATATACAAATCACTGATTATAACTTGCCAGAGGTTATTTTCTTCTCTATATCGGGGCTGGCACCGCCTTTTGCTTTCGCTTGTTTCCACTGCTCCACCGCTTTGTCTGGCTGACCAAGCTGATAAAGAACATCACCATAATGCTCAATAATAGTCCCACTTACATTAGCGGTGTCGGCTAGTGCTTTTTCAAGATATTGTTTGGCTTGAGCGTAATCTTTAGAGACATACAGCACCCAGGCGTACGTATCTAAATAGGTTGCGTTAGTTGGATTACGTTCAACGAGCTTCTGGCCCAGTTGTATTGCGCGGGGTAGATTTTCTTTACGCAGCGACAAAAAATAGCTATAATTATTCAGGACGTGGTCATTAAGAGGGTCTACTTTCAGAACTGCCTCATAGGACTCATCCGATTTAACATGATCGCCAAGACCATTATAAGCATCTCCTAACTGGGCCGAAATTCCTTTTCTCAACTCACTGTTCGAACTAGCCGCCAGTAGCTTTTGACTTTCTTCCAGCGCATCTACCGCTTGTTGATACTTACGTTTATAGAGATTGGCCGAGCCGTTGGAGTACCAGAATAATCCTTGAGTTGGAAATACTTCCAGCGCTTTATCGGAGTGTACCAGCAAACTGTCGACCTGATTCAACTCACCATCCAATTGCAACAATGCGCCCCAAACCTCATAAATAGAACCATCTAACCGGGCCGCTTTTGCATAGGCGTCGCGGGCTTCGGTTTTCTTGCCCTGCTGCATCAGCAAGTCCGCTAACATTACCTGTGTTTTTGGGTCGTTGGGCGACGTTTTTGCTAAATTCTGCGCCATGCCCAGAGCATCCTGCTGAGCCGCTGAGTTAGTGCCTGTCATACCCACGTAGCTGGAGAGGATTCGGGCTTTCAGACCAGCTTCAAGATTTGGGTTGGCCAAAACCTGATTCAGTTCTTTACTTACCCGAGCCATATCGCCTTTTTTGCGGTAGATATCTGCCAGCAAAACATGGGCCTGAGGGAGGTCGGTATTTAATTTAAGTGCCCGATCAATCCAAGTGATAGCCTGTTCGGTGCGGTCATTGGCAATGAGTAATTCCGCACCTTCGAGCAGGTAGTCGGGATCAGATGGCTCTGAGGCCACTAACTTTTCCGCTTCTTCAACGGCCTTGTCTATTTTATTTTGTTTGAGGTAAATGCGCTGTTTCTGGCGGGTAATTTCTTCATTCAATCCCAGTTCGCGTTCAACTTTATTATAGGTATCCAGCGCTTTGTCGGGCTTGTCATTAAATAAATAGATAGCCGCCAACTCAACACCGTATTCGGCATTTTCGGGGCCTTTTTTTAGCAGCGTTTCGTAAAGATCTTCGGCTTCTCCATAGCGTTTTTGCTTAACGTACAATTCCGCCAGCAAAAGGGAATAAAACTTATTCGTGACATCCAGCGAGTGAGCTTTTGCCGCATAGGAAATGGCTTCGGCTGTTTTGCCCGTTTTGACCAGAGCATTGGCCGTTTCGTACTGTGCTGCTGCATTGTTCGGATCTTTTTGCAGCACTTTTGCAAACTGTGTAATGGCTTTTGTCGGCTCATCCGTCATCATATACCGAACGCCTTCTGTAAACTGCGTTTCGGCTTCCATTCGAACGGTTGTCGTTGAGACAGAGCTAGGTTTAGCCAATGCGGTATCGGCTTTGTCGCGCTTGCGTTGGGCTACAACGGGCATAGCAGAAAGCCATAGCAGCAGTCCCAAACCTGCTGCCAACCCAATAAGTAGTCGACGGCTTCGATAAGATATATACAATGAAGTCATGTTGGTCAGCGTGTCGTGATGCATACGTACGAAAAACGCGGCTCAACCCGGTCTATTGCGGCTTTGTTTCAAATAAACTGCTAAGACAAAGGTAGTTTAAAATGATTGAATGTCGGTAAACACCCCAACGGCTGTAAATAACTAACTTAGTAAGTGTTTAACTAGCCATATAAATCAAAGCAAATAGCTTGCCCTTGTGTTATTATTTATTCTGAAAACGTTTAAGAGGGCCATTATTTTTAGCCAATGCCCGCTTCTTTTATACATTGGTTTGATCGTGGGAAATAAATAACCATTTGTGAACAAGTAAGGATTTTTGAGTTTATATGGTAACGTTCGACCGATTCGGTGACGAATAATAAATAACAAAAATCAGCTCATGGAAACCCTGTATACTGCCACCGTTAGTAATATCGGCGGGCGCGAAGGCGATGTTAAATCGCTTGATGGTATTTTAGAATTGGCTGTTAAACGGCCAGTAGAAATGCACGGCGAAGGCGGTGCAACAAATCCCGAAATGTTATTTGCGGCAGCTTATAGCGCCTGTTACAATGGCGCGTTGATGGCGGTTGCTGAGCGCCGGAAAGTTATTCTGCCCGAACATGCCGTTGAGGTTAGCATTTCCCTTAACAAAGACGGAAATAACATGTTTCTGTCGGGGAAAATCACCGTTAAGGCTCCGCATATGGACCATGACCAACTTCTGCAATTGGCCGAAAGTGCTCACGTGGTTTGCCCATATTCTAAAGCCGTAAAAGGGAATATAGATATGAAAATCGAGGTGTTAGTGTAAAGCATGGGGACGGGAGCATGGAGCCGGGATAAACCAACGTTCCTTGCTCCGCCCCCCATACTCCCGACTAACTTACCGCATCATAAATCTGCACACGTTCCCAGAGGTGCGCACAGGTATCCACAAAGGCTAAATGCACTGGATGGGTCTGATAAACATCGTGAGCGGCTTTATCGGCAAAGACAAACGTTAGCGAAAAGTCGTAGGAATGATCAATAACCGGCCGACGGGTTTCTGCGGGCGTACCAACATAGGCAGCAGAAATTTCGGTTATGGCTTTGAGGGTTTCAAGACCGGCCCGTAGGGCGGTATGATCGTCCTGGCTTTCGGGATGTTGAAGCCAGAAAAAAACGGTATGAACAAACATAAGGAATAGGGGTAAACTATTTACAGGCTACACCGTAAAAGTAAGAATACTTTCTGGGAAGCGTTGGTGTAAAATAAGAAGAAATGGTGGCTGAAAATACTATTCAACAGAGACACTAAATCACCTCCAATTAGCGGTCCCTATTTTTTTAACATCATATAACCTTTCTGGCAAACATTTCGCTACCTTCAAAACGTTATGGGAGTATAGATAATACCACTTACGAGACGAACGAATGGAGGGAGATAATAACGCTGCCAATAAACCGGGCGGTCAAGCAGTTGATGGGCGAGGAAATCGGATTCAGAACGATAAAGCAACGGTTCGAATACCGATGCTATTGGGTATTACACTAGCTGGTGGAATGCTCATTGGGGCAACGTTTTTTGGCGGGACTAAAAGCCTGAACAATATTGGACGCGGCTACACCAAGTACCGGGAAATTTTACAACTTATTGAAAATAACTATGTTGATTCGGTTAATACGGATGAGCTAGTCGATTTTTCGATCACGAAAATGCTTGAAAAACTTGACCCGCACACGGCATATATGAATCCACAAGATGCTGTTGCGGCCCGGTCGCAACTCGAAGGTGGGTTTGATGGAATCGGTGTAGAGTTCAATGTTTACAAAGACACGGTGTATGTAGTGACGCCACTCGCGGGTGGCCCATCAGAAGCGGCCGGCATTATGAGTGGCGACAAGATTATCAAGGTAGATGATAAAGCGCTAGCGGGCGGGAAAATTGAAAATAGTGCCGTTTTCAAAGCTCTTCGTGGCAAACGCGGTACTGACGTCAAATTAACTATTCTGCGGAAGGGCGATAAACAGCCTAAAGAATTTACCATAACACGCGACCGAATTCCAACCTATTCTGTCGATGCGGCTTATATGATAGATGCCAAAACCGGCTACCTCAAAATCAACCGGTTCTCCGAAACGACGTACGACGAGTTTAAGACGGCGCTGGCCTCGCTCAAAGCGAAGGGTATGACGCAGCTCCTGATGGACTTGCGGAATAACCCCGGCGGCTACATGGACCGTGCTACCAATATTGCCGATGAATTTATTTCGGGTAATAAACTGCTGGTTTATACGGATGGGAAAGATAATCGCTATGATCGCAAAACCTACGCCCACATTGCGGGCCAGTTTGAGGAAGGCGCCTTAGTGGTGCTGGTGGATGAGGGCAGTGCATCGGCCTCAGAAATTGTGTCGGGTGCTTTGCAGGATCATGACCGTGCTCTGATTGCTGGTCGTCGGTCGTTTGGTAAGGGACTGGTGCAAATGCCGGTAACACTGTCCGACGGCTCTGAACTACGGCTGACCATCTCTCGATACTATACACCCAGCGGTCGAAGCATCCAAAAACCATACGTACCGGGTCACGAGGGTGATTACGAAAAAGACCTTGAACTTCGCTCGAAACGGGGCGAGTACTACATTGCTGATTCCATTAAAAATGATCCGAAACTGAAGTTCAAAACGGATGGTGGCCGGGTGGTTTACGGCGGAGGTGGCATTACGCCCGATTATTTTATCCCGCGAGATTCGACCTGGCAGACGGCCTATTT
>CAXVWN010000341.1:0-4472 GCA_964263725.1 Spirosoma sp.
CGATTTGGTTAAACTCTCCTTGTAGGCAACGCTAAGATTCCTCCTGACGTCGGACCGGGTGGCCGGAGCCATGACAGAAAAAACAGCCTTGACGTAAATGTAAAGCGATGATTATAAGTATGTTATAAAATAGTCTTCTCAATGAAACCAGCTGCTATTGCTCCCGTTTTCTTTGCCTTTGAGAGCGATTTTGTCGATTCGCTACGTTGTATTCCAATGGTCGTTCGCTATAAACTTGATACGTGTGGTATTAAGCTAAAACTTCACGAGTGGGTTAAACTCACCGTTGCCGACAAAGCCCGATTGGCCGAACAACCTTGCTATACACGCGCCGAAATTGCTCAATATCGACTTGATCTGATTGAACTTGTTCAGCTACGTTGCCAGCACCGGGTTAGCGAACTGAGCGCGGTCGATGCGGTCTGGGAATTGCTGGATAACGTTCCCGGTGAGGTTCAGCAGAAAGCTCTTGACTATGAATGTACTCCCTTAACGGTTCAGCAGTGGCTTCAACTTGATGTTTTGCAACGGTTCGCGTTGGTTAAACTGAGTCGGTCGGGGCACGAAGGCAAGAATTTCCCTCGGGCTATTCGGGAGTTTTTAGGGGGTGAATAAGCGCTCCCTGAAGAGTTGACTCGGAGAGTTTTTGCCAGAAAATTTGTATTATTAAGGTGTGACACGTCATACCAACGACCTCAAACAGCAAATCGAACGCATCCTCCATTGGGAACAACCGTCCCATTGGCGTTTCCGCGATTTTGAGTTTCTGAGTCAACTTGTGTTTGCCCGTACACATCGGCGCGTAGACGCCCTTGATTTGCAGGCGTTTTGGGAATCGTCGGCTATTCCTTCACAACCTTTTTTGGATTCCCTTGCCTGCTTCGCCGATTATACGGATTGGGACGATTTCTGCATACGAAATTTTTATGGCGTTGTTGAAACCGACGACGAAATAGTAACGCTTCATGCGCGCCATTGGGAGATTCCGGTCCAATGGGTCATTGTAATCTGCTGGCTATCCGTTCTTGCGTCGGTGCTGGTGGGGATACTTCTGGTTTGGAAACGATAAACGATTCGGCCACCCAAAACGTTATTGTTCCGTATTTCATTTACAAAGACCACAACCCAATTTAAGCGACCGGATGGTACGTTTCCCTTTATGCCTGAGTTTGTTACTCAGCGCAACACTAGTGCTGGCTCAACCCACGCCGAAAATTAAATCAGCTGCATCGTCACGGTCTAAATCCGCACCGGCTGTTTCGCTGACTAGTCCTATTCCCTTAGATCCCGATGTGAAAGTTGGCAAACTACCGAACGGGCTGACGTATTACATCCGCAAAAACGCCGAGCCGAAAAATCGAGCCGAACTGCGGCTGGTGATTCGGGCTGGATCGGTGCTGGAAAATGACAATCAGCAGGGTTTGGCGCACTTCATGGAGCATATGGAGTTCAATGGCACAAAGAATTTTCCAAAGAACGAATTAGTTAATTTCCTTCAATCGTCGGGCGTTCGATTTGGGGCCGATTTGAATGCCTACACGGGATTCGATGAAACAGTTTATCAATTGCCCGTTCCGACAGATTCGGTCAACGTATTCAATAAAGCGTTTCAAATTCTGGAAGACTGGGCGCACAATGCAACCATCGACCCCGCTGAAGTCGACAAGGAGCGAGGTGTTATTTTGGAAGAACGGCGACTCGGTCGGGGCGCTGGTCAGCGGATGCGCGATAAATATTTTCCCGCTCTGCTGAATGATTCGCAGTATGCCAAACGACTTCCCATCGGAACAGAGCAGGTATTGACTACGTTCAAGCCCGAAACCTTACTGCAATTTTACAAAGACTGGTATCGTCCCGATCTCATGGCCGTCATCGCTGTTGGTGACTTCGACATGGAACAGGTAGAAGGAATTATCCGCGAAAAATTCGGCCGAATTCCAGCGGTAAAATCCGAAAAACCCCGAACAGAATACGAGATTCCGGCACACAAAGACACGAAAGTGGTTATTGTAACTGATCCTGAGCAGCCAAACACAGTCGTTCAGGTAATTTACAAACGGCCTGAAATCAAAGAAAAGACCTTGAATGATTTGCGGGAAAGCATAAAACGCGGGCTGTTTAACACCATGATTGGCAACCGGATTCAGGAGTTAACGCAACGTGCCGATCCGCCATTTTTGGGCGGCTACAGTAATTACAGCGACTTTCTGGGTAATCTCGACGCGTTTACGTCTATCGCTGTAGCCAAAGAAGGCAATGTGGAAAAAGCGATTCGGGCGGTACTTGACGAGAATGCCCGTGTAAAACAATTTGGGTTTACAACGACCGAACTGGTCCGTGCCAAGCAGGAGTTTATGACAAATGTAGAGCAGGCTTACAGCGAACGTGACAAGACCCGCTCGGTTAATTATGTAAATGAGTACGTCCAGAATTTTACGGACAAAGCACCCTACACAAGCATTGATTTTTATTATAACTTCCTGAAAAAAGAGCAGGATGGTATCAAACTTGCCGAGGTGAATTCGTTAGTTGACCAATTTATTCATAACGACAACCGGGCTGTTATTGTCATGGCTCCCGAAAAAGACAAGGCCAAACTCCCGACCGTTGCGCAAATTCTGAGTTATGTCGACGACGCCGGAAAAGGCTTGACAGCCTATGAAGACAAGACCCTGAATAGCCCATTATTAGCCAAACAGCCAACCGGGTCGCCCATTGTGAGTGAGAAGCCAATCAAAGACATTGGTGTGACGGAATGGACACTGAAAAACGGTGTTCGCGTGGTGTTGAAACCTACGAATTTCAAAAATGACCAGATTCTGTTCTCTGCCAGCAGTTTAGGCGGCACATCGTTGTATGATTTAAAAGACTTTATGTCGGCTCGTTTTGCTTCTACGCTGACCGCAATGGGTGGCACGGGTGAGTACAACCAGATTCAACTGGGTAAATTTTTGTCGGGAAAGCAGGTGAGTGTGTTTCCTTATGTGGGCGAATTGAGCGAAGGAATTAATGGTAGCGCGGCTCCAAAAGATCTGGAAACGGCCCTGCAACTTCTCTATAGCTATTTTACGCAGCCCCGAAAAGATACCGACGTAGTGAAGGGCTTCCTGTCGAACCAGCGCAGTTCTTTACAGAACCAGATTAATACGCCAACACCGGCAAAGGTATTTCAGGATACGGTGGCGGTGACGCTGGGCAATAATAACCCACGTCGGCAGCCGCTTAAACCCGAGGATTTGGATAAAATAGACCTCGACCGTTCCCTGAAAATCTATCAGGAACGGTTTGCCAACGCGGGTGATTTTACGTTTTATTTCGTCGGGAATTTCAGTGAAGCCAAATTAAAGCCGTTGGTTGAAAAATACCTTGGTGGCCTGCCATCAACGGATAAAGCGGAGAAATTCAACGACTTAGGCATTCGGGCGCCGAAAGGCCAAATCAGTAAGACGGTTTATAAAGGACTTGATCCGAAATCGTCTGTGCAGCTAATTTACAGTGGCGACCTGACATGGTCACCCGAAACGGCGACGCAGTTGGATGCGTTGGCTGAAGTGCTCGAAATCAAGTTAATTGAAAAGCTGAGGGAAGAGGAGAGTGGCGTTTATGGTGTGGGTGCCAGTGCTGCCTATGCTAAATACCCGGTGCCACGTTACACCTTCCGCATCAATTTTGGTTGTGCGCCCGAAAACGTCGAAAAGCTCATTGCCAAGACCCAGGAACTGATAAATGACCTGAAACAGAAAGGAGCCTTGCCCGCCGATATCGCCAAATTCAAAGCTGAAACCCAGCGCGAAACGGAACTGCAACTAAAAGACAATCAGTTTTGGCTGGGTTATCTCCAGAATCAGTATTACAATGGCGACGCACCAGACGAAGTGCTGCATGAGAGCGAACAGTTAAGTAAAGTAACGGTCGAAAGTACAAAGGAGGCTGCTAACCAATACTTTGGCGCGAACTTAATTCGGCTGGTACTGATGCCGGAGAAGAAATGATGAGAATTAGGTTATCTAAGTTTTAGCGACCATTATTAATTGAAAAATCAATATGTTATGGAATTGAACAAGCAAACGATTCTTCAATTTATACAACTAAACCGCGAGCAGATCAAAGCGTTTGGTGTCGTGCAAATTGGGCTGTTCGGGTCATTTGTCAGAAATGAGCAGCGGCCTGACAGCGATATCGACTTGCTGGTTGACTATGAAACTGGGCAGGCTTCATTTAAAAACCTGATGCATTTAGCCTTCTTTTTCGAAGATTCTCTACATCGTAAAATTGAGCTTGTGACACCAAAATCGTTAAGTAGTCGGCTTAAACAATACATTGCCAAAGAAATCGAATATGTCGCGCTCACTGATTGAGTATTTAGAGCATATCCTGACTGAAGCCGAATTTCTGATGAATGTGTCTCGTGGTCTTTCGCTCGAACAACTTCTTGTAGATGAACTACGTAAACGAGCCATCGTCCGTAGTCT
>CAXVWN010000342.1:0-5711 GCA_964263725.1 Spirosoma sp.
TTTTTTTCATTTCAGTGAGTAGTCAGTGTAGGCTAGATTCCTTATTCAGCTTAATGCTTTTCGCAAATCAAGAAATGAATATTCGCAGAACCAGCCACTTACTAACGGTAGTCACATTGCTAACGTTAACAGTCTCCGTCTTTAGTCAACAAGTGGTTGTGCCAAAAATTAGCGATCAGCTATACCCGGCTCAGGCTATTAAAATGACGGGCTATCTGGCCGCCAAACTCGACTCAGCCTATCTGAATCGAATTATGGCTCAGGATGCAGATCGGCTGGTAGAACCCTTTAAACATCGGGACGAAGTTCGCTGCTGGCAAGGCGAATTCTGGGGAAAGTGGTTTACATCGGCCGCTTTAGCCTACCGGTATCGGCCCGATCCCCTACTCAAAACCATACTCGACAAAACCGTCAACGATTTAATAGCCACCCAAACGCCGGACGGCTATATTGGCAATTACACCATGGCTCACCGACTGGAACAGTGGGATATCTGGGGCCGTAAATATTGTATGCTGGGTTTGCTGGCTCATTACGATTTATTCCACAACCCTAGAAGCTTGTCAGCCGCCCGCGAACTTGCCGATCAGTTAATGAGCGAATTAACTACTCGTCAGGCACTTATTGTAAAACAGGGCAATCATCGGGGTATGGCGGCAACATCCGTTCTAGAACCAATATGCCTTCTCTACGCCCGCACCGGCGACCGTCGTTATTTAAGTTTCGCGGAAACTATTGTGCAACAGTGGGAATCGTCTGACGGGCCACAACTACTAGCCAAATCGACCGTAGATGTGGCGCAGCGGTTTCCGAAACCTGCATCGTGGTGGGGTTGGGAACAGGGCATGAAAGCGTACGAAATGATGTCCTGTTATGAGGGATTACTGGAGCTGTATCGGATCACGGGTAAGGAAGCCTATCGAAAGGCGGTGGAACAAACCTGGGAAAACATTAAAACGACCGAAATCAATATTGTTGGATCAGGCTCAAGTGTCGAGTGCTGGTTTGGCGGTCAAAAGTGGCAAACATCACCCATCAAAAAATATCAGGAAACCTGTGTAACAGCCACTTGGATTAAATTAAGTCAGCAACTCCTGCGCCTGACCGGTGACGCCAAATATGCCGATGCCATTGAACAAACGTACTACAACGCCTTGCTTGGCTCCATGAAAAACGACGGCTCAGACTGGGCAAAATACTCACCTCTGGCGGGTCAGCGGCTGGAAGGCGAAGAGCAGTGTGGTATGGGCCTAAACTGTTGCGTGGCGAGTGGGCCGCGCGGATTATTTACCCTTCCGCTCACCGTTGCCATGCAGTCAGCGAAGGGTATAAGCGTCAATTTTTTTGCCGCCGGTAGCTACCAGTTGCGAACGCCCAAGAACCAGCTAATCGAACTGAGCCAGAAAACCGACTATCCCGCGTCAGGAAATATCACGTTGAAATTGACACTGCCAAAAGCGGAGTCATTTGCGTTGCGGGTGCGAATTCCGGCATGGAGCGCACAAAGTAGTTTGACGGTAAATGGCCAGGCCGTAACCAACCTGGTTTCTGGTGAGTACACAACTATTGAACGGATATGGCAAGCTGGCGATCAAATTAACCTAAGTCTGGATATGCGTGGCCGTATTGTGCGTATAGGCGAACCTGCTTCGGTTGCTATTTTGCGGGGACCACTAGTATTGGCCCGCGACGCTCGCTCCGGTGAACCTGACATCAATGAATCCATCAATCCATTAGTAGACAAGCAGGGTTTTATCGTACTTGAACCCGTGAGCACTCCCCAAACAGGGATGTGGTTGCAGATAAAAGCCCCTTTCTCCTATGAATCTTACAAAGAGAGTGAGGCCACCCTACCAACAAAATCAGTGGTATTCTGCGACTATGCTTCTGCTGGAAACACGTATGATGTAACGTCTCATTTCCGGGTCTGGTTACCTCAGTTAATTGATCCAGCCCAAAAGCCATAACATCCTGAATGTCGATGAAGGATGGGGCGGTAATATACCCGTTAATGAGCCACCACTTTTCCCCTCAATTCGCTGATTACCTGACGCGTTTCCTCGATACGCGTTTTAAGTCCTTTCTTATAATACCAGGCACGAAACTCAGGATTGTCGTGGTGAGTCTCCAATTCCTGTTCTAACTCCCGAAGGTATAATTCGCTTTGGTTCAAGTACGCTTCGACCGTTTCGAGATTGTGAAACCCGTCTCCATCAATGGTTACGTATACAGGTGTTGTGTGGGCCGCCTGCTTAGGATCACCATAGCATCGGGCCGCAATCCAGAGACCGTGCACTACGGGTGGCAATTCTATATTGATCGTTAAATGACTTGACGACTGCCCCGGATCATTCTTCGTTACACGACCCCAAACCTTACCGTGTACGACGATTTCCAGGACTTCGAGCGGAGTTTGTTTTGGGTGGCCATAAGCCTCGGCTCTGATGGTTATTTTATCTCCTTTTTTTAGGGCTACCCGATCACCTGGCAGGGCATTATTCACTCTAAAATCAAGAATAGGACCACTGGTCACAAACGTGTGCCCGGCGGCCACACCTGCTTTCCAGGCGTCATAGCTAAACGGCTTGTCGAGATACGTGTAAAAGCGGGCGTTGCCAATGCGTGCAGACCGTTCGGGAGAGCCATGATCGTGGTCGTGCCCGCACCAGGGAAAATCTGAACCCGCCGTAGCCGTGAGCGGAAAACCCAAATCCAGCAGGTGATAATAGTGTTCTGTACGCAAGGGTTGATCCGACACGCAATACTGTACTAACTCCAGCATGTCTACCTTACCACGCAGGCCATCAAGGGTTAAGCCCCGATAACCATGAAACGATTCGGCCTGATGCGCATAGCCGGTAAGGCCACCGCGCTTGTGCAGTTCATCAAATACCTTATTGTAGTCATAATAGTTTTGCCAGTAGCGCACGGCATCCGTCGCTCCAAAACTCAGCGCATGGCCCAGCTCGGGCGTGCGGGGGTCTTCCTGACCGGATGTTAGCAGGTAATTTCCCCGTTTATAATTCCCTTTTTCGCCAAAGGCATACTGAGGATAATAAGTTTCCCAGAAATCGCCCATTTTGAGTAACACGCCTACATTAATATCTTCGGCCTGAATCCAGTCCATTAACGGCTGATTTTCGCGTGGTGAACGCCGGATATGAATATGATCATCGGCGGAGTACCAACCCCGTGCAGCCATGTGTATCCAGCGCGTCATTGTATACGTTTTCTGGAGAATTTTACCCGGCCTGATCAGGAGAGTGTGGTACTGGTTGAGATACTCATTGCCTTTCACCAGCACAAGCTGATAGGTGCCCGGCGGCAATTGAAGCTTAAACCGACCCGCCACATAAAACGAGCTGTCGGGTTGGAAAGCATATCCGTCAGCATGATCCCATAAGCCATACGAAACAGCTACCGCTTCGTTAGCTATTCCCGTTACAGGTTTACCCGCCTGAGTCAACCGCACGCGCACAGCTGTCGATTTTCCTGTTGCCCCATCCCGTATGTCAATCTGAAGAAAACCAAGCTGTTGTGTGCCGGCAGGTGCGGATTTCATCCCGAACAGCGCGAATAACACACCCATCAGGAAACCATACAATATGGTAATGGATAGTATAGTACGGTGCATGTGATATGTTAATTTGATTGGCAAGGTAAAAACGTGAGCTACGTGACGGTGTTTATTTTTTGTGCTATTTGCAGGCAATGAATTCATTAATAAATATCAACCAACCGCTTTCTCTACTGTATCAGGATACTGATTTAGTTGCTATTAATAAACCACATGGTTTGCTGGTTCACCGGTCGCATATAGCGAGTGACGCCAGCGAATTTGCCGTTCAACTTCTTCGTGACCAGTTGGGGCAGCGGGTGTATCCAGTGCATCGGCTAGACCGTAAAACGGGCGGAATTCTTTTGTTTGCGCTATCTGAATCCATGAACTCCATTATGCAGCAACAGTTTATGGAGGGAGATGTACATAAAACCTATCTGGCCATTGTGCGCGGTTACACACCTGATGAGCAGGAAATTGACTACCCGCTCCGACGCGATGATGGTGTTGAGCAAGATGCCTTTACACATTTGAAAACGCTTCAGCGTACCGAAATTCCTCTAGCGTTTGGCAACCACGCGACCTCCCGTTACTCATTGGTGGAGCTAACCCCCACTACCGGACGAATGCATCAGTTGCGCAAACACATGGCCCATATTCTCCATCCCATCATCGGCGACCGACCCCACGGTTGCAACAAGCAAAACAAATTATTTAAGGCCCATTTCGAGATGAATACGATGCTGTTGCATGCTCAACGTATTTCGTTTATGCATCCTATTACGACAGAAGTGATTACGATTACCGCACCCTGGCAAACGGAGTTCGGAAGAATGATGGGGGAATTGTTTGAATCAAACGCGTTACCCATTGACTAATCAGCTAACACTGATCGCTAAAACTGATGAAGCTCAAAAATCATACAATCCAATTGGGTAAATTTCGCTTAATATTCCTTTATCAATAAATATAACTCCTATACGTTTTCCCATGAACCAAACAGATAATTCAACTCCCGGCATGGATTCGCCTGAGCAAACCAACTCGGGCGAATCCACGCGGAGCACCTCCATGCCGGGCACGTCACGGCGTCAATTTATGCAAACCGGAGCTCTGGCAGCAGCCAGCTTCTTTATTGTGCCCCGTCATGTACTGGGTGGGCCGGGTTTTATTGCACCCAGCGATAAACTCAACATTGCCGGTGTTGGTTTTGGCGGCAAAGGCTTTAGTGATACCAACAATTCGTACAATAACGGAGCCAACAATATCGTCGCCCTTTGCGATGTAGACTGGGGGCTTGCCCGCGTTAAAGAGAACTTCACGAAGCACCCCAATGCCAAAAAGTACAAGGATTTCCGGGAGATGCTGGATAAGGAAGGCAAAAATATTGACGCCGTAACGGTGTCAACTGCCGACCATACCCACGCCGTGGTAGCTATGGCGGCTATGCAACGGGGCAAGCACGTATATGTACAGAAACCCCTGACGCACAATATCTATGAAGCCCGGATGCTGACCGAAGCGGCTCGTAAATACAAAGTCGTTACGCAGATGGGCAATCAGGGCTCGTCGAATCCGCAGCAGAAACAAATGGTGGATTGGTTTGATAAAGGTTTACTGGGCACTGTGCATACCGTTAACCTTTGGACCAACCGTCCCGTTTGGCCCCAGGGCATTCCGGTACCGCAACCAGCCTCCGAAACCCCTGTCGATCTGGATTGGGATCTTTGGCTCGGACCAGCCCAAAAAGTTGGCTATACGCCTGCCTATCATCCGTTCAAATGGCGTGGTTGGTGGAACTTCGGCGCGGGTGCGCTGGGCGACATTGGCTGCCACATCATGGATACACCGTTCCGGGTACTCGGACTTGGCTATCCAACAGAGGTAGAAACCAGCATTGGTCAGGTATTCCTGAAAGACTGGACACCCGAGTATATTCCTGAAGGTTGCCCTCCATCCTCGCATGTGGAAATAAAATTCCCGGCAACGGCCAAAAATAAGTCGGTAGTAAAAATGATCTGGGAAGATGGCGGTATTCGTCCCTTCCGCCCGGAGATGCTGCCAGCAGGTGAACCCATGCCCGAAAACGGCGAAAATGGGGTTCTCATTCAGGGCGATAAAGGCTTGTTGGTCTGTGGCATGTATGGCAATG
>CAXVWN010000343.1:0-4356 GCA_964263725.1 Spirosoma sp.
TCCATAAAAAATTAAACAAATATAATTAGTAGCTAATTTTGTATGTTGGCTTTTATTAGCGAATGTTGACTTTATTTTTACCTATATTTAAAGGTTTATACGTTTTTTGTGTTAAAAATCAGCAATTGAATGAAACAGCCCCTTCGCAAAGACCTTGAACCCGTTGCGGCTTCATTCATCGTAAAAAAGCTAGTGGAACCCCACTTCGACCCCAACTGGCATTTTCATCCGCATTACCAGTTGTTTCTGGTGGAAGAAGGTACAGGAACACGTCTTATTGGCGACTCGATCAAACCCTTTGGGCCGGGCGATCTGGTTTTTTTGGGCCCAAATCTACCGCATCTCTGGCGTAGTGATCAGGCCTATTTTGACCGGCAACCGGCCTCAAACCTGATAACTCGCGGCACTGTGGTGTACTTTACCGAAGATTTTTTGGGGCCTGATTTTTTTGAAAAACAGGAAATGGCTCCATTGAGGCAGTTACTCAATCAGGCTCGGCAGGGTCTGGAATGGACTGGGCATACCCGACACCGGGCTGAAACGGCCCTTCATCATTTAACAAACCAGTCTGTTGGCTTTGAGCGGGTTATTAGTCTTTTGACCTTGCTGAACGATCTCTCCCGAGCCACCGATTATAAGTATCTGACTAGTCCGGGCTATACAAATACTGTTAAACCAACCGAAACTGACCGCATGCAACTGGTCCACGATTATGTATTGGGACATTTTCCTGATGATCTTAGTCTGGACACTGTTGCCGATCTGGCCGGTATGACTTCTCCGGCTTTCTGCCGGTATTTTAAAGCTCGTTCCAACAAAACATTCTCCGAATTTGTCTCGGAGGTTCGCATCGGGCATGCTTGTAAACTGCTCATGAATGGGAAGTTAAACATCACGCAAATTAGTTTTGAGAGCGGCTTCCGAACGTTGTCGAATTTCAACCGACAGTTTAAGGATATTACCGGGCAAACGCCGTCAGGCTACGTTAGAACATATCGGCAATTATAATAAAACAGCCCGCTTCTCAGAGAAAAGCGGGCTGTTTTATTACGAAAACTAAGTCTAGTATAAGGTAGTGCTTCCTATCGGTTCACGAACGGATACACCTTCCAGAATAAACGAAAGTAAGTCCTCATTTAGCTGATCTTTTTTAGTTATGTACAGCCCGTGGGGTTCTCCTTCATACACGATATACTGAGCGGTTGGCAGCGCATTCGCTGTTCGTTCGCCCGATGCTTCAATGGGTACCGTTTTATCAGCATCGCCATGAATAATCAACGCCGGAACCTGAATTTGGGTTAAATCATCGCGGAAATCGGTTTCAGAAAACGACTTGGCACATTCGAGCGTCGCTTTGTGGGATGCAACATAAGCCCGTGCAAAATCGCCATCAAGGTGAGCCTGACTAACAGGTTGGTTAAGAAGACCTACCCCGTAAAATTGCTTGCCAAAGGTTTGTAGAAAAGCGGCCCGGTCTTTCTGGATATTTTCAGCGATCTCGTCAAAAACATCTTTATCTACTCCGTCTGGATTGTCATCCGTTTTGAGTAAATAAGGCGTTACAGCACTAACAAAGGCAACTTTCGATACCCGTGCTCCACCATGACGGCTCATGTAGCGGGCTACTTCGCCACCACCCATTGAGAAACCAACCAGGGTTACATTTTGTAAATCCAGTTCATCAAGAACTGCTTTTAAATCGTCGGCAAGGGTGTCATAATCATAGCCATCCCATGTTTGGGTCGATTTGCCAAAACCGCGACGATCATAGGCTATAACACGAAGACCATGAGCAGGAAGTTCGGCTAATTGATAATCCCACATGGAACTGCTTAATGGCCAGCCGTGAATTAGTACAACGGGCGATCCTGTTCCCAAATCCTGATAGAAAAGTTTAATGTCATGGCCGGATGCGTCCGTACCTGCTTTAATGTAGCTCATAACGTGATTAATTTGTTTTGTTGAGTTATTTGATCCACTTAATGGAACTGTAGCTACGAAGAATGGTTTGAAACGGATTTGCCGTTCACTAGTTTTCGTGATTAACTTATCGTTAGGTTATAAGTCGTTCGCTAGTAAGCTGGTTGACCAATTAACCGGCTTGCTAAATCACAAATGAAATCATTTATTAGGCGGATGTATTACCTATTGGCTATTCTGTAGCTTACCAAAATTTATAGTACTTCTCTTTTTAAATCGTTCAAGCCCCAATCCTGCATCACATATAAGATAGGCAGCAGCGACTGACCGTATTCGGTGATTTTGTACTCTACCCGGGGTGGTATTTCAGCATAAATAGTTCGCTCAAGGATACCATCCTCTTCAAGTTCCCTCAACTGGTTGACCAACATTTGTTTGCTGACGACAGGTACTGCTCTTTGCAGCATACTAAATCGGTTACATTTTTTGCTGATTGCGTATATAATCAATGGTTTCCATTTGCCCCCAATTCTGTTTAGGCAATGAGTTACAGGGCAATTATTAGGGTTAAAATCTTTGTTTTTGCGCGTATTTTCCATTAGTCTAGAAAAATGTACTAGCAAGCAATAAATAGACTACTTGTCATTTCTAGACGAAGGTAACAACTTTGCTTTCTCAAAAGGGGTGAAGTGATGTACAAAATTAGTTGGTCAGTATTCGCAGGACTATTTCTTACAATTGGAACAATTAGTGGCGCTTCGGCACAAAACGAAACGACAAAATCTAAAAATAATGACAATAGAACAAATCAAACAAACTATTCTGGGAGACTGGGTAAGCATAGCTTCTGAAGTACGTCCGAGCATTGCTAAAAACGCCGATGGCAGCATGAAACCGTTTTACTTAAAGCGGGCGTTTACTTATTTGGCAGGCGACAAGTTTGAACTGGAAGTAATTAATTTTGCCGATGCTATCGGCAAAATGCCGTTGGTAAAAATGCTCCTTAAAGGTCATATTGTTTGGCAAGGTGAACATCCAATAGCTGCCGGTGCTCAAAAAGTACACTTTATTGCAGACGAAGGTTATGACGTTACGCCCTTAATCCAGGGGTTTGCTGATGCGATGAACCAGGTTGCCCGTGAAGGGTTCGGTAAGTGGGAAGTAAATAATACACAAAGCATTTTGCGAAAAGCTTTTGCACCCTTCGGCCTTGCAGAAGGCCAAATCTTTGGTGAGTACGATTTGATTTATGTACTGAACGATATGTTATTTTGGGGCGCTAGAAATGTGGATGGTCGAGGCTTTGATACAGAAGTAAACAGGCCAACGAATTTGCAGATTCCGTTGATTAGAAAGTAATAAGTAATTACCTGACCCAGTAAACAAAAAGCAGGAAAGATCAAGATCTTTCCTGCTTTTTGTTTGTCTATCTGCACTTTACATCAATACGCCCTGAAATACCTCATCTAATCGGGATACGGGTTTGATAATGATTTTGTAGTTTTTCGTGTCCAATCCCTTCAGATTGTACTTGGAAATGAACATTTGTTTGAATCCCAATTTTTCCGCTTCGGCAATGCGTGACTCAATCCGGCTCACAGCCCGAACTTCACCACCCAGCCCAACCTCGGCTGCAAAAGCCACCGATGGCGGAATGGCAATGTCTTCGTAACTCGACACGATAGCCGCGCAAACGGCCAAATCAATAGCCGGATCTTCAACGCGTAAGCCACCCGCAATATTCAGGAAAACGTCTTGCTGACCAAGTCGGAAACCACCTCGTTTTTCCAGAACAGCGAGCAACATATTCAGGCGTTTGGCGTCAAATCCGGTACTGCTTCGTTGCGGAGTGCCATAGTTAGCAACACTTACCAAAGCCTGTGTTTCAATCATAAGCGGTCGATTACCTTCCAGCATAGAGCCAATAGTAACGCCACTTAGCGCTTCGTCGCGTTGCGAAATTAAAATTTCGGACGGGTTTGTTACCTGCCGAAGGCCGGTACCAAGCATTTCATAAATACCCAGTTCATCCGTACTGCCAAACCGATTTTTGGTAGTTCTCAGAATCCGGTAGGTCGTATGGCGGTCGCCTTCAAAGGTCAGAACGGTATCGACCATATGCTCCAGTACTTTCGGACCGGCCAGTGAACCTTCCTTTGTGATGTGGCCAATCATGAACACCGGCACACCACTTTCTTTAGCGTACTTCATGAACTCGGCTGCGCATTCACGCACTTGCGAAACACTGCCCGCGCCCGATTCCACCAGCGATGATTGCATCGTTTGGATCGAGTCAATGATCAGGATTTCCGGTTCAAAGTGCTCAATTACCCGAAAGATATTTTGGGTAGACGTTTCGGTCATAACGTGGCAATCGCTGGTAGGGACGTCCAGCCGTTCGGCGCGCATTTTAATCTGCTGCTCGCTCTCCTCGCC